>NZ_JFHM01000011.1:0-179519 GCF_003664935.1 Mesotoga sp. H07pep.5.4
GCAGGGAGCCTCATCTATTTGTACACTGGACGATGGGGATATTCTATTCGGCTGGATAATGGGAGCCGGATGAATCGAGAGATTCAAGTCCGGTTCTGAGAGAGCCTGGGGGTGAAATCCCCCTGGGCTACTCACCAGACCGTGGTTGGGGGTCGGAGGTCGGGGGTTGGAAAGAGCATAGGACTGATTGACCGTTGAGCGGTTCTCCGTTCTCCGATTAAAAAACCTGTTCTTGGTTCCAGAGCGAAGATCTGTTCTTCGTTCTTGGGCAAGGTGATGATTCAAGAGCGTTTGGACTCCAACCAGTCATGAAAAAACAGCACTCACCGGAAACTCTCTTCTGGTTCTCGAGCTGGTGAAACTGATCTCCACAGCTTAAAGCAGCTTCTAGATGCTAGATCCCGTGCAAAAGCATCACGGGATGACGGAATTGGATCATGAACATAATCCATATTGGCGCAGACTCTACGGGATAAGAGAGCTTGGAAATAACGGGATGATACAACATGATTTAAGGGCAGGGGACTCTCCCTTCTTGTCATCCTGACAATGCTCCTGGTCAGGATCCCTGTCTTTCGCGAAAAACGAGACAGACAATAGGACCGTTTGGGAGCCAGTCTGCTAACGCACGCCAGTCGCACTTCGTGCGGCCAGTTCCGACTTAGTCGGGCAGAAGAGCCTTGTTTAGAAGCGGGTTACGAAGTGCGGGTTAGAAAGATCGGGTTTATAAAAGCGGGTTGTCAGAACCGGGTTCTTAAAGAGCGAGATCCCGTGCAGACCCCCTGAACAGGGGCGCTTCAGGGCAGGCGCTACGCGATGACAATTTAAGATGACTGTGCAGTTCTCTTGTAGGGGCGAACGGCCGTTCGCCCGAAAGAGGTCCTGTTTGGAATTTCTACCTTTTACTCGAAAAATGGGACATGAGGAGAATTGTCAGTCCCTATTTTTGCTCTCATCTTCTCGTGAGCGAAGCGAACGTCTCCGACGTGCTCTTTCTCGGTTTTTACAGCGACCAGCGGGGTTTCGTTCTTAAGCGTTCAGCGGCTCCTAGCCCGCGAAGCGGAACTGGCCACCGAAGGTGACTGGCCTCTGCCGGAGGCAGAGACTGGCCAGGCGGAGCCTGACTGGCTTTCTAATCGCCTCCTGCCAAATGCAGCATCACTTCTGCTCTTGCCAGACCCTAGACCCCACAATCCTAGTCCCGGATCTTCCGCTCTTCGTTAATTAGACTGCCTACTTTCATTTACTGAGATGTGCTTTTTCTTTCTTAATGAGTCCACATGACTGTGGTAAGATAGTACTGTTTCGAAACATTCTTTGGAATCCTCAATTATCTTCAGCATTAGATTCCTACGGTCACGGGTCAATAATTCTATCCGGCGAAAACTGGGCCGGTCAACCTAAATGGAGGTGGAGCTTTTGAACTGGAAGAAAGGAATTCCTGCAGTTGCTATCGTTCTATTTGTTGCTGCCTTAGTCCCTGTAATGGCATTCGGAACGGTAACCGTTCACGAACTAGTCGTTCTGGGCACGACTGATCTTCACGGCTATGTAATGCCTTATGATTATCTTACTGTCAAAGAAGTCAGTGATTACGGCGCTGCAAAGACCTTCACACTGATAAAGTGGGCAAGGGAAATGTACAACAACACCATCTTGATCGACACGGGAGATGCCATTCAGGGTAGCGTTCTCGCAGAACGTGAAGCGAGAATAGATCCAATCAAGATGGGAGATACTCCCTCGATAATCAAAGCCATGAATATCATGGATTATGACGTAGTTGGAATTGGAAATCACGAATTCAATTTCGGTCTCGAATATCTGGACCTGGCCATTGCTTCCGCTGACTTCCCGATGATCTCGGCAAATCTTTACAACGAAGACACGAAAGAGCTAAGGTATGACCCCTATGTGATATTGGAAAGAGAAGTCGACGGAATTCCAATCAAGATTGGCGTTATAGCCTTTCTACCTCCGGAAATAATGATGTGGGACAGAGTCCTCCTCGAAGGAAAAGTCTATGCTGAACCTATAGTAGACGCAGCTGCCAAGTATGTGCCCAAACTACGTGAAGAGGGCGTCGATCTGGTGATAGTCTCCCTTCACCAGGGAAGCTCAGACGCTGAAGCAATACTCGAAAACGTTGAAGGAATAGACGGCATCATCATGGGTCACAGCCACGGGAAAATTGCCGACAAAATAGATGGAGTCCCGGTGACAATGGCAGGAAGCTGGGGAAACTCCTTAGGTCTGATACATTTTCATCTTCTGAACAGTGATGGAGAGTGGGAGGTATTTTCTTCATGCCCGCAGTTGTGGCATGTCGACGAAAAAGTCGAGGCTGCTCCGGAGATAGTTGAAGCAGTCAAAGAACAGCACGAAGCCACTATTGATTACGTAATGGCTCCCGTGGGAACGACGGCCGTACCGATCAAGGGCTATTTCAGCAGGGTAATAGATAATGAAGTCACTCAACTCGTAAACGAAGCCCAGCTTTGGTACGTTAAAGAGTATTTCAAGGGCACTGAATATGAGTCTATGCCTCTCCTTTCAGCTGCGGCTCCGTTTAGAACAAATACCAGTGTAGATGCAGGGGATGTAAGAATTATGAACGCTGCAGATATCTATATATACTCGAACACACTCCATGTCGTGAGGGTAAACGGTCTCGAATTGAAAGGCTGGCTTGAAAAGTGCGCGGAGAATTTCAATCAGATCGATCCTAACAGCACGGAAGAACAGAATTTGCTTGCAAGGTTCTCTTCATACAACTTCGACATAATCGAAGGAATCAACTATCAGATAGATGTTCGAAACCCCGTAGGTCAGAGAATTGTGAATCTCACCTATGAGGGTGAAGAAGTCGAAGACGATATGGAGTTCCTTGTTGTGACAAACAACTACCGCGCAGGTGGCGGCGGCTATCATCTGGTCGATGCCGACATCGTCCTCTCCTCAACAGTCGAGAATCGAAGCGTAATCATCGACTATATTATCGAGAAGGGCACTATCAATCCAACACCATCCTTCAACTGGTCAATAGTTCCATTCGAGTCTGCCGGAAAGATCACTTTCTCCTCAAGCGATGAAGCGGCAACTCTACCGGAAGAACTTGGAATAAAGGGTATAAAGTACATCGGAGACCGACTCTTCGAAGTAGACCTCATAGAGCTTGCTGAGAACGTTCCTCAGGCGGTTGCCAATTAGGCCCTGAATCAATCCAAACCGGAGGTCCCAGACCTCCGGTTTTTTTCGACTACAGTAGTTGTCTTCTTGCGTAAGAGATTTCGAATCACGCTCCATCAAGCCAGTAATTCTGTTAGTCCACCTGCAACTACTAAAGTTAAGGCTATTACCATTGCGAATGGGGAATGAACCAAATTTGAACTTGCTTCTACTTATTCCGATACTTCAAAAGGAAAGACATTTTGAAATCTCCATTCTTCACCCAACTTGTGATGAGATGAGAAGAAGTGATGTGAAGAGAACAAATTGCACGTGTCATTTGATCCCTGCTCTCATTCAGTCATTATTTAAATCGAGAACTATTACGGAATCGGACACAATTCTTCTATCAATTGCTCTTTCTCATAACCTGGTTGAGGGACAGTCTGTTCTCTATCTCGATGCTCGAATTATTTGCCCTCAGAGTGATTAAGAGGCCGTTGCCGCCTTAAGGTTCCCCTTCAAACTTGTAGAAGTCAAGCTGATTACTGCTACTTAAGATTCTTAATGTTCACACTGCCGATTAACAAAGGATACAGCTATACCAATTAGCAGAAGCCCTATTCCAAGCAATAGATCTGCGATTGCCAACCCCTTGCTTTCACAGGTTCTCCTCTTAGAACAACCCCCAACCGACACTTTTCACGGGATCATTCCGGAAAATATATCATCTACCGATTGGTATTTTGAATTTGTCACAAGTTTCTCAAGTTGGCTCCCGGCTCTTCATCTATAATAAGGCAAATCGAAAATCACATGATCTCCTTTTAGAAATTCGGCGCGGAGTTCTCTGTCGGGTTTTAACGGAAAAACGGCTCATTCCATTTTAGAGGTGTAGCTACGAGCGAACAAAACCTGCAACATGATTCGTAATAGAGGACAAAATGATAAATCGTTAGCTGCGATCGAAAGAGATTGAGGTTAAGAAAAGGATCAAAACTTCCTGAAGTGCCTTTTTACATGTTTTACAGGAGTTCCGATTAGTTACTGATCCAAACCTATTTATGCTGCATCTGTTATATGATTGCATTATACAGAATGTAGCAACCTCGTACTTTTAGGTGAGCATCTAGTTTAGAAACCAAAATCAGCGCTTTGTTGATGGACAAGGATTAGGAGGATCAATAATGGCCGAAAAGAAGTACACAATCGAGGAACTGATGGAAAATGAGACAATTGCATCTTTCGCGGTTTCCGCCGATTCAAGGAAAATTCTCTATTCTTCCGACAAGACTGGCAACTATAACGTATTTGAACTAGATCAAGAGAAGGGAAGACACAGACAGATTACGTCCCTCGATGAGAACGCATTAGTTTCTTTCATTTTCGAGGACGGAAGCTTCATTTTCGCGATGGATAAAGGTGGCGATGAGCTGCACCATCTCTATCTATTTGCTGATGAAGAGATCAGAGATCTCACCCCTTTCGAAAAAACTAAGTCGGGATTTCACATGAGTGTGGGTGACAAGGTTTACTACTATTCGAACAGGATTGACAAAAGTAGATTCGATCTTTACCGATTCAATCAAGGTGATTTGACAAGCGAGCTGGTCTTCGAAAACAGGGACCTGTTCGAGCTGGGTCCGATTTCCAGTGATGAGAAGCTTATTGCTCTTCGTAAGCCCCGGACTGCAAACGATTCGGATATTTACCTTTATAACTCTGTAACCGGGGATATAAAACTTCTCTCCCCCCATCAAAGTGAAGGAAATTTCAAACCTCTCTTCTTCTCAAAAGATTCACTAAAGCTGTACTATGTATCGGATTCGGCCGGAGAGTTCATGACGCTCTGGGAAATGAACATTGAAAGCAGTGTCAGTGAAGAGATTCTTGACTTAGACTGGGACATAATTGCAGGAAGGATGTCGGAGGACGGAGAAAGTGCTGTGCTTGTACTGAATAGAGATGGTTTTTTCGAACTCCATGTGATCGAAACGAAAAGTAACTCTCTCAAGATACCACCTATAAAAACCGGCGGTGTCGTTTACGATCAGTGCTTCAGTAAAGATGGTCGGCTTCTGTATTATCTTTGCGATTCGGCGACATCATCTCCCAATATTTTTACGATAAACCTCGAGACAAAAAAGACAAAGAAGCTCACTGATTCAATGAGCCAAAACGTGAACAGCAATGATCTTTCCGAAGCTTCGGTTCTTCGCTTTGTTTCATACGACGGTCTCGAAGTACCAGGGATTTTCTATCCGCCCAAGAACGTACCTGCCGGAGAGAAAGCGCCCGCCGTTGTGTGGGTCCATGGAGGACCTGGCGGCCAGTCTCTACCGAAATACAACCCGGAAATCCAATTCATCGCGAATCATGGCTATGCAATCTACGCGGTGAATAACAGAGGAAGCTCCGGTTATGGAAAGAGCTTCTTCAGAGCGGCAGATCACAAGCACGGAGAAGCTGATCTGGATGACTGCGTGGAAGCCGCCAGGTTTCTAGCCACACTTGATTTTATCGATGAAGAAAGAATCGCCATAAATGGAGGGAGCTACGGAGGTTTTATGGTGCTCGCAGCTCTGGCCTTTAGACCGAAGGAGTTCAAAGCAGGTATAGATCTTTTCGGTGTTTCAAACTGGGTGAGAACTCTCAGAGAGGTGCCTGCCTGGTGGAAAGCCATTAAAGATCTACTATATACGAAGATTGGAAACCCCTTTGAAGAAGAGGAATACCTCAAGAGCATTTCCCCTCTCTTCCACGCCGAGAGAATTGAAAGACCACTCCTTGTTCTTCAGGGTGTAAATGATCCAAGAGTATTAAAAGTAGAGTCGGACGAAATCGTTGAGAGCCTTAAGAAAAACGGTGTTCCGGTTGAATATGTTGTATTTGAGGATGAGGGACATGGCTTCAAGAAGAAAGTTAATAGAATCAAAGGGGCTAAAGCAATGCTTGCGTTTTTAGATAAATACCTGCGCTAAAGAAGATGAACAATAGGAACACGGAGTGAGCGGTTCGTTTAACTCGGAATTGTATGTGAGAGAGGGATAGAGAGGGTTTCAGTTCACCCGCTGAAATGACTGAACAAAAAGGGTATTTCTGATGTTTCAGCTATTTCGCTGAAAGACACGTCTCTCTTCGGTATCAACAGTGCAGAACGAAGAAAATTAGTCCGCTCTTTCAACTGATGTTCCGGGCGTCAAACACAAAGCGATCCGGACCCTCACAACGCAAGTATTAGTCCACCTTCTCCGGCATAAGTCGCAATGGCAGGCCCCATCTTTCCAATTATGACTTCAGAGTCGGGGACACGTTTCCTTATCTCTGAAGAAAAGAATTTCGCATCTTCGAGATTGTTGACATGTGTTATGCCGAAGATCTTCTTACCGGTTTTTGCAGATGCCTCGATCAGCTCACTTATTGCCGCTCTGAATCTTTTGTTTCCCCTGACTTTCTTCAGAAGTTTGACCTCCCCATTTACTCCATGCAGTATGATCTTCATGTTGAGTATGTTGATCACACTCCCCTGGAACTTGCTAAGACGTCCTCCTTTGACGATGTTTTCTACAGTTGCTAGCGGAATGATTATTTTCACATTATCTCTGTAGATTCTTAGCGCCGATAAAACGTCTTCAACGGTTGCACCGCTTTTAGCCATTCTCGCCGCAATCAAAACTTGAATTCCATGAGAGATAGACCCCGCAAGAGAGTCGAAAACAATCGCCTTGCTGCCTGTCATTTCAGCGCCCAAAACCGCCGACTGGTAGGTACCACTTAGCTTGGATGAAATAGTAATACACAACGGAGTATCGCCCTTCTTCTGAATCTCTTCGAAGATTCCTGCAAAGTCTGCCGGGGAGGGTTGAGAGGTTTTCGGAAGCTCGTCGGACCTGCGCATTGACTGCCAGAATTCCTCCGGAGTTATGTCTATGTCTTCCTTGAACGTTTGATCTTCAACGAAAATGTTCAGGGGAGCAAATGGAATCTCGAACTCCTTTAGAGTATCGATAGGTAGATCACATGAGCTGTCCGTAACTATTTTGATCACAGTACCTCTCCTCTCAGATCCGATAATTAAATTATAGGTCATAGAGAGAAATATTCAATGTTTAATCGGAGTTTTGGAATACTTTTCGATCCCGTTTATTTAAGATCAACCGATCCTTTTATTCCCTCATATCAAAAGGAAAAGAGCGGTTCGCCCGCTCTCTTCTATCTTGGTAAATCGCAACTCTATTTCGCAGAAACAATCTCGTTGAATCTATCAACACTCAAGACTTCAGGAGAATAACTTCCCGCAAGCCTCTCATATTGCTTGAGAAACGCTCTGAGGTGACTCTCCGACCCTCGAAGAAGGTTCTCGTAAACCGTTCTTGTTCTCGAGCCAATCTCTCCTGCAAGAAGTTCTTCGATGTCGGCAATGTCTATCTCTTCTATCAACAAACCTACCTCAACCGCATCCAGTAGGGACTTGCTACCCTTTTCAATTAGCTCGTCGTAAAGCTTTTGAAGCTCCGGATCAGTGAATACACCAATGTCGTTTTCACCGACTGGGTCTTCGAGACCAATCTCACCAATCAGTGAAAGAACAGCATCTGTATGCTGTTGCTCACTTTCGGCGATGTTCTTGAAGACGTTCACGTTCCACATTTCGTAGAGCACTGTATAAACATCACGGGCAAGCTTTTCTTCTTCCCTCATGAATACAATTCCGTCTTCCTCTGCGGTTAGCCCGCTAGTCAGCGCCATTGTACCAATAATAAGAACCATCATTATTGCCGAAAACACTCTCTTCATATTCAATACCTCCATTTTTTGGATCTCGAGTAGATACTAACCTTCCATTCTTAGAATCTCCTGAGAATCCTTGCTTATAGTTCGCTTAGAGTCACGGCCTTATGCAAAACTGCTATAGGAATTATCTTGGCCTGGCAGTCAAGACGAAGTGTCATCCTCTCCAAAAGAGAGTGACTGAAGGATTAAGATGGTCTCAATCTTTCTAGGCGGTCGATCATGGAGGTTACAAATCGATCTTTCACGAGAGGAAGTGTTTTCACCTAGTCCTCGAATGCCCTTCTGGCCGCTTTTAGCGCGACAGCCCTTGGAACGAGTCTTGATCCAGTTGCAATGACCTTGTTAATCACACCGCTTACCACACTTCTCTTACCTTTCTCAAAGGAATCAAGAGCTCTCCTAACAACTTCCTCGGGACTCATCGAGCCGGGAAGTTTCTTTCTGCCTCCCGAAGCAACGTCAAAGAATTCTGTCTTTGTCGGTCCGGGGGACAAAACCATCACTTTGAAACCTTTTGACTTAAGCTCCTCGCTAATCGCCTCGCTGAAACTCAGCACGAAGGCTTTTGTAGCTGCGTATACGGCCATACCAGGCACAGGAAGATAAGCTGCGGTAGAGGCTACGTTAATGACCCCTCCGCCGACGCCTACTCTGCATAAGGCATATTTCTTAGTCAAGAAGTAGAGTGCACCAATGTTCAACTTGATCATTTGCATCTCTCTATCTGTTTCGAGGTCCTCAAATGGGCCAATCATTCCAAACCCGGCGTTGTTTATCAAAAGGTCAACTCCGCCTAAGAGTCCCGATACTTCTAAGAGATCTCTTTGACATGTTAAGTCAGCCTTTATGGCCTTAGACTCGATCCCATAATCCCTTTCTATTCTGTTCGAAATTGCTTCAAGACGTTCATATCTTCTCGCCACAAGTACTGTTTCAAAGCCTTGTTTGGCCAGTTCATAAGAGAAGATTTCACCGATCCCCGACGATGCTCCCGTGATTAAAGCTTTCTTCAAATTGATCACCCCGGCTATTTAGACTCTTTCCAGCCATTATAGCTCTCTCAATTCCTGTTTGCTTTAACGGAAGAAGGCTGTGTGACTCCTTGCTGAATCTTGGAATGATAATATGATGAGGGTGGCAATGTTATTGTTTCTTGTTCTTGTAGGGAGCGTTTTCGCATCATGGATGCCGTTACAGGACTACTCTACGCTGAAGTACGTCTACAACAAGATAACGTACTTCGAGAACGGAGAGCAGAAGGAAATGATATACGGAGTGACAATAGATCGGGATGAAGATCAATACGTCCTGAATTACGATACTACCTGCTTTCTGCCACTCGAAACAGAACACACCGCAGATATGATGTTCGGGCAGCAATTCTCTGTGAAGCTATTCGCATTCTTGAATCCGATGTTTACTTTCGTGTATGACGCTATCGACCACGACGAGCAGATGAACACAAAGCTCTATGGATTTGGTACCTTGAAGTATGAAGGACAGCATTCCGTTCAGGGAAAGAATGAAACTTACACCGGAACGAAAGTCTCTCTTTATATTGTGAAGACGGAGAGCTATCAATGTACTGGATAATCGATCCGAATATACCTTTTGCTCTGGAGACTTTTATGGGAGAGGATTACGGGGAAGATTCAACTTTGATTGAACTCTGGAATTACAACACTGAACTGATCTCGGCTTTAGACAAAGGCGCCTTATAACGCGCCTTTTTTGTTTATAATTGTGAAGCGGCAAACTCGATTCGTCGTGTGGAAATCCTGGTTATTAAACCCGTTCTCTTCGAATATTCTCTTAATGCAATGGGTAAGGAGTTGTATTCTGAACATCAATGACTAAGATTTCCAGAAGGGGGGCATCTATATGGATTTGATCAGAGTAAGACACAGCCTGCACGAGATACCGGAAATAGGATTCAAAGAGTTTAAGACTCAATCATATATAATGAGTCTTCTGGATCGTCTCGATGTTCCCTACGAGAAGGTATCGGGTACCGGGATTTTGGCGCGTTGGAAGAAATCAAACGACCCTTTCACTCTTTTCAGAGCCGATATGGACGCTCTACCGGTATTCGAAGAAACGGGAGTAGAGTTCAAGTCCAAACATGAGGGATTCATGCACGCTTGCGGGCACGATGTTCATATGACTATCCTTATCGGCCTGATCGAAAGAGTGGTTGTCGCAAACCTGAAACGAAACCTCCTGTTCCTCTTCCAGCCAGCAGAAGAGGGAGGCGGAGGCGCAGAAAGATGTATCCCAGCACTTCAGCAGTACGATATAAAGGAGGCATGGGCACTTCATGTGAACGATGAGTTCCCTGAAGGGACTGTATATTCAAGACCCGGAGTTCTCTTTGCTTCGGCTTTCGAAACGGACTGCACTTTCACGGGAAGATCGGCACATGTCGCTTTTTATAGGGAGGGAAGAGACGCTATCGAGGGAGCTATGGATTTCCTGCAGAGAGTTTACTCCATTGAAAGAGGAGACTCCGTTCTCAGGTTCGGCTTAATCGAAGGGGGAAGGGTGAGAAACGTAGTAGCCGATTCTTGCACCCTTTACGGAACTGTGAGAACAAGAGCTTACGAGCTTTCGGAGAAGGCCATCTGCGAGCTCGAAGAGCTCGGTAGAGATGTTGCTTCAAGAAGAGAACTCGAGTTCAATCAGAAGATCGGATCGAAATATCCTCAAGTTCAGGTGGACAAAGACCTTTACGAAAAGCTTTGCGGTCTGGTCGATGTAAATCCTGTAGAAATGAAATACGTAGGTGAAGACTTTGGTGTGATTGCTCTGAAGTATCCCTCCGTTCTTTTCTGGCTAGGCACTGGACGAGAGGAACGCCACGGTCTTCATAACTCAAAGTTCCTGCCTCAGGATTCAGTTATAGAAAAGGGAATTGAGATCTTCTGGAAGGTAGCCAGCAGCTGACTCAGATAATTTGAAACCTTCCGTCTGTCAATCTGAGTCTGAACTCTCTATTGCGATAGATAGGATCCGGTTCTGAATCCTCTGCCACCATGAAGACTGCTCCGGTTACTTCCGAAACTCTCAGAGTAGTATCGTCGGTTCTTTCGAACAGGAATACAGGAGTATCCATGTAACTCCTGTAAATTGGAGATACGCACCTCCCTCCAATTTTCATCTGACTGAAGAGTACTTCACTCATTCCCGAGAGTGCAACCGTTGAGATTATTTTGTCGTAAGGAGCGTCGCTTTCATAACCGTACCGTCCGTCACCAATCACAAGGCGAACGTTTTTCATACGATAACGTTCGAAATTTCTCGAAGCGACGAAAGCAACTTCTCTGTCCTTTTCTACGGTGATTACACTTCCATTCTTTGCCATCTTCCCAAGTATGCAGGCACAGAAACCCGTCCCCGTTCCCAGATCCAACACTCTATCTTCATCTCTCATTCCCAACTCCTCGATCATCGTCACGAGAAGCGACGGTTGGGTCGAAGTGGAGCATACTTTGCCAGAACTGCCAAAGCTCAAAAGGGCTATGTCCTCATATGCCCTGTCGCGCACTTCGGAAGAGACGAAATCGGCCCGATCAAGCTCCATCATGGCGGCCTCTATTCGCGGGTCTTTCAAGTATCCCAACTTCTTCAAGTATCTTATAAGATCAATCATCTCTTTTCTCATTCTTTTCCCCCTAAAAGAAGAGATACTTCACGGCATTTAGAATTACAATTGTCAGCAATATCCATCTCACAAAGCCACTTCCTTTTCTAATCGAAAGCTTCACTGCAAAATATGCGCCGATAACGTTCCCGGCAGCAAGAACCAAACCGGGAACCCAGTATATCATCCCCTTTGAAAGGAAGACAACGAGAGCAAACACCGTGTAAACAAAAACAATTACTACCTTTGCGAAGTTCGTTTTCACAAGATCATACCCGTACGTGAGAGTTATTGCTCCAATCAAGAAGAAGCCAACACCTGCTTGCAAAAAACCACCATAGAAGCCCACTCCCAAAAAGATCAGCGCTGTAAGTAGTTGGGAAGGTTTCGAAATATTCGGTTTCCCAGGTTTCAGAAGCACTAGAACTGCTACTGCAAGAAGCATCAATGCAATGACTTTCTCCAGGAGATCCTTTGGAATACTAGAGACGAACATAGAACCAATTACTGATCCAATTGTAGAAAACACAATCGCCGGAATGATCGATTTCTGAAGTCTGATACCCGATGAATGAAAGGTCTTCATTCCAATGGCACTTTCGAACAATACTCCCAGTCTGTTTGTCGCATTTGCAACGGGAGGGGGTATTCCAATCCACATAAGCAACGGGAGTGTGACCATGGAGCCACCTCCCGCCATAACGTTCATGAAACCTGCTGCCACACCGGCAAGGTAAATCAAGACGATCTGCATAAATGTCATTTGGGTTTATTTCCTAGTGTGAAGAAGCTTTCGAGTCGTCCATGTCGATCTTCTTCATCAACTTCCTGAGAGAGGCCATAAGCGATGCGAACTCGGCCTCGGAAATATTCACCTGATTCGCAATTCTCAAAGGTATCGAAAGAGCCTTTTCTCTCATCTCTTTACCTTTATTGGTCAATCCAATATTGACGTGTCTTTCATCACCTTGAGATCTTTCTCTTGTTAGTAGGCCAAGTTTTTCCATTCTCTTTAGCAAAGGAGTAAGGGTCCCCGAATCGAGGAAAAGCCTTTCTCCCAGCTCCTTAACTGTAAGCGGTTCCTTTTCCCAAAGGACAAGCATAACCAGATATTGAGGATACGTAATACCAAACTCCGAAAGCACAGGCCTGTACAATCTAGTTATTCCTCGGGAACTGGAATATAGGGCAAAACATAGCTGATTGTCAAGTTTAAGAAGTTCCTCTCCACTGGGAACAGATGAGTTATTCTTCATTCACCTTACCGCCTCCACGATTGCAGAGCGAAATGTCTCTGGTTCCTCTTTTGGTTCGAACCTTCCAATAATCTCACCATTTCTATCTATCAAAAACTTCGTGAAGTTCCACTTCACTTTTCCCAGAAACTCCTTTTTTCCTCCGCCACTTGTCAGGTACTCATAAAGTGGATGAATGTTCTTTCCCTTTACATGAATCTTGGAAAACATGGGAAAGGTGATATTGAAGTTAGTGCTGCAAAACGTCTTTATCTCTTCATCACTTCCCGGCTCCTGACGAAGAAAATCGTTAGAGGGGAAACCCAAAACGACAAAGTCCTTTTCCTTGAATTCTTCATAAAGATGTTGCAGGCCTTCATACTGAGGTGTATATCCACATTTACTCGCAGTATTTACCAGCAGAACAACCTTACCTTTGAAGTCTTCCATAGACTTGTTCCAACCGTCAATAGTAATTAGTTCAAAGTCATATATACTCATTACTTCACCTCCTATCTTATTGTACACTATTTAGTTGTATCATGCAAGTAATTTGCATAATAAGCCTTCTCAGTCAATTCACCTTTTGAGCCATGAAAGAATTGGTAGCTGCCGGAAAAAGAGTATTGAAAGCTTCTACATCGAAATCTGTAGTTGATCGATTTCTACTGCAGACAAATATAGCTCACATCCGGGTATTCGAGGCAAATGAGTAGGTAAAGTGTTATAAATGAATCATCATATCTGCTTCCTAGATTTTTCTTAAGTAGGTGTTAGTTCTTGATAGATGAGAATACGATTGTAAACAGAATCGAAGAAGCCCTTGTTAAGGCAAACACCATTCTGGATAATCGGGCGAGGGCCTTTCTGAATGACTACACTGGCCCATTTTCGGCTATCCTTCGGGAGAACGCAGTGATTTCGGAGGAGTCGGGACTGCCTTTATGCCAGGACACGGGGTTTATCGAATTCTTTGTATTCATGGGTCATGAAGTGATCCTTGAAAGACCGATCTCAGAAATCCTCGACCGTGCTGTAAGGAATGTATATTCAAGTAATCCTTACAGGTACTCAGTTGTAAAGGACCCTCTTCATCATAGAGAAAATACCGGCGACAATACCCCATCGGTAGTTCACACGTTCATCCAGACGGGGAAGAGACTGGAAATTCGTTTTCTGGTGAAGGGGGGAGGAAGCGAGAACCTGTCCAGGCTCTTCATGCTTAATCCAACGATAACTCAGCAGGAACTTGTAGATACAATTGTACACTCGGTCTTGGAAAACGGAGCAAGGGGCTGCCCTCCGCTGAAGATAGGAATAGGAATCGGTGGAAGCTCCGAAAAGTCGATGATTCTCTCGAAGCTCGCGCTGACAAGAGAGATAAACGCGGCGAATCCCGATCCCTACTACGCTATGCTGGAGGAACGGCTTCTCCGCGAGATAAATAATCTCGGGATCGGTTTTCAAGGCCTTGGCAAAGGTATTACTGCATACTCAGTGAGTATTGAGACTGCACCTACCCACATCGCTACTCTACCAGTTTCACTTGCGGTGGACTGCTATCTCTGCAGAAGGGGAGTGGTGGTCTTTGAAGATTGACGATCTTGTTTGCTGTCAGGAACTATACTATACAGGCAAGCTACTGGTTATGAGAGATGCGGCCCAGATGCGTTTGAAAGAACTTCACGAACAAGACCGGCCTTTGCCTGTTAAGTTGGAGGGGGCAGTGGTTTTCTACGGCGGTCCGGCAAAGCCAACCAAGGAAAGCTTTGGAGCTATTGGACCTACTACTTCCATAAGGATGGACTGTTTTCTGGAAATGCTTTTTCAACAGGGTGTTCAGGCTACAATAGGTAAGGGAAAGAGATCGGATCTCTCAACCTCACTGTGCAGAAGATACGGAAGAGCCTACCTGCTTGCACCGAGTGGAGCTGCAGCTTCGCTATCAAAAAGGATCAAATCGTTACGAGTCATCGCATACGAAGATCTGGGAACCGAAGCAGTATATGAAATCGAAGTCGAAGACTTTCCGCTAATTGTTGCAACAGACAAGAATGGTCTGGATATCTTTTCTTTAGAATAGAAGGTGATTTAGTGAATGAAAGAGCGCTGAAACTTCACAAGGATCTCAGGGGAAAGCTTGAGGTAAGAAGCAGGGTGAAAGTTGATAGTATGGACGCATTGTCTTTGGCATACACTCCGGGGGTCGCAGACGTTTGCCGCACAATCGAGAGAAAAAAGGAACTGGCATATGACTACACCAACAAGTGGAACTACGTCGCAGTTGTCTCAGATGGAACGGCGGTTCTGGGCCTCGGAGACATCGGCCCTGAGGCTGGTTTACCTGTAATGGAGGGAAAGGCAGTTCTTTTCAAGGAATTCGCCAATGTCGATGCCTTTCCTCTGTGTATAGATGTCCATACTGCGGAAGAGATCATTTTCTTTGTAAAGGCTCTCGCTCCAACCTTCGGAGGAATTAACCTGGAAGATATAGCTTCCCCGAAGTGTTTCTTCATCGAAAGAGAGCTCCAGAGAAGTCTCGATATACCTGTTTTTCACGATGATCAACACGGAGCTGCAATAGTAGCAGTTGCCGCATTACGAAACGCGCTTAAAGTAGTTGGAAAAGAGATCGAAGAACTTAAGATCGCGACGGTTGGAGTCGGTGCTGCCGGCGGAGCAACCATCAAAATGCTTTTGGCCGCTGGTGCGAGGAACATTGTTGCTGTCGATAAGAACGGGATTCTCAACAGAAAAGACTCTCGTACTCTTCTGAATGAGTTTCACTCAGAGATCGTTCGAGAAATAAACCCCGAAAACCTCAGCGGAAATCTTGAAGATGCAGTCAAGGGTGCGGATCTATTCATTGGAACCTCGGTAGCAGGCCTTCTTACACCGGAAATGGTAAGACAAATGGCCCCCGATCCAATCGTATTTGCATTGGCAAATCCTGTACCGGAAATCATGCCAGACCTCGCAAAAGGCGCAGGTGCAGCGATTGTCGCCACTGGCAGATCTGACTTCCCAAACCAGATAAACAATGTACTTGCCTTCCCGGGAATCTTCAGAGGCGCCCTAGATACCAGATCGAGAGAAATAAACGAAGCCATGAAGCTAGCTGCGACCAAAGCTCTCTCTTCAGCAGTACCTGAAGAAAATCTTTCTTCAGACTATATTCTACCGAAACCCTTTGAGCCTGGCATTGCGAGAATGGTCGCCCTAGCCGTAGCGAAAGCATCGATCGAATCAGGTTGCTCGAGGCTGTCTGGGAACATAGATCTTGACGAGTTAATAGATAGAGGATTGAAGAGGTACTAACGTTGCTCCATTATGAGAACCTCCTGGATCGGCTGGGGATTTTCAAATATGAATTTGATTGCATATCTGCACGTTTTTGCATGCAATTGTTTTCGCGGTTTTTCCATAGATTTCTTAAAATACTCTGTAATATACTTTCAATGAGAGTTTCCACGAGAAGCCGTCAGTTGGCATGTTGTTGCTCGCAATTTAGTAACGAATATAGATAGGGGGTGTACTCGGTGACCGAAAAATTCTCGAAAATCGCACTCAGGATGAAATCCAACGTCATTAGGGAGCTTCTAAAGGTTACTTCAAAACCAGGTATGATTTCTTTTGGAGGAGGCGTACCTGATCCTGACACATTTCCACGTTTTGAAATGGCTGAAATATCTAAAGAGATTCTAGAAAACGAATACAAGCTCACTCTTCAGTACGGATCAACAGAGGGGGACCCAATACTCAGGGAAGAGTATATATCTTTACTAAAGAGAGAGAGTGGAATAGAAGGAATCGACGTTGACAACCTGCTCGTTACAGTGGGCTCTCAAAGTGCGCTCGATCTGATTAGCAAGATCTTACTGGATGAAGATAGCATATATTTCGTCTCTAAGCCTGTTTACCTGGGGGCGGCCAGCGCCTTTTCTCTCAGATCAGATCGCCATGTCTACATGTCATTGCGCGAAGACGGTGCAGATATTGATGAAGTTGAACAAAACCTCCAGGAGATAGAGAACAGAGGTGAACTCAACAAGGTTAAGTTTATCTACACCATTTCGAATTTCCACAATCCAGCTGGAGTAACGATGAGTCTTGAAAAGAGAAAGAGACTTGTCGAAATTGCAAATAAGTACGATGTTCTCATAGTTGAGGATGATCCTTACGGTGACTTGCGGTATGAGGGCAAACCAATCGATCCGATCTTCAAGATCGGGGGTCAGGAAAGGGTATTGCTGCTGAAGACATTCAGCAAGATACTGTCACCCGGACTAAGACTTGGCATTGTGGTTGGTAATAAGACTATTGTGAAGAAAATGGTAACTGCAAAGCAGGCTACTGATCTCTGTACTCCGAGTCTCACACAGCGAATAGCTGCGAGATATCTTCAGAGATATGACTTGCTCTCCCAAATAGAACCTACGATAGCCCTTTATAGAGAGAAAAAGGACCTAATGCTTGCTGAGCTGGAAAGAAGCTTTGGGAGTATGGAAGGGTTCCACTGGACCAAACCGGAAGGTGGTCTATTCATATGGTTCACTCTGCCCGAGGGATTCGATACGGCAGAAATGCTTGAAAGAGGAAAGGCAGCAAACATACTCTTTGTCCCGGGAGAGGCCTTCTCGTTGGACAACACATGCAATAATTCGATGCGATTGTCCTTCTGTCTTCCTCCCAGAGAAGATATTATAGAAGGGGTAAGAAGGCTGAAGAAGATCGTTGTGGAGTACGGCAAAGAGAAGAATCTTCTCTAAAGGAGTGGAAAGATGAAGATCCTTGCTATAAACCCCGGCTCAACTTCAACAAAGGTAGCTGTTTTCAATGACGAAGAGGAGATTGTTAGAGGTTCGATTCAGCACTTCTCGTCTCGGAATGATCGAAGTCAAGACATTCAAGATAGAGCAGAGGAAATCCTATCCTTCCTAAATGAAAGCAGTATTTCTTTCGATTTTGACGCCATTGCCTGTAGAGGAGGCATATTGCCACCTATGGAAAGCGGTACATATCTTGTAGACGATAAGATGGTAGATTTTCTCCTTCATCGCTCGGCAATTGATCACCCATCGAATCTTGCGGCTCCCATAGGTTTAAGGCTCTCTGAAGGGAAGATTCCCGTGTTTATAACAGATCCAATCTCCGTCGACGAGTTGTGCGAAGAGGCTCGTTTGTCAGGCCTTCCTCAACTTCCAAGAGTCTCTAGACTTCATGCGCTTAACATGAAAGCTGCCGCGAGACAAATAGCCTTTGATCTTGGAAGAGATGTCCAAAATCTCAATCTGGTAATCGCTCATTTGGGCGGAGGTATCTCTGTTGGCCTGCAGTTGAGAGGGAAGATGGTGGATGTCAACAACGCAACCGATGAGGGACCTTTCAGCCCAAACAGAACTGGGGAGCTTCCAGTAGGTGATGTAGTGGAAAAATGCTTCTCGGGAGAATACTCGGAAAGGGAGCTTCTCAACAGATACTTAAAATTTGGCGGACTTCTCGCCTATCTTGGAACCGACGATCTAAGAAAGGCGCTGAAATTTGCAAAAGAAGATGACGACGCAGCTCTAGTTGTAGACGCAATGGCTTATCAGATCGGGAAAGAGATCGGAGGAATGGTTGCTGTAGCTGGTGGTTCGATCGACGCAATTGTTTTGACCGGTGGGATGGCATACAATACTGAATTCGTCCAAAAGATTAAAGAATACATTGGGAAGTTCGCGCTGGTAGTCATAGAACCTGGCGAAAACGAGCTTCTTTCTCTTGCTCTAGGAGCAAAGAGAGTACTGGAAGGAACTGAAAAGGCAAGAACTTTTGATCCGGAGGTGGCAATGTGATTCCACATCTCTCACAACTCATAGATCAAGCTAAGAATAACCCAAAGACAGTTGCCATTGCAGCAGCTGAGGACTCAATAGTTCTGGCCGCGGCTAAAGAGGCTGCAGAGCATGGCATTGCATCGTTCATTCTATTTGGTCAAAAAAAGAAAATCGAGGAAATAAACAATGAGCTTGGCTTTTCTGAAGGCTTTACAATAGTCCACTGTTCCACAAAAATCGAATCAATTGAAAAGGCAGTAAAGGCCGTTTCCTTAAAAGATGCAGAGATTCTTATGAAGGGCAATGTCAAGACCGGGGAACTTCTAGGCATCTATTTGAAAGATGAGTTTGGTCTCAAGACCGGAAGAACAATGAATCTAGTAACTGTTTTCGAGATAAAGAGATACCACAAGCTGCTACTTGTAACAGATGCAGGAATGGTTATCGCTCCTGATCTCAATCAAAAAGCCGATTCAATAATCAACTCGGTTTCTGTTGCGCGAGCGCTGGAAAACGAAAGACCGAAGGTTGCAGTTCTCGCGGCAATAGAGACTGTCAACCCAAAAATGCCCGCAACTACTGAGGCCGCGATTCTTTCACAGATGGCAAGGAGGGGGCAGCTTGGATCTGTCGATGTTGATGGCCCTTTTGCTCTAGACAACGCTATCTCACGTGAAGCTGCAGAGCACAAGGGGATTTCCAGTTCAGTGGCGGGCGATGCAGATATCTTGATAATGCCCGACATCGAAGCAGGTAATATCTTCTATAAAGCCATGGCATTTCTTTCTGAATGTCAGTTAGCAAGCGCTGTAGTCGGGGGGAAAGCTCCGATAATACTCACTTCGCGTGCAGATTCAGCGGAAACAAAGTTGTACTCGATAGCTCTAAATGTCCTTCTTGCGGGAGTGATATGATGTCGGTTGTCTTGGTTATCAACCCCGGCTCGACTTCAACGAAATTGGCTCTATTCAGAGATTCAGAGATGATTGGTGAGCATACGATTAGACACTCGCCTGACGAACTGAGTAAATTTCCTTCATTATACGAGCAGCGTGCATTCAGAAAGGCTTTAATTGTAAGGTTCTTGGAATCAGTGAAACACCCGCTCTCGGAAATCGATGCAATCATCGGGAGAGGTGGGATGCTCCGCCCTCTCGAAGGTGGTACATACGCGGTAAACGAAGAAATGATAGAAGACCTTAGATTGGCAAAATACGGTGAACATGCTTCTAATCTTGGAGCAATACTGGCAAACGAGCTTTCACTCGAAAGCGGAAAGGGAATCCCGGCTTACATAGCCGATCCGGTTGTAGTAGATGAAATGGAACCTGTCGCGAAATTTTCGGGACATCCGGACTATACGAGGAGATCGATATTTCACGCTTTGAATCAGAAAGCAGTTGCAAGGGAAGTAGCATCGAGGTATGGAAAGAAGTATGAAGAGATGAATTTCGTTGTAGTTCATATGGGCGGCGGGATTTCCATCGGTGCTCACAGAAGGGGAAGGGTGGTCGATGTAAACAACGCTCTAAATGGAGACGGGCCGTTCAGCCCGGAAAGAGCGGGGACTCTCCCTCTCACTGGTTTGATAAAGCTATGTTTCTCTAATGAATATACCAAGGATGAAATCAGAAAATTAATAAAGGGAAAAGGCGGCCTCATGGCTTATACGGGGACCAGTGACTGTCAGAAAGTTCAGCAAGCAATACTAGACGGAGATCGGGAATCTGAACTAGCTTATAAGGCAATGGCATACCAGATTGTTAAGTGGGTAGGAAGAATGGCAGCAGCACTATCCGGCGAAGTGGATGCGATAATAATAACCGGCGGAATAGCTTATGATAGTAGACTTATGGTTCCGTGGTTGACAGAGAAACTGAGCTTTATCGCACCCATAAACGTTGTTCCAGGTGGAAACGAAGAGCTATCTCTTGCCGTCGCGTGTTTGAGAGTACTTGAAGGAAGCGAGAAAGCAAAACAATACAGGGGGAAATCGTGAACTTCACTAAAAAGATCCTTATCTTCATGGGGATGTTTGGAAGCGGAAAGACGGAAATTGCGCTTAACGTATCCAGGCTACTCACAAAAAAGGGAGAACGGGTCGCGCTTGCAGACATTGATACTGTAAGCCCATACTATAGATCTCGCGATATGAGAGACTCGTTTGAACAGCTCGGAATAAAGATCATCGCTCCAAAAGGAAAATTGGCAAACGCGGATTTGCCAATAATTCCTCCGGAGATTTTCGGCTATGTAGAGAACCCAGAGTTCAGGGTTGTCCTTGACGTTGGAGGAAGTGATGACGGTGCCGTCGTCCTATCCTCACTGAGCTCAAGGCTTCCGTATGACAACTGTGAAACATTTTACGTGTTAAATCGTTTTAGGCCATTCAATGACACCGTAGAGAACGCCGCTTCTCACTTTTTCAGACTTCAAGAAAAGTCGAGGATGAAAATCAACTACCTTGTGAACAACACCAACATTGGTCCTGAAACGACCTCAGAGACGATCGACAAGGGTGAGGAGTTCGTGAAACAACTGTCCGAAAAAGTTTCTGTTCCTGTAGCTTTCACGGTTGTCATGAATGGCTTGAATAGAGAACCGCGCTTGTTTGAGCAGCTTGAAATTAAGAAATATATGTTGAATCCATGGGAGGTAGAACAATGAACAAAAACTTCGTGAAGATTGACGAAGAGCGTTGCAAAGGCTGCGGCCTATGCATCAACTTCTGCCCGAAGAAAGTACTGAGCTTTTCGGACAAATTCAACAGCAAAGGATATCGTCCTGCTCAGCTGCATGATCTCGAAAACTGTATCGGATGCGGATTCTGTTATATGATGTGTCCAGATGCAGCAATAACCGTCTTCAAAGAAACGGCCGAGGTATAGGGGGGAGATTATGGCTGAAAGGATTATGGTAAAAGGGAATGAGGCAATGGCTGAAGCTGCAATAAGAGCCGGTTGTAGATTGTATTTTGGCTATCCCATTACCCCACAGTCGGAATTTACAGAATACATGGCGAGAAGGATGCCAGAAGTCGATGGCGTCTTCCTTCAATCCGAGAGTGAAGTTGCTGCAGTAAATATGGTCTACGGCGCCGCATGTACGGGTCACAGGGTTATGACATCCACATCCAGTCCGGGTTTTAGTTTGATGCAAGAAGGTGTTTCTTACATTGCCGGGGCGAAGTTGCCGGCTGTCTTTGTAAATGTTGTCAGAGGTGGCCCTGGACTTGGTGATATCCAGCCTGCCCAGAGCGATTACTTCCAGTCCACCAAAGGCGGAGGTCACGGCGATTACCACTTGATTGTTCTAGCGCCGGGGAGTATTCAGGAAGCTGTTGATCTCATGGAAACTGCTTTCAGACTAGCGGACAATTACAGAGTCCCGGTTATGATGCTTGCCGACGGAATGCTTGGTCAGATGATGGAGCCAGTTGTCTTCCCAGAGTTTGTCAAGCTCGAGGAAATCAACGATCATTCAAGCTGGGCGTTAAGAGGAGCTGATGGAAGAGAACCTCATAAAGTTACTTCTTTCGATATCGATCCCGTTAGACTTGAAGAGATGAATACTGAAACACACAAGGTCTACGAAAAGATTAGATCAAAAGAAATCCGTTTCGAGACTCATGACCTTGAAGATGCCGATTATATTCTTGTTGGATATGGAACTATGGGAAGGATTCTTGGAAGCGTTATTAAGACGGCAAGAAAACAGGGCATAAAAGTTGGGCTTTTCAGACCGGTCTCTCTTTGGCCCTTTCCATATGATGAGCTGAAAAAGGCCGCAAGGGGAAAGAAGTTCTGCACAGTTGTAGAGATGTCAACGGGTCAAATGGTAGAGGATGTTCGTCTTTCAGTTGAGGGAAGCTTACCAGTGCATTTCTACGGAAGAACTGGCGGAATGGTCCCGACACCTGACGAAGTCTTCAGGGAACTCGTCAGACTTATAGGATGAGGTGATTATATGGAAAAAGCGACATACAAGAAACCCAAATCGCTTGCTGAGAAGGAATTTTCCTATTGCCCAGGATGTCACCACGGCATTATTCATAGACTCGTAGCGGAAGTCATCGATGAACTGGATATTCAGGGAAAGACTCTTATGGTTGCTCCAGTTGGATGTTCAGTTTTCGCGTACGAGTTCTTCGATATTGACGGTACGGTTGCCCCCCACGGAAGAGCTCCGGCAGTTGCAACTGGAATGAAACGGGCAATGCCGGAGAAAATGGTCTTCACTTACCAGGGCGACGGAGATCTCGCCGCAATTGGAACGGCTGAGATCATTCACGCCGCAAACAGAGGTGAAAAGATCACAACGATCTTCGTTAACAATGCGATATATGGAATGACGGGAGGTCAGATGGCCCCTACTTCCCTCCTTGGAATGAAGACGACAACTTCACCGTACGGAAGAAAAGCTGAGACTGAAGGTTTCCCAATTCATGTCTCGGAGTTGCTAAAAGAGACCGCAGGAATAGTCTATCTCGAAAGAGTTTCCGTAAGCTCGCCTCAAGAAGTAATTAAGGCGAAGGCTGCAATAAAGAAGGCGTTCATTGCGCAGAAGAAGGGCCTGGGATTCTCGTTGGTCGAAGTTCTATCGACCTGTCCCACAAATTGGGGGCTTGACCCGATAGAGTCCATCAAATGGCTAAACGAAAACATGAAAAAAGAATACCCAGAAGGTGTATTTGTCGACAAGGTCGGTGATATTAGATGAGTGAACATCTTCTGATAGCAGCGGGATTTGGCGGACAGGGAGTTATGTTGATCGGACAGATTCTGGCAACGGCTGGGATGTTCGACAACAAGCACACAACCTGGCTACCCTCATACGGCCCCGAGATGCGTGGAGGGACGGCCAACTGTACCGTAGTTGTAAGTGATGAACCTATCGCCTCTCCGATAACAAACACGCCAAATGAATTGATTATTATGAATATTCCCTCTCTCATAAAGTTTGAGAAAGAGATCCAGTCTGATGGACTGATGGTGATAAACACGTCGGTTGTTGACAGAGATACGATTAGAGATGACATCTCCATAATAAAAGTAGATGCTAACGCTATCGCTGAGAAGTTGGGCAATCTAAAAGTAGCCAATATGGTTGTTCTTGGAGCATATCTCCAAAAGACGGGCGCAGTTACTCTTGAAGGTGTAAAAAAAGCGCTAGAAGAGAAACTTACCGGAAGTAAAGCTGCTCTTGTAAACCTGAACATTAAGGCAATTGAAGAAGGGATGAAATCAGTAAGCTGAACTCGTATAATGGGGCGTACCTTCGGGTACGTCCTTGTTACGCTGATATGCTCGCTCACGTGATTCAAATACTTAAAGCGCTGGTTCCCAAATTGGATGTATAATCTTGGCAAGGTATTCTATGGAGGACTGAAATGGAACTTGAAAATTTCTGGACAGCGCTTTTTCTAACTTCTTTTGCGGGCCTTTCCACTGGAATCGGTAGTATTCTTGCAATTTTCACAAAGAAAACCAATACGAAATTTCTTTCAGTTTCACTAGGCTTCTCGGCCGGGATAATGATATACGTATCGTTCGTGGAGATCTTTGTCAAGAGTGGTGAATCTCTCCAGAAGGCTCTGGGAGATGGCATAAGCAACTGGGTCAATGTGATTGCTTTTTTCGGAGGCATAGGTGTTATTGCTCTGATCGACTTTCTCGTGCCTAAGGCAGAGAATCCTCACGAAATGAGAGACGTCGACGAAATGGAAGCAAGCAGTAAGACTCTCTTGAGAATGGGCGTCTTCGTTGCCATCGCAATTGCCATTCATAATTTTCCAGAGGGGCTAGCAACATTTCTAGCTGCCTTAGAGGAGCCTTCTCTTGGAATTCCGATAGCGTTTGCCATAGCTATTCACAACATTCCAGAGGGTATAGCTGTAGCTGTTCCGATATACCATGCAACGGGTAGCAGAAAGAAAGCCTTCTTGTATTCGTTTCTCTCCGGTCTTGCAGAACCTGCAGGCGCTTTGATCGGCTTCTCTTTGATTAACATTCTGTTCAACGAGATCGCGTTTGGTGTTGTATTTGCCGGTGTCGCGGGAATCATGGTTTACATTTCTCTTGATGAGCTTTTGCCTTCGGCAGAGAAGTATGGAAAACACCATCTGTCGATCTCGGGATTGATAGCGGGGATGGGTCTTATGGCAATAAGCTTGCTACTACTGTAAATTGCCAATCATTTAACTACATCTGCCTATTCTATGTGAAACTGCTTGACGCGGTTTTTTGATCGCTCTGTGATTCGCTCGGTTCAATAAGTGTTACAATAATATGCGAAATTCCCAAGCTTTGGAGGTGCTTCGTTTGAACTGGTTAAACAAAGTGGAAGTTCGGTCAAGCACGGCCTGCGACCTTCTTCACGGTATGTTCAGATTGAACAACAACGACAGATTCCTCGAGCTCTTCGCTTCTCCGCAGTTCAAGGAAAAGTTTGAACCTTACAGGAACATACAGACCTGGGTAACAGAAACAAGGGAATTATTGACCTCCGATATTGTAGAAAAACTGAAGGAGTTTTTCGACTGGGAAACATTTCTTGGAATGTGCCTTCTTCCAGATATTACCCATTCAAATCTCGAGAGTGCCAGTCAGTTGATCGAATTTGTTCAAGAGATGCCTGAAAGAGTTCTTTTAATTCACTTCATCTATTCGGGTTATGGACCTCGAATGGGCACTATCGATATGGATGCTTTCGACAAAATTATGAAGAATGATAGAGATATGCTTCTCTTCGTATCTAACGATATCTCATTTTCGACCGAAAGGAAGGCTATCCTATTTGAAATGTTGTCTCACCCTGAAAGAACAAAGGAGGATCTACTTTACTTACTGGAGTGGTTCTACGAAAACGTGTTCTCGACAATAGAACCTAGAATAGCAAAGATTCATTCAAAAGCGGTCAATGAAATCGAAAGGGAAATTAGTGATTCAGGTGAGAAATTTCTTAGGGCAATCATAAAAAACATCGACTACACTCGTAATGAAGTACTTGAGAGGACCGTTATCTGTCCCAGTTATTTCTCGGAATTCCTTATTTCAAACGCCAGTACCCCTTTTGTAAAAGAAGATATGTACACCATCGGCTTTCGCTTCAAAGAAGTAATGGCAATTCCTAAAGAGGCCCTGGAAATAACAGCGGAAACCTTCGATGCCCTTGCACACGAAAAGAGACTGGCGATAATAAGATACCTCTCGGCGGGACGATCTTCTGGGAACGAGTTGGCGAGAGCGCTTAACCTTTCCAACTATGAGGTGGGGGAACATATAGGTATCCTTCGCGAAGCCGGTATGGTGTTAGCCGAAAAAGCGAACCAGGTAACGTATTTCACACTCGACAAAGCAATCGTGAGGCAAGAAATCTCTAGGGCACTTGAAGATCTTCTTGAATCGAGCAAAGACTAATGATCTTCGTTCAGCTTACGATGCATTATCTCTATCTCGAGCAAGCGGAGCTTCCTGAATGACTTTTCATCTTTTTGGTTCTTGAGAAGCTGTAGAGCAACCTTGGCACCGATCGATGCAAGACTTCCCAGAGTCTTCCCCGTTGTATACCATTGTTTCAACGGAGTCTCTTTGAGAATTATTTCAACCGGTGTCACCGATTCCCCCTTCATTACAACACTATGTGGCCTAAAGCTCTTCTGCTGCCTATCGAGCTTTTTCTCGAGGTTATCGCACATCTTCTTTATGCTGCTCAGTGAAACCAGACTCTCAACCGAATAGTCAGACACAATCCTCGTTTTTAGAGAAAAATCATATAATTCGAGAGCATCTCTAATATCTGCTTTTTCTTCAGCTGCTTCTCTTCTTTCATTTTGAAAGCTGGAATGAAGTTGAATGCCCCGATTCTTAAGTTGAATACGTTTCTCATCGCTCATACTTCTAACGCATCCTTTTCCGTTTCTGTCATGATTCTTGTAACTTCGAACTTCAGATCTTCGTCTATGAGAGAAAAGATATAACCATAAACATAATTAAAATACTGCATGGTAGGGCCATCAAAATACGAAGTGTTGAGAGATCCAATTCTCTCTTTAAGAATCACGGGAAGAGAACTCCCACTTTTGGACAGCTCCTTTTCGTTTTCGGAGAATTCATCAATAAGCTTTTTCAATCTCTCTATAGCCTTCCTATTATACCTGGCGTATCTTGCGCTTCTAAGAGATTCGACTTTTTCTTCAGCCATCCTGTAGAACCCGTTCTTTACTTCCCGATACCTCTCATTCTGACCTTCATCTAGAATAGATAAGTCGAGCCCGGTCTCCAGTCTTGCCGCATTGTTCATTTCATCCCTTATAGCCATTTCATCATTTGAAGCCCTAATTCCTTCCAAAACACTTTCAAGCTCTTTCAGAATCTCCTCATTGCGCTCGTACCGCTTACGCTCAAGCTCCATATCCCTTTCCTTTCTCAGAGAGTAGAACTCCTGCTGAGCTTGAACAAGCCTCTTTGAATACTCAGTGACAACTCCTATGGAATTTGTGCTAGAAGCAGCCCCAAACTCCTTCAATAGTCTTTCCCCTCGAAGAAAGACTTCCTCCACTTCCTTCTCGCTCTTAGCATCTCTTAGATCGGAAAACACTTTGTCCATCGCAAGCTTGAAGAACTCCAGATTCTCCGGAAACTTGCTTGTCGCAGCACCGAGGACAAGCCTGCTTTCGAAGTCCTGATTGCGGTGCTGTAGTTCCTTCAGGCGACGCAGATAATCCTCAGGACCCGGCTCCTTTCGAAACTTGATTGCATAGGGACCTAGAAAGATACCTCCCTCTCTCAATATCAACCTGTATGCAACATAGCCAAGCAAAATCGCCACGACTATCAGCAGAAAAAGCATAGGAATCCCTCCTGTAACATACCTTCAAATAGGATAATACCATTTTTCGATTGTAAGCGGGTCAAACAAGTACTGACAACCACCGACGCTTTTTATGAATACGAGCTGCAACAGTAGGGACACTCGGGAAAAGCCGTCCGATCATTTACCGTGTGTAAGCCTTTCGGGATTTCTTTGCCATTTTGCGAGGAAACTGCCTGAAAGGGCCGTTATCACTGGCTCTGGAATATATCTTATCATGAGATAAAGAACACCCATGTTGATAATCCAGTAAGCAAACCAGAATCTTTCCATGATCTCTATTGGGTCGCCAATCAGATCGAAGAGAGGATAAACGAGAAACCCCGCTGCGATGTGGTAGCCAAGAACAAAAAGCGTTCTCCTGCCAAATAGCGACAGAACATTCCTCACAGCCTTGCTTTTCTGCAGAATCTGAGAGAGTCCGGAAACGGCGATTATTCCAATAATAGCAGCAATGACGTAGAGGAATGGCAAAGTGCCGAAATAGTCCTCCATCAGGTAAACTTCATTACAAAAGGCAGAAGTAACTACATAAAGGCTACAGGCTAATGCGGTGAAAAGAAATGAAAGCCTTTTTGAAAAAAGATCGCGGGATCTCACAAACTTACCCAACGCAAAATAAGGAAGGACGGCCAGCGCTACATCGAGTTTGAATGGAAGCGATCCATAAAAAAAGTACATGGAAACAAAACCTATGGTAATCCCAACAATCAGTATTCTAAGCCTTCTCAGAAGCGAGTAGTATATTTCCATGACAAAGACGGCGGGGAGAAACCATAGAGGAATTATGTTCAAAGGAATAATGCCAACCGCCGTCCTAACAGTTAAGATGTTTGCTATCACAGACCCCAAAGTGAAATTCATCTCTTGCCTCGGCACTATTGCTCTTGCTATAAGCCAAATAGCGGTATTTGCTAAAGCCATGGTGTAGTACGGAATCATGAGCTGTTTGAATCTCTTTGATATACTATCTTTCAGCGGTATATCTCTAGATATAAGCCCAGAAAGGAAAAAGAAGGTGCATGCTGCAGGGTTTATGAGATTAGCAGCGATCTGCGGAGGGAGCGTATGGTACATAACGACCAGCGCCATCAAAAAGCCTCTGGCAACATCTATCCAGACAACTCTTTCATCGCTAGAAGTGAGGCCCTCCATCCGACGTCTCGACAAGAATAAACACCCCGCACAAAATCTCATAGACAGTATAACACAGGCGATATAGATTCATTCAAGCTATTTGTCTTTAGATGCGTGGCACCGTTAACGGAAGCCAATCAGTGGCTATCATTTCCCGAAATATCCCCTATTTTCCTTGATATTGGAGAGAAACAAAAGAAAGGTTAACTGACCCGGTTACAACAATTCCAAAGTCATACAATGCTGAATTATCACGCCGCCATTGATATACTTATCTATATAAGGAATTCGCGGAGTTGAAACTTAGTAAAGCAATACGAACAGTTCTCGAAATAAAAATCCACGAGTTAGCGGCCATCTGGCAGGAGGTGTGATATATGAAAAAGATCATTCTGATGACGGTAGTGGTTATTTCATGTATAACATTCGCTCAACAATTCGACGAGTTGTTCAACAACCTTTTGTTGAAGAGCGAAGACTTCGTATCTTTTTCAGGAGCGGGTTTCGATGCTCGTTTCGTTCCAACTTATGCTGCTACCGATTCCGAAATTAGATTTTCGGATGGTCAAAATCTGTTGGGCATACTCGTTGTCAGGTCTACCAGAGTGATGGATATCGAAATCAACAACGTTGTAATAATCAACAGTGAAGACGACTCTAGAGCAGCTTTCAAAATCTATAAAGTGGAAGATCTCACCTCTCCCGTGGAACTACCGTTTTCTTTGCCTTCTGGAGGAGTTCTTGTACTCACATCAGAGACATCTCTGCAAGACTACTTCATGGACATAAGAATCCAGCAGATTCTGCTTCCCTGGAGAGTTAAGACATCTGAGCCCGACAGAGTAGTGGAGATGGCCCCAGTTACTTTGGTTGAGACCTCCTCAGAAGTCGATATTGGAGAAAGCGACAACTACGATTCCCTAACCGTTAGCATTTCCGATTTGAACGACAGGCTCGACTTCTTGCAGGACAATGTGGAGGGACTTAATCTTCAATTCAGGAGACTGAACACTCTCTTTCTTGACACGCAGGTTGCACTTGCCGAATACAAAGCTGCGGTTGATCAAGGCGCTTTTGACACCGAAGAGTTCGCGATGACTATAGAAAACAGATTGACCGCTCTTGAAGAAACCGTTGTTGATAATCCCATTACCAGGATCGAGTTTGAAGAACTAAGCGAATCGCTTGATCGCTTGTACTCATCATTAGCAGAATGGAGCGACGAGATTTCGAAAATCGAGACACTGGAAGCTTCTCAGACCGGCCTTCAGTTATCTATAGAGAATCTGGAGAACACGGTTAAGAGTCTGCGCGAGATCACACCTCAACAATCCGATTCCGAAGAGATTGTTTCGATCAACGATAAGATCGGCGAGATTACTGCGTCGTTATCAGCTGCTGAAAACGAACTGCAAGAAATGAAAAGTTTTATCGGGTTGCAGTCGGAAGAAATCAGCACAGTCAGGAATGAGCTTGGAGATGCACTTGACAGTCTGACAGCTCGCTTGAGCTCTGTGGAGCTCTCCGCGAAGACTAGCAGCGAAAACATCGGGACAAACAATGAGCTGCTCGCCGAAATAACTGCTGAAGTAGATGCACTGTCAGACTATGTGTCAGAGCTGGCGCTCTCTCATATGGAAAAGTTTAGCTCGCTATCCGAGGGTTTCTCAGACATTGAGAAGAGGGTAATCGCCGCAGAAACTTCACTGTCTGATTTTGAAGAGATCAAGGCCAGGCTTTCCGCTTCGGAATCTGCAACCCGCATTCTCTTTGACAGAATAAGTTCACTCGAGGAGTTCTATTCTTCAGCAGAAGATATTCTTCCAATGCTTGAGGAAAAAGTCGAAAATATTGAAACCAGTGTCTTTGGAACAGGCAAGATAAATATGGATGAACTTGAAACTGAGATACTCCAGCTCAGGGAAATTGCCGACAGTTTGTCACGGGGCTTTGTAAAATTCAACTCCGAGCTGATAGCCTTGAGAGAGTCTATTCCTCCGGAAGGTGTATCGATCGAGACTTTCGAGAATTCCAGAAATGAGTTATCCGACGCCATCACAAATATCACCGCAGACCTCTCCGAAATAAGGAGTTCAGTAGCTGAGTTGGAACTTTCACTAGGGGTTCTTGAAGACTCTCTTGTCGGAGTATCTGTGGGTCTTGACAGCATGAAGGGAAATTTCGACGGCTCCGTTGCAGCAATAGATAGCAACCTGAAGGCGATTCAAAAGATCGAGGATGACTTGCTGCTTACCCAAGAGGATCTTGCAAAGACCAGAGATCAGCTGTCAACTCTGACGAAAGAACTAGAAAAAACACTGGTCACCCGGGAGGAAATTATCACAATAACTGAAGAAGCAGTAAGACAATCTAGAGAAGCCACGGCGCAAGAGATCTCTTCACTGAGAAGAGCAAATAACATCTGGTTGACTGTGGCAGTAATTTCCTCTCTGGCAGCTATCGTGCTGGGAGTGGTAAATATGCTTCCTTAACGGGAAGGGTTTCGCGAGAATGAAACTGAAAAGAGAAATCCTTATTATTGCCACTTCTTGTGTCTTGCTATGCCCGACAAATTTCTCTGCTTATTCATTGTCGGAGATTGGAGAACTTGCAGAGCTTCTTAAGCAATTATTTCTGGCCTCAAGAACGGCCAGAGATTTCTCTCTTGAGAGTCTCAAAGTCGATACCGAAGAATTCCCTGCAGTTGACTTTGTGGTTAAAGAGGATGTCGTTTATTCGGAAGTTGATGGAGAGATACTCACAATGGATGTTTACTATCCTGCCAGAACTACTGCTCCAAGACCTGCAATACTGTATGTTCACGGAGGCGCCTGGATTACTGGAGACAAAAGGAGTGGACCCGGCGTAGTAGTTACCGGTGAGCTTATAAGAGCCGGATTCATCGTATTCTCCATCGACTACCGGCTCGCCCCCAAATGGAAGTTCCCATCGCAGGTCATTGACGTAAAAACGGCAATTCGATTTGTAAGAGAAAATTCCACCGAATTACTGATTGATCCTGAAGCAATCGGAAGCTTCGGAACAAGCGCCGGTGCACATCTTGTGACGCTTGCTGCATTGACGGCAAATACCGGCATGTTTTCTGAAGACAAATACTCAGGTCAGGATGAAAATCTTTTCTGTGTCGCTGATCTCTACGGACCCACCGATCTTGAAGCCCTATTCGAAGGTATTGAGAGAGAGGTAGCGGAGTTGATCTTTGGGAATGAAGAGGGAATACTTAGAAAGGCGAGTCCAATCAACTATGTAAATAAAGATTCCCCACCATTTCTGATAGTTCAGGGGGATAGCGATCTTGTCGTACCGGTCGATCAATCGAAACGCTTCTTCGAAGAGCTCACTGCTGCCGGATGCTATAGCAAACTGGTGGTGGTAGAAAACGCCGGGCACGGGTTGGTGCCCGACGGAGGAGAAATCAAACCTTCACTTATAGATGTCGCAAAAATAGTTGTCGGCTTCTTTCAAAGGCAAATGATTATCCAACAATCTCGGATAAATCTTCTTCTACGGTTCTAATAGGCTTTATATCGAAGTTTTCCACAAGAACTTTCAGAACATTCGGTGAAATGAAAGCTGGCAGTACCGGACCTAAACGAATCCCCTTTACTCCCATATATAGAAGCGCAAGGAGTACAGCTACCGCCTTTTGCTCGTACCAGGCAATATCATACTCGATTGGGAGATCATTTATATCCTCCAGACCGAAAGCCTCTTTAAGCTTCAAGGCAGTCACAACCAACGAGTATGAGTCGTTGCACTGCCCTGCGTCTACTACTCTGGGAATGCCTCCTATGTCGCCCAGATCTAGCATGTTATACCTGTATTTTGCACAACCCGCGGTTAATATTACCATGTCTTTAGGCAGCCTCTCGGCCAGGTCCGTGTAGTACTGTCTCTCCTTAGCATGTCCATCGCAACCGCCCATTACCACAAACTTCTTAATTGCACCTGTTTTCACTGCATCAATTATCTTATCGGAGACCTTTGACAGCTGATCGTGGGCCAGCCCAACAACGATTTTCTTGCCTGGTCTAGCTCCGATATCGCCTATTTCAAGAGCCTTTTCGATGATCGGCGTGAAATCCTTCTCTTTCCCGTCAACTCTGTTTGGGATGTGCGATACCTCCGGCCATCCGACAAGACCCGTAGCAAATATCTTGTCCTTATAAGATTCCCTCGGCCTCTGAATACAATTCGTGGTCATTAGAATGGGACCCTTGAATTCTTCGAATTCCTTCTGCTGATTGTACCAGGACGTTCCGAAATTGCCTCTGAGGTGAGCGAACTTTTTCAGTCCGGGATAACCATTCGCAGGAAGCATTTCACCATGAGTATATATTTATTCCCTTTCCCTCGGTCTGTTTCAGGAGCTTTTCTAGATCAAGAAGATCGTGCCCACTAACCAATATCCCCGGTCCTTCATACGTGCCGGTATAGACTGACGTGATTTCCGGATTTCCATAGCTGCCGGTGTTTGCTTCGTCCAGTAAAGCCATTGCCTTAACTGCATACTCGCCCGCTTTCAAAACTAGCGCAACGTAGTCTTCAGCTGTCAATGAGTCGTTAAGACAGGAAGCGAGCGCCTCCTGAAGAAAGTCTAGTATAGAATTGTCAGAGTGCTTTAGGATATAGGCGTGATCTGTGTATGCTGCAATTCCTTTTAGGCCGTAGGTGAGAAGCTCCCTCAACGAACGAATATCTTCATCCTGCGTATCAAGAACACCCACTTGAGCACCTTTGGCCTTATAAGACTCCACTCCACGTGATGACTCCCAAGTGCATGCTTCAGGCATCGGTTCGCTGAACTCCTTTCCTTTCTCTTTTCTGTAAGCCTCTTTGAAGATTCTTTCGATTCGTCTTCTTACATTGAGGGCCCTGTCAATCTTCTTACCCAGACTCTCGGGATCAAAATCCACATTTGTAATCGTTGTGAAGAGGCCTTCAGCAACATAAAGACCGGTTTCAGAATCTTTCACTCCCATTTCTTGCGCTTTGACGCCCCACAAGGAAATCCCTTTCAAAATCCATATCAGAAGATCCTGGAGATCGGCTACTTCCGGTTCCTTTCCGCAGATACCTTGGACAGTGCAGCCAGTACCCTTCATCGATTCAGAACACTGAAAACAAAACAATCTAATCCCTCCTTTACTGACAGTAATTATCTTACAGACGCCCAGAGGGAGAATCGGTAACATATGTTACACAGGAGATCGATCAATAATATGTGTACACCCTTGAGTAAATAAATTCTTCGGGAGCGCTTGAGCTATCCAGGAACTCAATTCTCCTAAGTTCCCGAACAGGGTTGCCTTGTTCGTCCGTGAGGAGTATATCGATTCGACTTCTGAACTCCGAAGCCTGTTCCCTGCCTTCCCTTCTAACCCTAACTACTGTCTTCTCGCCCACCAAATGTCCATTGGAATCATAAGTGAATGTGCTTTCCACTACTATGTTAACCTCCATATCTAGTTCAGAAACGTTTTCTCGAATGAGGGAATACCTCTCTGATTTTCTTCCGTTCTCATCGAAGAAGAGAGTATTCGTTGAAACGCCAGTTTCGGTTTCAACAGAAAAGATCAGAGTTCTTTCTTCGCTGTTAATCCAGTAGCGAGTTCTTTCGAGTTCAATACCTGAATCGTCAAAGGCCACGGCATCGTAGTGATCATCTTCATAGAGCACTTCAACCCTCTGGAAAACTGTACCGTCTCGGTTGATGAAGTCCTTTCTTCTCAGTCTGCCGGAGTCGTCATAGAAGTATTCTATCTTCACTTCTTCAGTCTCCCTCGAGATTAGAAAACCCTTTTCATTAAAGGTCAGCGTCTCCGGATCGGAAATCAATAGTTCTGCTCCTAACTTTGCTATCTCTATCTGTACAGTATGTACCTTTCCAGAAAAACCAAACTGTAAAGCAGACAGATCTTCCTCCATAAAAACGGCAAAAAGCGAGCTTAGAAGCACAAAGAAAGACAGTGCAATCACGAATACTTTTCTCATACTCTCGCCTCACTCACTCGAAAATAGAATCTAAGACAATCATAACAAATACTGATCTAGCCGGAATGAAAAAACCGGCAGTGCCTGCAAAGTTTCTATTAAATGTCAATTCTTCTGATATACTGAGAGTGATGATGAACAAGCTTCTCACGGGGTGATCACTGTGACTTTCAAAGAACTGTCTGAGCGAAGTGGTATTAGGTACGAAACGGTACGAAACTATGTGAAAGTCTTAATAGAAGAAGGTCTTATCGACGAAGTAAGCGAAGAAGTTGTCGAGATCGTCAAGAAGATGCCTGACTACACTTCTCAAGGGCTCACAGTAGTCGAAGCCGCACACAGAGCGGTTAGTGGCGAGCAAAAAGATAGCCGCACATCTACCGAGACTCTGAAGCTTAAAGAGAGAATTGCATGTCTTGAAGAAGAAAACAAATTGCTGAAGGCTGAACTTGACAAAGAAAGAGCTGCGACAAAACAGCTTGAAGAGAAAATTCAATCTATTGAAGGCGGTCAGACTAGTTCATCTGGAATAGCAGTTTACAGGGAAGAGGCAAAGACTGCCGCAGAAGCACTCAAAACTGCAATAAAATCCGCTGGAAGCGGGTTTGTTCAGTTCCTTCAGTGGCTATTTGGCGCAGAAGCCGAAAAAGTTGAAGAGAAATCAGAAAAGTAGCGCATTATATTATCGTTGTGAAACAAATTCAGGAGACGCTTAGAATGTCTCCTGAATATTGTGGGTAATACTCTCTATAAACTAGAAATCAAGCGTCGCTAGAATCCCGGTGTACCACTCTGCCCACATAACCGCCTCTTCGTAGTCTGCCAATCCCAGAAGGACAAAGTATTCTCCGGGACCAAAGAACTCAGCATCATGTGATTCAGAATAGAGGGCCATCCAGCAAAGCTGTCCCGAAAAGTCGAGAGCATAGACGTTCACTACGGACTCGCGATCCACATAACCAGTATAACTATCCACCAGCTCATAGTCACCGAAACTACCTAGGTACTGATAGACGTATTGATTTAGCACGTCGCTTGTGGAAGCTGACTCTTCCGACTCACCAACGAAGATCTTGCCTACGACTGTGCCCTGAAATCCCAGATCGGCCACTTCAAAGTAGTCTGCCAGATAGAAGGCCACGGAAAACTCCGGTGGCATCATGAACGCGAAGTAATCACCTTCAACTTCTATCCAGTCGTCGATATATATATCGAGGTCTTCTTCGCTCAGCAACGATTCAACCATCCTGACGAAAATATCTGTGTGCTCCTCTTTCTCAGAAGGCAATGCAATGACTTCTTCTTCCTCTTCAGGTTCTTCTTCAGCCGAGATAAGGCTCCCCACGATTCCGGCAATTATCTCCTTAGCTTTGTCAAGCTCGCTTCCTGAATAATGAAGGGGCTCAAAAACACACATTGTAACTGCACCGGGCTCAGTTGTATCTGCCTCTTCCGATGGAGAGTAAACAACTACGAATGGATAATCGACTTCCGGTCTGATTTTGAGAGAAACAAGGTAAGCAATCCGTCCGTCATGCAGTTCAACAGTCTCCTCGTAGCTACTCTCAGTTGTTGCACCTTCACCATAGAGAGAACCTACAACGGCGCTAATCAGCTCTGACCGGACGTAAGACTCGAGCTGATACAAGAAAAGCCTCCCAAAAAGCAGCCCTTCATTGTCGAAGATCTGCACATCGTAGTTTAGACCGATCTTCTCCTGAAAGATTGAGAAATCCTGGGGAATCATTATCTTCGTAGACCCTATCATCTCCACTTTCCAGGAGGGATCGTCGGGAGACTTCCATCCTTCTCTGAAGGAAACAAGCAGAGGATCAATGGTTCTCAGAGAAAGGGTATTCAGCTCCTCACTATCGGGCACAATTTCTTCCGTTTCCGACGCATCAACAGTCTCAGTTGGTTCTGGAGTCAGGGTTCTCAGTCCGAGCTGCCCAAAAAGTCCGACAGCAAACATTACAGTCAGTGCGATGAGCAAGAGTTTCTTCATTATTACACCTCCTGATTCTTCTAGTCTCGGATTTCGAGACTGGTTCAGAAGAATTGTACTACCAGGAGAAGCTTTATGATACTTTTGTCGAGTGACTCTCCGGAAATTCAGGCCGTCCTGTCAAACCCTTTCGAAGAGTAGTCGAATCTCATTCCTACATACTCAAGCGCCTTTCTCAAGGCCGAGTTTATTGAATAAGTTCTCGAGCCCATGTGAGGATCAATTCCCTGTACCCGTTTTAAATAATCTGAGAAGACTGGAATCTCAAGCCCTGAAGAAAGTTTCTCGATGAATCTTTCAACAGAAAGCGGATAGCCCGTTTTTACGTATTTGCAGATCACCGGGGCCACCCGACCCAGCCTATCGATTACTCCTGAGAAGCCAAAGAGCCTGCAAATTAGTGGCCTAAAAGCATATTCGGTGCAACCACCTTCATTTCTAATCTCTCCAGAACCTTCGAAGAGAATGCAGCGATCACTGTCAGAAACGTCTTCTAGCCTTCTAAGTAAGTCGTCTGCTCTACCCTCGTTCCAAAGTCTCAGCGAAAGAGGAAGAAACTCTGTAATTGTCACCTGAATGGAGTCACCGGATGTCTTACAACACTCTCTACATGAAGGCAGGCATCTTAAACCAGTCTCTATCTGAATATCTCTAATTGTTCTACAGGCATCGTCGTAAATTTCTAGAACCTCAGAAGCCTTTTGATACAGATCATCAAACGATAAACTGCTTATCAAAGGTATTACCTCCCGCAAACACACTGAGAAGATCATCTCACCTTGCAGTGAACGAATCAATTCGTCGAAAGTAAATTCTCCATGGATATACCGCGATCGAGAGGTGAATTTATTCCGTGAGAAAGAAGCAAACTTGTTGACATTTTGATTGTAATTTCCTTTGTTGTTCACAGATTTTGAAATCCACAATTCAGTGAACTATGGACCTTAACTAACAACCGAAGACTTCGTCTTTTTCGGCAGTTAGTTTCGAAGGCATTTCAAAGACTGTTGACAGAACTCCAAGAAGAAGTACGTATAATCATGATCTCTAAAGAGAGAGTAGAAAGCCGCTCAGTATACGATTGTTTTGTCTCGATAACAAAGGAATCGATCTCAAGAATCACTGGTTGACATACAGATAATGAAGTCCAAATCTAACTCAAAGGGAGGTGTTCTTAATCTCCTTCATCTCGACTTCGAGTAGATTTTATTTTGATGCATTAACTCTCTCTTGAGTAGATTTAATTATGATGCATTACGGGAATAATCGATCTGAAAGAATGAAAATAACGTTCAAGCAATGCATATAGATTTCTCAGTGCTTCAAAAAGAAGCGAGCAACCAATTATGATTGCTCGCCTTACTCTCAGAGGGTAAAGATTACTTTCCCGCCGAAATTATCGCCCAGTTCACCAGCCTTTCAAGATACTCCTGATTTGAAGGTTCTGGAAGAGGGTTCTTCTTGTCGATTATGTATTCTTCAAGCGACCTGAAGTCTGCTATGCCTTCGGTGATCTCCTTGCCTACACCCGATTGATAACTACTGTATCTGTCTTTCAAGAGACTTTCCAGGGTACCTTCATCGATTAGTTTGGCTGCCGCCTTCAATCCCAGAGCAAATGTGTCCATGCCGGCAATGTGTCCGATAAATAGATCCCGCTCATCATAAGAACCTCTTCTTACCTTTGCATCGAAATTCAAGCCTCCAGGATTTAATCCTCCGTTCTTGATTATCTCGTACATCCCAAGGGTCGTCGAATAGAGATCGGTTGGAAATTGATCTGTATCCCACCCCAGAAGAGGGTCACCTTGATTGGCATCAACACTTCCAAGCAAATCGTTGATTCTTGCAAACCTTAGTTCATGCTGGAAGGTATGACCTGCGAGGGTCGCATGGTTTGCTTCAACATTGAACTTAAAATTCTCTTCTAGACCGAATTTTCTTAAGAAGGCCAGTGCATTCGCAACATCAAAATCATATTGATGCTTGGTCGGTTCCATAGGCTTGGGCTCTATTAGGAACTGCCCAGAAAAACCTATCTCTTTAGCGTAATCTGCTGCCATGTGAAAGAATCTTGCAAGATTTTCCAGTTCTAGACGCATATCAGTGTTGAGTAGAGTCTCGTATCCTTCCCTTCCACCCCAGAAGACGTAGTTCTTCCCACCAAGTTCCTTGGTAACCTCGATTGCCTTTTTCACCTGGGCAGCAGCGTACGCAAAGACGTCCGCATCACATGATGTCGCCGCTCCATGCATAAACCTTGGACTCGAGAAGAGATTTGCCGTTCCCCATAGTATACCGACATTACTCGTCCTCAAATGATCGGAAATATGTCTCACAATTTCGTCTAGATTCTTGTTTGTCTCTCTGAGAGTCTCTCCTTCAGGAGCTATGTCTCGATCGTGGAAACAGAAGAAGTCGATACTCAGCTTCTCACAGAGTTCGAAGACGGCATCAACTTTCAACTTTGCTAGAGCAATGGGATCCTTGATGGAATCCCAGCTTCTTCTCATTGTGGGCTTCCCAAACATATCAAGTCCATCACCCTGAAAGGTGTGCCAGAAGGCAACCGCGAATCGAAGATACTCTTTCATGGTCTTCCCCATGAACTCTTCTTCTGGATTGTAGAAGCTGAAGGCCATTGGATCTTTGTTATCCGGGCCCTTATACTGGATCTTTTCTATCTTGTCGAAGACACTCATTCCCCTTCCTCCTTTCATTTCGTGATACTTTCCTGCACCTTGCTTATCTTCTTGTAGCTGTCTCTTATTTTTGGATACAACTCTTTGTAAATTGAGAAAACATTGTCATAAACCGCCCTGAAATCCCCGTTCGGTCTGAATTCTTTCTTCATCCTTATCCATGATGAAGTGCCTATGCCAAGAGCTTCTGCAGCCAAGCGAGCCGAACCGTAAGCTGCCCCTTCATCTACTTCCGGGAGCCAAATCGTCTTGCCGAGATTGTCGGCAACGATCTGACACCACGTTTCGCTCCTTGAACCGCCTCCAACAATTCTGACGTTATTCATCTCTGATCCGAGACTCTCGATCAGCTCTGCCCCTTCTCTGAGAGCAAAGCCCACTCCTTCATATATGCTCCGGAATACATCGCCCCTGCTGTGAAAAGAGGAAAAGCCGAAAAGCGTTCCTCTTGCGCTGGGATCACGATGAGGCGTTCGCTCACCATTCAAGTACGGCAAGAAAACCACTCCATTTGATCCTGGGGGCGTCTGTTTAACCATCTCTTCAAGTGATTCAAAAGAAAGGTCGTTTCCAAATCTATCTTTAAACCAGTTTAGCGAATTCGTCGCTGAGAGAATTACCGCCATATGGTAGAAATCCCTACCCGTGACATGTCTAAAAAGATGAATTCCGCCAGATCTATCTGGTATCCCCTGTTTAGTCAAGGCTACCACTGTACCGGAGGTCCCGATGCTTATCATTGCGTCTCCCGTCTTCTCGACACCGCAACCATAAGCCGACGAAGCATTATCTGCTCCTCCGTTAACTACCGGAATGCCTTCTAGCTCCGAAAGGGAGGGCGAACTTACTGTCCCCACGATCGTACCTGACCCGATCAATTCGGGATATGAACGAGGATCAATACCGATTATTTCTGGAATTCTCTCATCGAATTCCCCTTCAATATCCAACATGGAAGTTCCTGAAGCATCGGAGAAGTCAGTTACAACACGTCCCGTCAATTTCATTACGACGTAGTCTTTCGGAAGCATCCATTTCTTGATCTTCTTGAACCTCTCAGGCTCACTCTCTGCCAACCAGAGGATTTTGGGAAGCGTGAATCCTGTCAGTACTGGATTTCCGAAACTTCCTATTACTTTTTCTTCTCCTCCCAACAAGTCCGTAACTTTTGCACACTGGCTTTCAGTTCTCTGATCGCACCAAAGGATCGCCGGATAGACAACCTTCCCTTCTGCATCAACGGCAACCAGGGAATGCATTTGACCGCTGACTGAAATTGCCGATGGCAGTCGACCTCCCTTTGCAACTAGATCTCTCAAAACAACGCAAACTGCGTCCCACCAAATCTCTGGATGCTGCTGTGCCCAACCGGGCTTCGGGGTTTCCATAGGAATAGGTTTCGAAGAAGAAGTCAAGATTTTTCCGCTCTTATCAACCGAGATTCCTTTAACAGAATTTGTTCCTACGTCTATACCGAAAAACGTACCCATGACAAATCTCCTTTATACTAAATCGACCGTCTTACGATCAATTATGTGTAGAGCTGCTCCTATCATTTTCGAGCTTGCCATGCCTTTTTCGTGGAGCATGCTCCTTATTACTTTCACGTTCTGCCCAGTAGCGTATAGAACCCTTGAGTTGACAAAATCGAGCAGATTGCGCAATGATACTTCCGGAAGTATCGAAGCAACTCCGCCAAGAACAACAACTTCCGGATCCAAGGAATTTACGATGTTAACAATTCCTACGCCAAGGCTTCTCTCGATCTCACGAAGAAGTGGTTCATAACTTGCATCTGTTGAGCGCAGACAGTTGAGATACTTCTCATTGTTACTGGTTCCTTTGAGTTCAAGCCCCAACTCAGTTGCTAGATTGACGATGGCTTCAGTAGAGGCGATGGTTTCCCAGCAACCAAAGTTTCCGCAGTAGCATTTCTTGCCGTCAATCTGAACCGTCATGTGCCCAAATTCGCCGGCAGAATAATCGCGCCCTCTATAAATCTGGCCGTCAAACATAACACCGCACCCGATTCCCTCAGATACATAGACGAAGACAATATCTCTTACTGACACTACATCTGGATTGTTCCACTTCTCAGCAATCAACGAGAGATTTGCTTCATTATCAAGAAAAACCGGATACCGTCGAGAGAGCCGTTCTCTGAGTACGAGATCCTTCCATCCGAGATGAGGCACGTATACGATTCTGGAATTCTCCACATCAACGATTCCCGGAACTGACAACGAGTATCCGAGGAATCTGGATTTTGGAATATTTCTCGAAATCAAGGAAGTCTTTTTAGTTAAGAGATCCATGAACTGATCAAAGTCACGTGGAGTTCTAAATCTACTCACAACTGAAACTGAGCCATCAAAGAATCCCTTACCTATAATTGTCTCTTCGACACCAATATCGATGACTACAGACATGAACGCCTTTCTGTTTAGTCTAAGGACGATTGCCTTTCTCCCAATTCGACCGGTCTCTTCTGCTCTCACTTCCTCGCAAAGACCCATTGATAGAAAATCCTTGATTATTTTCGTCACCGTGCTTGGATTCAACCCCGATGCTACTGCAAGATCTCTTCGAGTAGTAGCGGGACTCTTTCTAAGCAACTGAAGAATCAGCTTTCTATTTGATCTTCCAATATTCTCTGAATCCAGCTTTTTGCCAACCAAGCTGAAATCCCCCTTTCTACTCTAGCTTACTATTAATAAGAGATTTGATTAAATCTAAACAGAACCGTTTAGAGACAGCTGGTGGGGAATATCGCCCATAAGATGATTCTTCCTAATTTATTTATTGCCGCAAACAATTGAAAGAATCTTCTTCGCCCAGACTCTAAAAAACTTTCCGACCAAGCAGCGAAACTCAAGAATAACGGACAAGTGATTCTTACTTGAGGCCTGGACGGATTTGAATCGCTAGTATGATTCTATCAGCTAAATGAATGATGCTAACGATGTAAGTTACTGCCAGTTCCGAGAATTTCCAGAATCTGTCGGTTTTTTGCCGATTATTTAGATTATCGAACCCGAGACTCTTCAAAAGGGGTTTGCTTTATGGTCATTCATTTCTGGCATAAATGGTCTTACTTGTTATCTTTGAATTGAATGATCAACAAGCAGTTCTTTAGTATAATTGTCTCAAGGATTATTACAAGGAGGTCCTGCCTGTGCTTCTCGAACGAATCAAGTATATAGATTGGCCTGCTTATGATTTTCTTCTTTGTCTTATGAGGGTCAACTGTAATGAGATGATAATCGAAGCCTACAAAGAACAAGATTTCAAAGATCAGTTTGTGCCTGACCCAGAGCTCCTTGAATGGGCAAAGGAAACAAAGAAGATTCTTCCTGACGATATAAAAGAGCTTCTCGAGCGATTTTTTGACTGTGAAACGTACTTCGGCGCAGGAACCTTTTCTCTTGTCCAGGAGAGAAATCTACGAGAACCCGAGGAGTTCATCAAAGCTCTCAAGAGCACATCCGAGAAAAGCATACTAGGGCGTTTCCTAAGAACTGGATTTGGAACCGATGTCAAGTCTAGAGACTCTTCTCAATTCGAGGAATTAGTTGAAAGGCTGACGGTAGATGAAAAGGAGATGCTCCTTTTCATAACTGAGAGTACTATTTTCTCGTCTTTTCAAAAGGCAAATCTTCTTGGATTTCTTGAAAACCCGGCTGAAACAAAACAGGATCTGATATATCTCTTTGAATGGTTCCTTGAAAATGTTTTCAACAGAATGCGGGACGAAGTTAGGAGGTCGAACGAGAAGCATCTGAAGAACCTTGAAGAATACATTCGAAAGGGGGGCACATCATATATTGAAAAATTGAACCTCTTGAGTTTCTTTGACATCCTCGAGACGGTTCAAACTATAGAATTGAGTGTATCGCCATTCCTGGGCCTAGATCAAGCCGGCCTTATGGTTATGAAAGACAGATACCTCTTTATTCTCGGATATGACAGAATAGAAGTCCCCTTCAGGGAGAAAGATGAGAAACTTCAATGTATCGACGTCTTTAGCGCTCTGGCCCACAAAGAAAGGCTTGCAATACTTAGAGAACTTAGCAGAGAGCCTCATCGACCAGTTTCCCTTGCAAAAAAATTGCGAATCTCCGCCGGCGACCTGAGCAATCATCTCGAGAAGCTTAAAAAGGGGAGGCTCCTTGAAAGTGTTTATGATGGTGAGTATGTTGAATACACAGTCAATGCAAAAGAACTCAAGAGGCTTGTTAGCGAATCGCTTGACAAGCTGCTTGAAGAGCAGAACTAAATCGAACAACGATTAACCCTATTTAAACAGAAACGGGGCTCTTCAGCCCCGTTTATATTTGAACTGTATCGCCTATCGCTCGACGAAATCTTCCAGAATCTTCACAAACAACTCCGTGTCCTCAAGAATAACACTGTGTCCGTAGTCAGGAAGCACACGGATTTCAACATCCAGAAGTATTCTCTCGAATCTCCTTGCCATCTCTTCAGTAACAATATTGTCAAGCTTTCCAACTACGACGAGGTGCGGAACCTCAATCTCACTGAGCGCTTCAGTGAAATCGTACTTTTCAAGCGCTCTAGCGTTCTCTACAAAACATCTTCCATCCATCAACAGAGCTTCGTCGACAAGCTGCTCAAGAAACTCGTCTACTTCACGGGTCGGCATTACACCAATCAGAGCCTTTTTAAGAAGCTCTCTATTCCCTCTGTACATCTCTAGATATGGGTAAACCTCTTCTGGAGTCTTTAGGCCATCGGGAGGGGCAGGATCCACCAAAATGACTCGATCGATCAGATCAGGCCTCTTAATGACTGCACTCTGAGCAACAGCTCCCCCAAGAGAATGGCCAACAAGAACCACACCATCTAATTCCATCTCAAGTATGAAATTAATCACGTAGTTGGCGTAATTATCGATACTCACCTCTTCAAGTCTGTCAGATCTCCCGAAATTCGGCAGGTCGATTGCATAACCTTTTAATCCACTGGGGAGAATCTTGAGAGCAGGTTCAAACCATTTGCTCGACGCGAAATTACCATGGACGAATACCACGGGAATCTCATCGTCGCCCACTGTTTCAAGATAGAAGATCTTTTTGTCAACTATCCTTACGTACTGTTCGGCTATTGACCTTTCCATTACCAGATCCCTCCTGTCAGACTTGTGTGTTCTGTGTTCTTCACTTCTCATATTAACATTCAAAGCACAGTTCGAGGAAACCTCTTTGGTTTCATAGGCGAAAAGTCTCCCAGTCCGAAAGAAATTTGCTCCAAGTGCGCATATTCCAAAGAAGACTATGAGCAACTTTTCAAGTATACACACTCACCTCTCAAATAATCTCCTTTTTACAAACCCAGGTATGAGCGCTTTACGTGTTCGTTGTGCATCAGGTCATCAGCAGTGCTTTCAATTGCAAGGGTCCCATTTTCTATTACGTACCCCCTATCAATGACTTTTAGGCCCTGTCGAACGTTTTGCTCGGAAAGGATCATGGAAACTCCCTCGGATTTGATCATTGAGAGTTTCTCAAAGAGCTCTGTAACCAAAGTGGGCTGAAGTCCAACTGATGGCTCATCTAGAATTAGAAGCCGTGGGACTGCCATAAGAGATCGTCCAACTGCAAGCATTCTCTGTTGCCCACCGCTCATTGTTCCAGCCAATTGATAAGCCCGCTCTTTGAGTACTGGGAAAATTCCGAACACGAATTCCAGCCTCTCATTTACTTTGTCTCTAGCTTCCTTTATGTAGGATGCACCGATCTTGAGATTCTCTAAAACAGTCATAATTGGGAACAGCTCACCATCCTGAGGCACCACTGAAATCCCTTTTCTTACGATGGAGTGTGTTTCATAAGGAAGCAGTGATTCGCCTTCGAAGAGAATCTCGCCCGACCTTGGCTTTACGAGACCAATGATCGAGTTGATCAGAGTTGTCTTTCCCGCACCGTTAGGACCGAAAAGCCCGACAGCTTCCGCTCCGACATTGAAGGAGAAGTCCGTAATTACCTGAATCCTCCCGTATGAGACAAATAGATTCTTGACTTCGAGCATCAGGCATCCTCCCCCAAATAAGCAGTTATAACGTTGTGCTGTTGCGATACTTCACTGTAAGGTCCCTCTGCAAGGATAGTACCCCTATCAAGTACTATGACTCGCTCCGTTATTTCTCTAATTACGCTCATGACGTGCTCTATTATGCATATCGTCACGCCTGTTCCTCTAATCTTTCTTACGGTATCTATCATTTCTCTGGTTTCGTCCATGTTTAATCCCGACATAACCTCGTCAAGAAAGAGGATCTTCGGTTTTGTGGCCATCGCTCTTGCGATCTCTATCTTCTTGATATCAAGAACAGTTATCTTATCAAGAGTTTGATCGGGCTCTTCAAGTCCTATTGTTTCACAAAGCCTAAGAGCGCTCTTTTTGCTCTCCTTAAGCTTTTCGCCGTTTCCAAAAAGTCCTCCGACCATTATGTTTTCAACAACTGTGAGGTTCTTTAACGGTCGAGCAATCTGAAAAGTCCTTGCGATCCCAAGGTTGCATCTTTTGTGTGCTGGAAGAAAAGTGATATCGATGCCGTCGAATATAATTTTCCCCTCGCTCACCATATGGACTCCCGATATAAGATTTGTTAGAGTCGTCTTCCCCGCACCGTTTGGTCCAATCAAACCGAGAATTTCACCCTGTTGGATCTCCATAGAGACGTTATCTACGGCGACTAGTCCACCGAAACGTTTTGTGACTTTATCAAGCTTAAGTATACTCATTTTATCGTTCCTCCAGACGGCGTTTTCTGAATCCCGTAACATCTTTGATTGCGCCATACACACCGTTCGGCAAAAAGAGAACTACCACAACTATGATTACACCGTAGATAATCAAATGTCCATAGGGCATTATTAACTTGAGATACTCAGATGAAAGACCCAGAATAATGGCGCCAAGGACTGGGCCAATAGTTGAGTATATTCCTCCCACCAACGCCATGGCTATCGGTAGAAGAAGATAATGAGCTGAAAAACTGCTCTCTGGATAAACAAATCCATACTGAAGTGCGTATGTTGAACCTATTACTCCTTGTATTATCGAAGTCACAACGAAAACAAATATAAGATATTTGTAGATATTTACTCCATGGGACTTAGCTACTGTTTCATCGGCTCTAATAGAATCGATCGCAAAATGAACTCTAGTTCTCTGAAACACTTCTGAAACCACAATTGTACCCACTGTAATACCCAGCATGAGCCAGTAAACTTTGACTGAATCGTAGTTAAAAAGAGTTGTGTAAACTATCTTTCCACTTGGGCCTCCGGTAAGCTTGCTCAAATTCCTTATGATTACCATGAATACGCTTGCGAGAGCCATTGTCGTAATGGCAAAATACAGACCTCTCAAGCGCAGAATAGCCATACCAAGAAGCAAGGACACCCCACCAGCCAGCAGACCACCTAGAACAATGCCCATTACTGGGTCAACACCAAAATCGGCAACAGCGATAATTCCTGTGTAGCCACCAAGTCCGAAGAATCCGGCTGTTCCAAAAGACAGCTGACCAGTTCTCAACATCATATCCCAACTAATTGCCAGCGTCATGAACGTCAAGATAGTTATGGCAACACTTATGAAGTAAGCCTCAGTCACAACTGGAAGAAGAGCGGCCGCGACGAGCAATATGATAATTACAAGTGACTTTGTGATCTTCATAATGATTGCCTCCTTAAGGATCTGATCATTATGACAGCTATCAGAACTCCAAAGAATACTATGTCTGACCAGCCCGCATAACCAGGTATAGATTGCACAATAGCTTCCCCAACTCCGAGAACAATACCACTAACAAGAATGCCGGGAAGATTTCCAAGTCCCGCCATTGCCACAAGACAAAAAGACTTCATAGTGAATGCCGCTCCAACTGACGGGAAAATCGCAAATCTTGGTACCATGACTCCTGCGGCAATTCCCAGAATAGCAATCGATATCCCAAACACAAAGAGATAGACGAAACCCGTGTTGATCCCAACAATTTTCGCGCCCTGTGGATTCTGACCGACGGCAAAAGTTGCCTGCCCTAGTCTTGTCTTCTTCAGAAAGAGCTGAAGTGCAATTAGCACTGCAAAAGCAAAAACAACATACAATAGCTCATAAGTGCCGAATCTTACACCTGCAATTGTTGTAGACGAAGAAGAGTACTCAACGTAGACACTTCTAGGTCTTGATGTCCAGATGAGATTCATTGCCTCCAGTAATATCATAGATATTCCGAAAGTGAGTAGCAGCTGGTTCAAATGACCTGACTTCATTACTCTCGTAATAGTCAACTTATAGATCACCACTCCGAGGCCAAACAATAGAAAAAAGACTGGGATAATGGACACGAGAGGATCCATTCCTAGGTTTGTGGCAAAAAGATAAACAAAATAGATGCCTAGCGAGAGGAAATCGCCGTGGGCAAGGTTCATAATTCCTACAACTCCAAGAGTTAACGAAAGAGGCAAACCGACCAAAGAATATAGGCTTCCTCTTTGGAGTCCATAAATGGCGGCGTGAGGCTTCCAAATAGCCACCACGATAATTACAGCAATCAGGAGAAAGAGATTCCTGTGCTTTCTCAAGAACGAGATGCTCTCCAAGTCAGTCACCACCCAAGCTACAGCTTATTAGATAGTAAGGTCGGGCACGAGTGCCCGACCTCACACTACTTATCTTCCTTCCCAAGAAGGAAATGGATAAATCGGTTCAGCGGTCTTGAGATTTAGCGGCCAAATAACCTGCTGTTCTCCGCCCTGCCACTGAAGTATTTTCTGACCAGTGAATCCCTGATGCTTTATTACATTGCTTGGAGACATCTTTAGGACTTCTCCTATCGGTGAGGCGTATTCTACTTCTTCTAGTGCCTTTATCAGCTCTGCCTTGTCAAGAGTTCCCGCGGCTTTGATTCCTTCCGCAAGGAAGTAGATGTTTGTATATCCCAGTGGTGCGAAGTAAGTTGCCGGTTCCTCATTGTACTTTTCGATGTAAGCGTTCCAGAAGTGCTCTGCAGCCGGGCTTACCTTGTTTATTGTTGGTGCCCACATTCCGTAGAGTGTTACGCCTTCTGCTAGAGGAGAATCTCCGAAGTGCGCCGGCCAGCCTGGAGGTGCTCCAACAAAGAACTTAGGAGCAAAACCAATTTCCTTAGCCTGCTGAAGCATTGGAAGAGCATCAGCATCGTAACCTGCCCAGACAAAGAGGTCGGGGTCATAGGCCTTAGCCTGCTGAAGCATTGCTCTGTAGTCTCCTCCGCCAAGCGCCGCACTCTTGAAGGAGGCTCCCATATAGTCTCCCATGACAGCTGCCCACGCTCCTTCTCCCTGATTGGCCTGAGATAGAAGCACAAGATAGGATTCGTGAGAGGCAGATCCAAAACCGCCTTCTTCATAGCCAAGGAAGATCTTCTCAATTGCGATGTCGGGATAAGCCTCGGCTAATTCTGTCCAACCCAGACCGTAGCTCGCACCCTGCTGGTAGTCCCATGGATGAAGATGAAAATACCAGTCGGCGTCCGGTCCAACTGCATTCTCGCATAGATATGAAGCCGCGCCGCTCCAGATAGTGATCTTCTGATACCTTTTCATTACTGGGATCTGCGCAAGATGGACTGAAGATGCCATACCTCCAACAAAGAAATCAACCTTATCTACTGTAGCAAGTTTCTCAATTGCTGCAGCTCCCTTTTCGGGCTTCAGCTCGCTATCCACTACAATTAGCTCCAGAGGTCTACCAAGTAATCCCCCTGCAGCGTTGATTTCGTCGATGGCAAGCTTCATTGCTTTTGCAGACTGGTCACCCGTGATATCTCCCAGGGGTACGACGGCACCAATCTTGATTGGAGTGGCAGCAAATGCAACAAAAGCAGTTACAGCTACCACCAATAATACTAACAGTACTCTTTTCACTTTCCCACCTCCTACGTAGGTTGTTCATAACGATTTTTGGTGCACTAGTACATCTAGACTTCATTACAGAAACGCAGTATTTACGATTTGCAAGAGATTAGACTCTCTTTACTACTACTGCGGTTCCCATTCCGCCGCCAATACACAGAGAAGCTAGACCAAACTCGAGATTTCTCTTTTCCATTTCATACAGGAGAGTAACTATTATCCTGTTTCCCGATGCGCCTATCGGGTGGCCAAGAGCAATCGCACCTCCATTGACATTAGTTCTCTCAAGAAGCCATTCCCTTGAAACCCCGTAGATCTCCATGAGACCCTTCAGTACTGACAGAGACTGAGAAGCGAATGCCTCATTAAGCTCTATCAACTCCATATCCTTTATGTTCATTGAGACCTTTTTGAGTGCCTTTTCGACCGCTGGAACGGGACCGAATCCCATATAGGCGGGGTCAACACCGGCCTGAGCGTAAGCGACTATTTCTGCTATCGGCTTCAATCCGTATTTTTTTACTGCGTCTTCGCTCGCAAGGACTGTTGCACTGGCACCGTCATTTATTCCAGAAGAATTCCCGGCGGTTACTGAACCATCTTTCTTGAAGGCCGGCCTGAGTTTGCCAAGGATTTCCATGCTGGTATCTCTTGGGTGTTCATCGGTATCGAAAACGACGTCTCCCTTTCTTCCCCTTATCACAACCGGAACGATTTCATCTTTGAACCTTCCTGTCGCAATCGCTTCCTTGGCTCTCTTCTGGCTTTGAAGTGCAAATTCGTCCTGCTCGAACCTGCTTATACCGTATTTCTCGGCCAGATTTTCAGCAGTTACTCCCATGTGGTAGTCATTGAAAACGTCCGTAAGGCCATCCCGTATCATATGATCGACTATGGTACCGCTGCCCATTCTATATCCGAACCTTGCTTTGTCTAGCAAGTATGGGGCAATAGACATATTCTCCATACCGCCGGTAAGTACTAGCTCGGCTTCGCCTGTGAGAATATCTTGCGCCCCTATCATTGTGGACTTCATTCCTGAACCACAAAGCATATTTACTGAGTATCCGGGGCTCTCAATAGGAACACCTGCACCAATCGATACCTGCCTTCCCGGTCCCATACCCTGGTTTGCAGTTAGAATACAGCCCATTATCGTCTCTTGAATCTTCTTAGGATCGACCTTCGACTGCTCTATTGCGGCTTTTGAAGCAGTAATTCCAAGATCCACGGCCGGTACCTCCTTTAAAGTTCCTCCAAAAGTACCGATTGCAGTCCTTTTTGCACCAACAATGAAGACCTTTTTCATCAAGAACCTCCTATATTAATCCAATGTCGCGAGCTTGTTTTCTTAGCTCTGATCTGAAGTCCGGATGAGAAATATTCAGCAAAGCCTCTACTCTTTGGAATACGTTGAGACCTTTAAGCCTGGCAATCCCAAACTCGGTTACAACATAATCAGTATCCTGTCTTGGAACGGTAACGGGTGAGCCAAGCGGAAGAAGAGGGACGATTGTAGAAACGGCGCCTTTCTTTGCTGTCGATCTAAGTGCGATGATTCCCTTTCCATTCTTAGCCATGGAGGCACCTCTATGAGTGTCTAGTTGTCCTCCGGTACCGCTATAGTGCCGAGTTCCAATTGCTTCGGAACATACCTGCCCCGTGAGATCGACAGAGATTGCCGTATTTATAGAGACCATGTTTTCGTTCTGCGAGACAACGTACGGATCGTTGACATAGCTGCCTCTGAGCAGAAGCACACCAGGGTTGTCCTCAATGAAAGAATACATTTCCTTTGTGCCGAGTGCAAAAGTCGCAATAAACTTTCCGGGCCAAAGACTCTTCTTCCTATTTGTTATCGCTCCCTTTTCGAACAAGTGAATCATCGACTCAGTAAACATTTCAGTGTGAATTCCTAGGTCGTGCTTATCTTCCATAAGTCTTGCAACGGCGTTTGGAATCCCTCCGATTCCAATCTGCAAAGTTGCTCCATCTACAACAAGCGAAGAAATATGTCCCGCGATGTTCATTTCAGTCTCCGATGGTTCAGTGTCCGGCAGTTCAGGAATGTCAAAAGTGTTTTCTATCACATAATTGACCTCACTTATGTGAACGTGAGTGTCTCCATGAGTCTTCGGCGCTTTCTCATTTACTTCCAGAATTACCATCTTCGCGTTCTCTACCATATCTCTTTCATATACCGTGGACAACGAAACGGTCATGTATCCATTTCTGTCCATCGGCGAGGCAACACCCCAGAAAATATCGGGTTTGTTTGCCATAATACGCTCAATACCTGCAACATGAAGATTGTTTGGGATGTATGTCACTGTCCTAAGGCCGCTGCTGACTGCCTTCCTGGCACCCACCGAATGGAACCAAGACTCGTTCAGAAATCTGCCTTCATATTCTTTATTAACGAAGAACGGATACTCTCCAATATTCAAACAAGTCGCAACGGCCACATTCTCTGCGTCCTCAACTCTGTGGAGGTTCTTTAGAAGACCCTGAGCTTCCATTGCCGCCATGCTTGTCACAATCTTTGTTCCAGACTTAATGTTTCTCAGACCTTCATCAATCGATATCTTCTTCTTTCTGTATTCATCATTCCAGTTCAACTAAAAGCACCTCCATAACCTTTTGCCATAAGAGAAGCCAGTTCCAGCAAATACTCGTTCCATTTTTCGTAGTCTTTCTTCAATTTGAAAAGAAGATCAAGCCCCATGAAGTGTCCAATGCCCATCAGAAAGACGCCGAGATCACGCGAGTCTATCGATCTAATCTCATCCTTCAATCTAGCCTCTTCAAGAGCTCTTATGTAAGAAGTTAAGAGCCTTTCATAGCAGAAACGTCCAGTCTCAGGTTGTACAAACTCCGACTCACGAACTATGTTATATAGCTCTTTGTGAACATCCATGAAGAGCAAAAACGCCTTAAAGGACCTAATCTCTTTGTTTAACCTGCCTTCAACACCGGAGACCGCATCTCTCATCGTTCTTCTCAGATTTCTGTTTGCCTGATAAACAAGCTCTTGAAGTAACTTCCCCTTGCTTTCAAAATGAAGATAGAACGTACCCTGTCCGTAGCCCGCCTTACTTGTGATATCATATATCGATGTACCGAAATATCCCTTCTCCCCCATTAGTTTCTCTGCCGCCAAAAGGATGACCTCTTTAGCCTTTCCCTCACCGTTCGCTCTTACTCTATCTAGAGTGAATTCCAGAGACCTTCGATCCAGCTCTTCAGACTTAACAAAACCATTGAGGGTGAAGTCGACGAGAGATCGCACTGTCGAATCTGGCACCCTTGTATCGTTGTATATGATCCAGTAAATGGCGGCAAACCTTGAGCTTCCAATAAGAAACCACAGTTCAGGCATTGAAAGTGGAGACCTATCGTTTATCACAGTTGAGAGAAGAGCGTCCTTGTAGGTTTTGTCAACGGAGTTTTCCACTTCAGGAAACCTGTACTCGGCCTCATGAAAGGCAATGAACTTTCTCCGCGATTGCCAAAGAATATCAAAGACCTTTCTGTAAAGGTTATACAGCTTCTCTTCTACAGTGTTTCCCATGACCGAAGCAGAGGCGGACTCGAACCTGGTCTTGATATCCTGGACGATTTCTTTGAATACCTGTTCCTTACCAGTGTAATGTCTATAGAATGCTCCATTTGACAGTCCGCAGGTTCTGCATATGTTCGCAACAGAGGTCATCTCGAAACCAAGGCGACTGAACAGCTCTTCAGCCGCCTCTTTAATCTGTAGTCTTGTTCTCTCGCTTCGAGAGACCTTCAAATTACGAGACCCCCGTCAACGCCAATTACCTGACCGGTCAAATAACTCGACTCATCGGAAATCAAGAAGAAGTAGACATTCGCAATTTCCTCAGGGAGTCCAATTCTTTTAAGAGGGATCTTCTCTTCAAGTGCAACCAGTATCTTCTCAGGCATTTTCTCAGTCATAGGCGTCTTTATGAAACCCGGTGCCACAGCGTTTACCCTTATCTTCGCGCCCTTTCTTGTCAACTCTTTAGCCCATGTCTTAGTCATTGCAATAACTCCTCCCTTTGAAGCGGAGTAGTTAGACTGTCCGATATTTCCGTATACGCCGACAATCGATGAAGTATTGACAATCGAACCATAACCCTGATCTATCATCACTGGAGCAACCGCCTGCGTCATGTTGAAAACACCTTTCAAATTGACGTTGATAACCAGGTCCCAATCTTCTTCGGACATTCTCTGAATCAGAGCGTCTCTAGTCACTCCAGCATTATTGATAAGCCCATCGATGCGGCCGAATTCGCTTTTGATTTCACCTATAAGTTCAGTTATTGCAGGCCTATCCGTTACGTTGAGTCTCTTCGGAATTACCTTGCCCGGAAGCTCGGAAAATTCCTTCTTCAGATTATCCAATCCTTCGACGTCCATATCGCAGGCGTAGACAATCGCTCCTTCGCGGGCAAACTTTTCGACTGCCGCTTTACCCAGTCCACTTGCGCCACCAGTTATGATGACGACTTTACCTTCCATTCTCACCTTTTCGCCTCCTAATTCTTGCCCCATTTTACTGTCGTCGCTGCCCAGACGAAGCCCAATCCGGCACCAACCATTACAACCACGTCACCATCTTTAATCTTTCCCTCCATCAAACCTAATTCTATCGAGAGAATCTGATCATTCTGCCCAAGATGGCCGTAGTAATCAAGGTAAGTACTCTGATTTTCCTTTAGCCCGAGCTCTTCAAGAACTGCAAAATGAGCCGATCTTTTGAAATGCAAAATAGCTAAATAATCGATATCGCTTTCTGAGAAGCCGCTCTTTCTGAGTGACTCTCTAATCACCCAGTAGAAATTAGGCATTGTAGTCTCTCCGAGGCGTTTCTTGAACTCTGCAGTATCTCCCTGGACGGAGAAATGATAGTTCCGCGTATCTTCGGGGGTCATAGGCCACTTCTTTGTCCCGCCGACCGGGACAACACACAACTCTGAAAATGATCCGTCACCCTTAAAGGCCGAAGATAGGACGACGTTTTCATTATGGCCTTTCTTAAGAACTACAGCGGCCCCGCTGGCTCCTACATCAAGCATGAATGATGTTGATGGTTCAGAAAGATCCATAAGATCCACATTTCTGTAGCCGCTCACTAGCAGAACAGTATTGACATCGTCTCTAGCGATCATGAGACTCTTTGCCACGTCAATGCCGGCCATCATAGATCCACACATGGCTTCCATATCGAAAGACCAGGCGTTTACAGCACCGATTTCGTCTGCAACCTTCAGTCCGGCCAGCCAGCAAGGGTAATCTTTATGCTGAGCGCCGTTCCAGATTAACAGATCAATGTCTTTGGGATCTATCCCGGCATTCTCAAGAGCTTTCCGTGCCGCTTTTATTCCCAAATTACTTGTGGTTTCACCGGGACCTGGAACCAGTCTTCTCTTCACTCCAAATTTCAGTTCGATTACCTCTTGCGGAATGCCTGTTGAATCAGCAATTTCCTCTGGAGTCATGAAGGTCTCAGGTATGTATGTCCCGATCCCCGCTATTCCAATTACTGGAACTGAACTCACCAAGATCACCCCTTATGGCTTGCGTGTCATGATTCATCTCTCATATATGAAAGATGAATCATCTCTCACTTTCACAATACACTAAACTGATCCGGTTGGTAAATTCAATTAAAGTAGTTTATTGATGATTATCGACGAAAGAAGATGAATAACTACCAAATCGTCCCTTTTTCTAACAATTCTTAAGTACGAACCCGATGATTGCTGTCATGAATTCTCCCGGTTTTTCGAGGAAAGCTCCGTGACCGGCATCTTTTATGACAAGAAATTCCGAATTTCTGACTCTTTCATGAATTGCTTTCATCTCTTCTATCGGTGTAATGATGTCTCGATCGGCACCAAGTAGCAGAGTCGGGCACTGAATCTTGTCAAGTTCTTCCAAAACATTGAAATCGGGATTTGAAGAAATAAGCCTTATGAACCCTTCAAACCATTCTCCGTTGAGTGTCGATTTGAACATCTTCTGTCTTTCTTTTAGCCACTGCAGATTACGATTGTAGAAGAAATCTGAATAGATGAAGGGTATTGCCAGCTTGAAGAACCGCTCTCCATCTTTAAGTTCTGCAGCTTCTTTCCACGCTTCGCCAAGTTCTGCAAGGTATGGAGAAATTCGGGCGGGAGTATTGGCGAGTACTAGAGAATTTACTCTCTCCGGTCTCTTTATTGCTAACATTTCTGCCACCTGGCCTCCATAGGAGAGACCAACTACGTTTGCGCTAGAAATCTCAAGCGCATCGATCAGGTCGGTTAGGTCGTCAACGTGGATGGAGATGTGATACTGTGAATCCTTTCTTTCAGATCGGCCCTGATCTCTGAAATCCATCAGAATCAATCTGAAGTGCCTTGAAAAGTGGGGAACAAATCCTGCCCACGAGGGGACCGACATCATAATTCCGTTGAGAATAACAACAGGTGGGTTAGATTGATCTCCGTGTACTTCGTAATAGATTTGAGTTCCGTCGCTAGTTCTGAGCAGTGCCATAAATTCACCTCCATCCTTATTATTGCATCGATTTCACTGATTAGTCAAAACCAATCTTTGATGATAGACTTTAAAGTGAATGACACCCCTGGACCGATAGATCATCGAATTTGTCTCACGAAAGGATGAATGATTTGTCAAAATTTCTGGAAGATATGCTTGAGCAATCAGAAGCAGTAAGAACCATTATTTCCACATCTGACGTCGTCTTTGAGAAAGCGAAGTCTCTAAACTTTGAAAGAGTCCTGTTCACAGGCATGGGAGCTTCTCTTCATGCTTCAGAGGTAGCGGCTTCATTTCTAAGATACTCTGGCATCGACGCAGAAAGCTTCGAGATGTCGGAGATCATAACTTACTCATCCCAAGAACTGCTAAAAAGATACTCTACAATCTTTCTCATCAGTCAGTCAGGAGAAAGCGCAGAACTAATCCGATTCATCGAAGAAAACAAAGCGCTTCTGCCTTCTATGACACTTGTAACCAACAACGAAAAGAGCAGCGCGGCAAAGGCTTTCCCTGATGAAAGAGTATTTCCGCTTTTCGCGGGCAGTGAGAGATCTATGGGTGCAACAAAGACCTTCATGAATAGCATTGTCTTAACTCTGATGATTTCAGCCTTCAAAACCGCAAGAAGATTGAACTTTTCTGACCTGCCCACAAGAATGGACGAAGCTTTGTCGCATGATTTATCATGGCTTGCAGCTATGTTATCTGAGAAAAGGGAGAGGATTCTCGTTGCCAGGGGTTTTGGCATAGGTGTTGGAAAGATGGCGAGGCTAATGTTTGCTGAAGTTGCCAAGCTAAGTCTCATATTCTATTCGGGAGCCTCTTTCAGACACGGTCCCGTCGACTTGCTTGCAGACAAGCCCGTTGTAATCACCATGAATCCCAAGGGAGAGACTTACGACCTAATGCAGGAACTCCACAATGACATTTACGACAAATGCGATTTGATTACCCTAACGAATTCGAGAGAGGGGAGTGTGAAATCAATATACGTTTCCGATGGCCTGGAAGAAGTCCTTGCTTTCATTCCCATGATGAATCTTCTTCAGAAAACCGCTGAAGAAATCGCCAGAAATAGGGGATTCGATCCCGGCTCAGGTGTATTCGGAACAAAGGTGACCACCAAAGAATAATCAAAATGCTTTGAAAGCAAAAACAACTTGTTTGGAAGTGGCCTTGAAGATTTACGACCTTACTGGAGCTTGGGACTGCTCAAGAGAAAAAACTTATACCGGTTCTTCCGTTTAGTTGTTACCTGTAGGGTTCTATCTACGAACTGCAGCTGCCCTTATATCTGATGCCTGTAATAACCTGCATGGCTTCACCAAAATCCTCACAAAAAAGTTGTGCTTATCAAGCCCACCAACGGATGAATCTGAACAACTTCAATTTCGTTCGCACCTGAATGCTGGAAAACTTCTTTCATAAATGAAATGCTCGCCGGGTGATCTAATTCGTTGTCGTCGAAATAAACTTCGTCCCACGCATCCCTGTGCTTTCCAGGATCGTCGAACCACATAATATCACCAACAACGATCCTACCGGGCCTCTTCAAAATCTGCGTAAGCTTCGAAATCGCTTCCATCTTCATCGGATCTGTAAGATGGTGAAGAGAGTAGATGGCTACAACCTTGTTTATGTTCATTCTTGATAGGTTCACTTCTTCGCACGGGTTCTCGAAGGAGCCCCTAAAGAATTCGACGTTCTCAACACCCGCGCTGGCAATATTTGATCTTGCATCTTCTAACATCCTTCTGCTAATGTCAATGCCTATCACTTTTCTGCAGTAAGGACTGGCGGCCACGGCCCACCTTCCTCTGCCGGTTCCGATATCAAGTAATGTATCTCCGGGATCAAGATCAAGATAATCAAGTGCGAGCGCACCAACCATTGCGATGATATCACCTTTGAACGGATCAATATCTGCAATCGGAGAGGCCTCGGGAAGATTGTCAAATTCTTGCTCAAGTTTTCCACGATCGTAATGCTGCTTCAAATGACTCACCTCGTAACTCTACCTTATCATCTAGATTATACTCCAGGCAACAGTGCGATATGACTGAAATCCGAATCAGTCAGCAGATCTGAATCTCTTGGCCTTCTCTGAAGCTCTTGTAAGCAGCATCAACGACTTTGAGAGCCTCAAGTCCATCTTCTCCTCTTGTGAAAGGATCCTTCCCTGACCTAAGAACCTCTACAAAATCCTCAATCAAAAGGCAATCAAAGTTGTCACCATAAGCTTCCCATCGACTACCCTTTTCGTTGGAATAGACCTCAATCTTTGAGTTGAAGACATCCAGGAAGAGCGTTCCCTCAGTTCCGACTATGTGAAGAGTTACGTCTCCCCAGTAAGGATGGGTCTTTGGTCTCGACCAGCTGCAGTCGAGTGTCATGTACTGGCCAGTCGAAAGTCTGAACATCTCCAGTCCACAGTCTTCGACCGGTATGTCATGTATAAGGGTACCGTAAGTTGCGTAAACCTGTGTGAATTCGCAGTCAAGAAACCATCTCACTATATCCACCACGTGCACGGTGTGATCCATAACGGCACCGCCACCGCCCAGCACCGGGTCTATGAACCAGCCGCCCGGCATTCTCCCGTGGTTTGTTCCCACCAGACTCACCACTTCGCCCAGCAGACCGCCCGCGATGATCTCTCTGGCCTTTCTCACGGAGGCACTGTACCTGACCGGGAAGGCTATTTGAAGCTTCACATTGTTCTCGCGGCAGATCTCAATCATCGCCTCCGCGTCTTCTACGGTTGTCGCGATCGGCTTTTCGCAGAGAATGTGTTTTCCGGCTCCGGCAGCGATCTCGACGAACTCCCTGTGGGTAGAGTTCTCGCTCGTTACTATCACACCGTCGCTCCGAGCGACGAGTTCTTCTGGCTTTTCACAGGGCTTTATGCCCAGGTCTTTGCAAGCTTTGTTCATCCTGGATCTGTCCTCATCGTAAAGCCCCGCTATCTCGATATCATTCATTCTCTTCAAGGCTCTCACATAGCTGTAACCGTGCATATGTGCAATACCTAGGATTGCAATTTTCGTCATCTCAAAACACCTCCGAAAGCTCGACCGGTCTGTGCAGTTTTGCAGACATGTTGGCAGCCAGCGCGACTCTCAACGATTCTATGGCCTCTTGCCCGTTAACGGGGACTTCTCTGTCTTTCTCTACTGAGAGTATGAAGGACTTCAATTCTTCGGTGTACGGATCAAAATAGGCCGGATTCTCCTGCAAGTATCTCGGCTTTCCATCGATCGAAGTTTGCAGACGAAGCGTCGTCTCTCTCTCGTAGCTGTTGGTTATCATTCCCTTAGTGCCGACAAATTCGTAGAACGTTCCAAAATTAACAGGCATCCCGGCCGGTTCGGCCCAGCTGCCTTCGATGTGTGCCAGGGCGCCGGATTCGAACCTCAGAATCGCCATGCCATGATCGAAAGAGTTTTTCTTCCTCTCCGAGCTCAGCGTTACGGACCTCGCTTCGACGGTTTTCACGGGGCCCAGCAGTTTTCTGAGAAAGTCGAAATCGTGTATGGAGAGATCTACGAAGACGCCCCCGCTCTTTGTAATATCGGCGAACCAGTTGTCTATACCGTGAGAGGGAAATGAACCTCCCCTGTAAAGTCTTGCCATTACAATTTCACCCACGTCTCCGGCGGCAGCAAGTTCCTTCACTCTTATATACTGCGGAAAGAAACGTACGACGTGGCCCACCATGAATTTCCTTCCGCTCTTTTTGGCCGCCCCGTCCATTGCCCTTGCGTCTTCAAGAGTTAGCGCCACTGGCTTTTCGCAGAAGACGTGCTTGCCGGCCTCAAGCGCCCTGACGGCAAGTTCCCTGTGCGTGAATGTCGGCGTGCAGATATCCACAATGTCTACACTGCTGTTTTCCAGAATCTCCTCAAAGCTGGCGACGGTCGCTCCGTATTTTTCTGAGATCGCCTTTGCCCTGCTTTCGACTGGATCGACTATCCAGAGGGAATTTCTTTGATCGATGGCCCTGTAGGCCCTCGCGTGGACGTTTCCCATCATCCCCGCTCCAAGTATCGCTATCGAATGCATCTCGCTCCTCCTTTTCTCTCTTCCGGTTTGAATATGTCGGCTTCGTTCAATCCGATGCAATTCAACACTCTGGTTATGAACTCTCTCTTCAAAAGCTGTTCCGGACCGTGCGAATCGGTCCCGTAAGAGAACCGCACGCCCCTGCGCCGGAGGAGATCGATCACCTCAAGCCTGGGCGATGCGGACATTTCGTGAATCTCCACGGCCACGCCGCTCTTTACGAGGGCCGGACCTATCGAGGCGTACCAGTCGAGGGTGAGATACTTCGCGGCGTAGTAACGCTCGATCTCGCGCCTTTCATCGAAGGGCTGCTCGCTCCAAGAGGCATCAGGAAGGGTATCCCTCGACATGGCCGAGAACCTGAAAGCCTCCCTTTTCTATTCCGCGCTCTATGTAAGTCCTGTACTCTCTCCAGTAGTCGGATTCGCTCTTATGCCTCCAGTTTACCCTGTGCACGCTGGCGATCAAGAAATCGAAGGGCGGTACCTTCGCCGGAAGCATCAAACAGTCCGGTCCCAGCCCCGTTTCGCCGCCCAGAAGAACCTCTATGCCAGACTTTCTCGCTTTCTCTTTGAACCGGTTGAACAGATCCATATAATGAGCCTCCGACACGGCCACCGAATGGGGCAAGCCCGTTTCGAAGTGATCGGTTATCCCGCATTTCGACAGACCGGCATTACGCAGCGCTGTCAGAACCTCCTCGAAGGACATCGAACCGTCGGAAAAGACCGTATGAATGTGAAAATCGAAATCAACGCTCATCATCACAGCTCCAGATGTTTTCACCATCGAATTTCCTTTTGCTTTCTATAGAGAGAATCTTCAATGTCATCGGCACGATATCAGCCAGCTTTGCCGCAGGTAATCTGCAGCGTTTCAACATGGTACCCTAGAAAGCGATCACGGTTCCCTCCTCGCCCTCGGTTCCATGATAGCCGAATCCTCCCGTTTTCGGTCGCAAATATAGCCTTGAGTCTTTATCCAAGAGCTCTGAATTCACCAAATGAGGCGACGATGTTCGATAGGGTTGCCTTTCTGTTTGCAAATTCCACGGTCTCGTCTTCTTCGGCATACTCCATCACATTACGGACCCACGTTTTCCTTATGTTTGCCCTTTCTTCTTCACCTGCACCTGCCATCCATCGGCTATTGCGTTTGTCGTTAGGATTCCTTTGAATTGATCACCATTGTATAAAGGGATCTGAGAAGATGATCTCTCAGCAATAATCTAGAGCGCCTTTTCCAGGCTGTCATTTGTGTCTATCGTCGCTACTTTCTCGTATCCAAATACAGAAGTAATCCTTGGCGGATCATTGAGCATCCGAGCGATCTGCTCTATGTCTTGAACTACTTCGTCGTGTGGCTCTGCGATTGGTCAGGTATCGGCTGTTACTGTCTGGACTATCGCGTTGCGTAACTCTGCATATTCCAGAAGAATGTCGAGAAAGCTCCTGAGAACCTGTCACTCTTCGACAAACCTCTCAAGGATCTGGAGTATCCATCGATCCAATAATCTTCGTTGAATCTGCTAAAATACCCTTCTGTCGTTGCAAAGGCACGCAAGAATCTCACTGAATTCTCCATGGTCAATCCGCCTGACTTAAGAACACTTGTGCTGAGAAAAAATGAACTGCGGTGAGAAACAGAAATGGACTCTCACTTGTGTCTTCATCTTAGTTAAAGTATAACAAAACGGTGGTTTGGGAGAAAACGGGTTTCAGCTAATAGTCCGTGATTAGAGTAGATTGGTGGGTTTCTCTATCGAAGAAGATTAGATTGTTTTAATATGAGCAGATCTGTTCGTAATTTTAGCCTATTCCTGATTATCAAGAAGTCTCTTTCTTCTGGGGTTGTTCAGCTCTTACAATTATGCATCCAATAATTCAAAGAGCAGCCGGGGGAAGGGCTGCTCTTTGATGTAACTAAGCTACACTGCTTTTCTTTTGACCTTGGTCGTGTTGATGGAGCAAGTTGCATTTTGTTGGACGAATCATGTTGAACAGTTACAGAGTTGCCTATTTCATCGGATTTTGTTGCAATATGATTTTTCTCGCTCAGAGAACGGAAAATTGAAGTCCGGGTTCTATCTGAGTTTTTCCAATAGCCTTCTTAGCTTCTTGTATGACTTGCCTTCGAGAGGATATGGCAGGGAAAGCAACCAGTCGTTAATCAGCGCAATAGCCATTGTATATGCCCTGCCATCTTGAATCAAATCCTCAATTTCCTCGTCCTTGAGCAGGTTGCTGTCTAGTATAGCTTCTGCCTTGCTGCATAGAACTTTCTCAGCGTACTCTGACACAAGTTCCTTGATCTGCCTTTTCACTATCTCTTTCTCTTTCTCTCTCAAAGCGATCACCTTTGCATCCTCAAGAACTAAGTTAACGGCCAAGCGTTGTTGACAAAAAGAACCATGCAAAACAATGCCTATGTGGCATTTATCCAAGTTCATAGGTAAGCTCGGCTGATTACGGTCAGTTCCTTGGAGAAAACAAGATTGAGCTCAAAGTTTTTGTAGCAAATCAGGGGATCTCAAGACAATAAAAGGTGAAGAAGTCCCTGGCTTTCTGATGATTTGTTGCTTCATTTCTTCCAGTTTGGGTGGCAAATGATTCTAGTTTCTCTACACGATAATCGAGACCCGAGGGTGCTTTCCTGAACAGCTAAGGAGGACGTTCAAAGCGAAAGGATTATTCCACAAGATTTAATCGGGAGAATGATTACTCTTGCCGAACTTTTTTGAAATGAGGACTCAATAACTCCCTTCGAACCAATTATGGTAGCAAACTAGAACGCGTGACTTGCACATGACAAGGAAGACGGCAATTTGAGCATTAAGATTCTTGGCTGCGGAAATTAGTTTCCTTAATGCGACTGATTTGTTGAAATCCACTTCTAAGAGAAGCGGCCGATTGACGCGAATATTATGAGATTCCTGTGAGAACTTTAGTATTCAACAGCTCAGCAGGCAAACAAGACTGCGATCGCTTGATTCGCGTTTGCAATTCTCAAATCCGCAGTATCCGTAAATCTCTTTTGAGATTTCTCTAGTCCGTGGTCTTGGCATAAAGTTGCTACACAATAAACGATCTATCTATCCATCTATCCATGCTTGGTGGATTTGTCATTTGGATTGAAGACTTCTCTTGAAGGAGGGGTTATTAGCCGATGGAAAGAACAAGAGCCGGTGTTACACTTGTCGAACTTGCAGTGGTTTTGGCTGTTTTTACGATAGTACTTGCTTCTGTGTTGCTTATGTTTACTGACCTCACAAGAAGATCAAGAATAGCTCTTGGAGAGGTGGAAAGGTATTCAGAGCTCTTTAGGGTCGATAGTCTGATTCAAGCCGAACTCTCAAAGGCTGGTCCCAATGTTGAAAGAATTGCCCTAGTACGGGAAAATGAAGATGGACCGGCAAAGGGTTTGAGATATATGGTTTCCTTGCCTTTCGTAAGGGGAAAAGTGACGAAGCAGTTCTATATTGATGATGGAAGGCTTTTTATCTGGGAAAAACAGGCGGTTCAGGGAGACTTTCCAGCCGACAGTAATGCGGATGTAGTTGAGTCTCTTAACGATAATGTGGACATTGTTTTCTCTTCCAGCTCATTTGACCATGTCGATTTGGAATTTGTGTCTATCAACGGAGGATCGGTTTCATATAGCATAGTGCTTTCTTCTCCCGATGGGACTAGAACTCACAGATCTTCTGTGAGACTGATGAACGTGAAGTGAGGATGACTATGCAGAAGGGACTTTCTATGATCGAAATGATTATCACAATGGCTGTTGTTGCGATAATGATCGTGACCGTATTTCAGATATTTCTCACAATACATTCGACCCTTAGCAAGTCGAATGCAAGAATGAAGGATTACACAGAAATACGATACGAAATCACTAATCTTTGGAGACCTGGTGGAGTTAACGGTTACGGACTGGAAGTATCTGAAGACGGATCTTTTTTTGACAGGTTAGCTGCGGAGGGTGTCTCTTCTGATCTCCTGGAAAAGCTCGAATCAGCAATCACAATAATGAATGTACAGGACAGTAGCCGTGAAGCAACATTTACTGCAGTAATGCAGAAATGATTGGGAGTGAACCGCATGAGAAAAGGGCTTGTTTTGCCGTTGACACTTATAATAATGATGTCAGTTACAGTAATCTCAGTTGCGCTTCTAAACAGAACTTCTTCAACTACCTCTGAGTTATTTCAGAGGATTAGCAAGGCACAATTGCAGGTGAACGGGGGGAATGCATTCTTCGCGAATTTTGGGTATCTGAAGAGGAAATTTGCTGAAGAAAGCTATCTCAATTTATCAACCGATAATTTTTACATGTCACTTACTTCTACCCCCACAATGTACGATGATTTTCTCGGTCTTTTCGTTACTGATACCCTCGAATACAACGCTTGGAAGGAATTGTTTTCAAAATTTTCTAACGAGCAGTTCTACAGGCCGGGAATTGATTTGACTAAGGTTTTTGACGAAGTGACCGAAGGAACGTTCGACGATATGGTTCTAATCCCTTACAAATCATCTCCAAACACACTTCTCGCGATCGTGAGGACCTCTAAGGGGAATATGAGTGCTTACTTCTGGGGTCTTGTTAGCCCGCGTTTCTTCAGCAATTGGTCGAGATTTGAATTAGAAAGTAACTCAACTGCCCATTGGTATCCTGGATCGGTGATATATGGGCCGACTTTCTTCGGGTCCGTAGGTCAGGGCGGAGCTGGAAATGGCGGTTTCAGAATGAACGCAACGATTCCGCCTGATCCTGACGATATTTCTGGTGATGGACCGATCTTCAATGGTGAGGTTTGGTACGAGAATGCAAACATTGCACTTAATGGGAATTGGAAAGCAGAAAAGACAGTACGCGTTGATACGGATGGCGACGGTGATTACGATGATGAACGGTTCAAGGACAAGCACTATGCAGTACACGTGGAGAATGGCGAAACATGGATATTTCTCGAGGGGTTCAATGAGGTAATTGTTGCAGATTCTTATGAAGAAGATGAAGAAGAAATGAGAGTGAAAGGTTCAGTTATCGACTTTGTAGACAACGCTTCTTCGGGGGATTTCAACAGCCGTTTTTTACCCTGGTTTCTGCGAGCAGGGAGTGTCAAGGTTAGTCAAGAAACTATAAAGGACCTAGAAACGAGATTCGATGAGATGGAAGAATACTATCAAAGCCACTACTCAAATACGACCTCGCTGGAAGATATGTTGAATGCCATTGAAACGGGAGGAACTCTTCCTCAGAATTCTCACGGTCTATACTTGAAAGACACGGAGAGAAGCTCTGGTTCTCAAGTCACTGAGACTGAAACGTTACAGCAGATAAGATACGAAGACACGCAATGGCTTGAAGCTCTTCTAATCAATAGCAATGACTTTCTAGATGAATTTGAAGCCTGGATAATTGATGATGATCACCGGAAACTCTCTGCGAATTATATTCTTGGGAAGAATCATAACATAACTGACGAAACTTTCACGTATGATGAATTGAGACAGCTAATCAATAGTGATGACATAACGCTCTCGGTGAATGAATCCCCGATTATTGAGGAGAGAAGAACGATTACTCAAACTGAAATTACTGGTGGCGTCAGAATACTGGACAATGCGGATAACGTGAATTTATCGTCGGATGTACTTTTGGGATCGTCTCTGAACAGTCTTGTAGGCACTGGCGGTTTTGAAAGTTCAGTCCCCTATTCAGTTATCAGATTCAAGTGGGATAGGGAAGTAAGATCATCAGGTGGCAGCCAACAGATAAGAGAACGAACTCGAGTTGCGAACAGATACCCCACGGAATATGAAATGTCAACAGTTGTTTTTTCTCTTAACTTCACCGGATGGGAATGGAGGTTCACTGGTAAGAGTGGCCCATCTCAAAAGGGGCCCAGATCATGGAGTCACAATTCAAGCATCGAGGCGCCTGTAGCAATAACAACATGGTCTGAATGGAGTTATTCTCCATGGTCTGATTGGGACGTGATAAGTGGAAGTGGTGGTAATGGACAAAAGATTGCAGATGCAGATGTCGACATGTATTTGATAACTCCGTCCGACGGTTTTTCCGAAATGAATTTCGATACTACCGTCATAATGAAAGTCAACTCAGAGAACGAAGAAGACTATCCTTCCTTCACTACCGAGGCGACCTCTTTCTCGAACAAAGGATACTACGTGGTTGAGGAAGATATAGAAACGGGTGGAGCGGGAATACCTGGAGGGGTCGGAACAACGCTGGGCAGAGAAGCAACTGTAATTGACGGGAGATACACAATCAGGTCAAAAGAAGGAGATATCAGGATCTACGGAGATATCTTATATAACGACATGTTGAATGATTCAACTTTCAGAAGCTATGTAGATGAGTCAGGACTTGCTTTTGACCCGAATTACGACCCAAACCTTTCAGCGGCGAACGCCTCTCTGAATGACATGCTGAACCTTGTAGCAACTAACGGGAATATTGTAATGCCTTACCAGAGCAGTCCAAGTGGCAGAGACGCTATTGAGAATATTAAGCTGTTCACTAATCTCTTCGCGTTCGGGAAGAACAGCGGGCATAGCAATACGGGACAGATTCTCATAGATCGCTACGATGACTACAGTGTCGATCTGGGATTCAGGCATCTGTTTGGTACCATGGTTTCTATTGAAGCAGGCCCCGCCGGAAAAACTTCTGAAACAGGCCCCGCCGGAAGAACTGTCGGTTTCAGAAGTCGCAACTACTACGACGAGAGGCTGTACGGAAACGAGGACCTTCCATTTGCTTCTCCGGAATCAAATATCCTTGAAGTGATGGGCACATCAATGAGATAGTTTAACTGTACGTAGTTCATTGTTTTTGATATAGACCTGTTGAGATCCTTTGCATGAGTCTGAAAACAAAACCCGGCCTTTTCGCCGGGTTTTGTTTTTCCCCCTTGATTCCTGCTCAGTTGTATGATTCTAGACCCATTAGAGGCGTGGGCTCTCTATTTCGTTTGGAAGCCAGCTCCAACGCTGTTCATGAGCTCGTAGAAGCCAGGGAAAGACACCGAGACGCATTCGGCGTTGCCGACTTCGGTTACTCCTTCGGAGAATAGACCAGCGACTGAGAGAGACATTGCAACCCTATGGTCGTCGTGGCTCTGGACCTTTGCACCCATCAGTTTCTTTCCACCGTGAATGATCATCTCATGGTCTGTGTCCTCGATCGACGCGCCCATTTTTGAGAGTTCTCTCCTCATGACCTCGACTCTGTCGGTTTCTTTTACCCTTATACTTTCAATTCCGGTCAATACTGTGTCTCCCTCAGCGTAGCAGGCGGCAACTGAGAGTATGGGCAGAGCATCGGGAATGTCTGAACAGTCTATGGTGATTCCCCTGAGTTTATTTCCTCCAACTGCCTTCAAAGAGTTGCTGGATCTGTTTAGAGTTACATTTCCGCCCATTTCTTTTAGAATGTCGATGATTACGGCGTCGCCCTGGCTGCCCGAGAGATCCAGGTCCTCTATTACTAACTCCGAGTCAGTTACGAGCGCAGCCACCAGTGGAAAAGCGACTGATTCCCAATCGCTGGGAATAGCAGTGTCGACCGGTTTGTAATTCTGAGGGCCTTCCACTTCGAAGAAACTGTAATTCTTCTCATCGTACTTAACTTCTATCCCGTGTTTGCACATCCAATCCACGGTCATCTGGAGGTAAGGCCTTTCTATGGCCTTCTGAACTTCGATCCTGGTTTTTCCCTCGAGCCTCGCCGATGCCAGGAGCATTCCGGAAATGTACTGTGACATCTTTCCATCGAAAACAATAGTCCCTGCCCTCATTGGTCCTTTTACAATGACGGGAGCCGCATCGCTGTCACTTCTCGTCGTGACGGCGAAGGCCCCCAGTTCTCTCATTGCCTCCAGCAGTTTCACAACGGGTCTTCTACGAATCTGATAATCTCCTGTGAGAACAACGTAGTCGCTTAAAGTTCCTGAGATCGCCGTGGCAAAATAGAAGGTAGTTCCGGAATTCCCGCAGTCAATGACATCGTCGGGAATCTTTAGGCCCTCGGGGCTGCTCTTTATCGTCCATACTCCCTTTTCAATTTTCACATCGGATCCGAATGCCCTGGCAGCTCTCGTCGCCGAAAGACAGTCCTGACTCGGAAGAGGGTTTTTTATGGTTGAGAGTCCCTTTGCCATGGCGGCGATCAGGACCGCCCTTATTGTATGGCTCTTTGAACCGGGCACAGAGAGCTTACCCGAAAGATTATGCTTTGAAGCAAAGGCTATCATTTTCAATGCTCCTTTCCTTTGTCAGACCTTCCGGAGAAGAGTTTTCTCACCCCGGTCTTGACAAACTTGAAATTGGAAAACAGTGATATAAGAATGAAGACAATAAGAATAATGCTGATGGGTCTTGAGAACATTGAGATTATCAGATTGTCTCCTGCCGAAGCAAGCGATACCGCCCTTCTAAAGTTAGCGTCCATCAATGATCCCAGCACAATACCGAGAACCATTGGCGCCACCGAGTATCCCTTCCTTCTCATGACGAAGCCAATTAGACCAAAGATGGCCATAATCAGGACGTCGAAAACACTTGAATTTATTGCATAAGCGCCGATTATACACAAGATTGCGACCACAGGAAGGAGGATCTTCTTCGGAATCAGTACCATCCTTGCCATTAGTGGAGCCACACCGATTCCAAGAGCAATTATCGACAACGATCCAATTAACCCGGCAGCCAGTATTACGTAGAAGAGGTCGGGAGTCTGCGTGAAAAGCAGAGGACCGGGTCTCAAGCCGTGGACGTACATTGCAGACAGAAGAACGGCAGTAACGGCGTCTCCGGGCACAGCAAGTGTCAGCATGGGTATAAGTGCGCCTCCTATGCAGGCATTGTTTGCAGATTCGCTTGCAACTATCCCTTCAACGGCCCCTTCGCCAAATGGAACTTCGGGTTTTCTGACCGTCTTTTTCGCCTGATCGTAAGCAATTAGAGAAGCTACTGGGCCTCCCGTGCCTGGCAGCGCACCTATGAAGGTCCCTATCACAGCCGACTGGAGTGAAAGGGGAATGTGCCTCATAAGTTGCCGAAAACCGACCTTCTCTTTCCCCAGCTTACCGGCTATCGGTTCGAGTGAGCGCTGCCCTATCTGAACGAGAATCTCCGAAAAACCGAACAGGCCGATCAGAGCTGCTATCAGCGAAATACCTGCTTGAAGCTTCATCGAGCCGAAAGTGAATCTCGGTGTGCCCATAATCGGATCGATTCCAATCAAGCTTATTATTACTCCCAGTGTTGCACTGATCAATCCTTTGAGGAAGTTCTTTGACGTCAAGGATCCGACAGTGGTAAGGCCGAAGAGGGCAAGCAGAAAGTAATCCATTGGCGAGAACTGTAGGGCAATCTTTGTAACTGGTTTTGCGAGTAAGGCCAGCATTATCAGACCAAAAAGGGTACCAACAAAAGAATAGACGGTAGCAACTCGTAAAGCCTTTCTGGCCTGTCCTTTCATGGTCATAGGAAAGCCGTCAAGTGTCGTTGCGACCGATGCGGGAGCTCCTGGGATGTTTATGAGTATCGCGGATATAGCCCCGGAGAAGACTCCGACGACATACACCCCCATCATAAGAGCCATAGCGTCGTTGACCGCCCATGTAAAAGTTACCGAAACCAGAATTGCGGTGGCCATTGTGACGGAAAGCCCCGGCATTGCGCCTACAACAAGTCCGGCGAAGGCACCGACAAATACCAGGAAAATGAACCTGAGATCTATCGCGGCGAGTATCTGTTCAATCATTTGCACATCACCTTCTCAAGGCAGGTAGACACTCAGTAGAACACCAAAGGCGTAATACAGGCCAAGAGTAGTCCCCACAGAGATTATGCCCAGCAGCCACCAACGCTTCTCTCCAAGTAGGAGCAGCATCGAGGCCAGATAAGGAATTGAAATAGCAATGAAGCCAATCATCGGAAGAAGCCAGACATATATGAACGTAAGTGCCATTGAAATTGTAATTCTGAGCCAATCAACCTTGTCAAAACCACCCGATTTGAAACTCTTGCTTCTTACCGCCTGGAATATTAGAGATATTGCAAGCACTAAAAGTATTACACCCATTATCAATGGAAAGAGACCGGGCGCAAGTGACCAGGAACCGTAAGGGTTCATCCCAGATGAGACTACAATTATGAAGACACCGACTACAGCAAAGAAGGCTCCTTCGATTATCTGGAAATTGAGACTACCACTCGTTTTTTCTTTCATAATGACCTCCAAAGACGGTAGACACGAAGTCTACCGTCGATAGATCAGAATCTCTCTATTCCGAAGTCTGCAGGACTATTGGGAGCCACTCCAGCGTTATAGAGAAGCCATGCAACGATCGAGGTCCAGCGGTTCCAGTATTCGATAACAGCGTCGCCCTGAACGTCGTGCATTCTGTTGTAGAAGCTTGACTCGGTGAATTCGATCCATCCCGGATCCTGAACTGCCTTCTGAGCGGCTTCGAGAATAACCTGTTTGATCTCCGGCGGAGTTCCTTCCTTTACAAGAATACAGTTCGGGAATGTCAAAGGCAGATAACGCGCCATTTCGGGAATCGCGTCCGCAATTGGAGGAACATCTGGAATCGCAGGAGATCTCTCTCCCTTTGTGTATACGGCAAGGGCTCTCAGATCACCGGTTTTCAAGTAATCGAGAACCGTGCCGATGTTGCCGAATGTGAAATCAACCTGACCGCTTATTGTTGCGAGCATGGCAGGGCTGCCGCCGCCGAACGGGGTCATGGAAACATCAAGACCAACCTCTTTCAGCAGAAGTCCCTGGATGTGTCCGCTGGCCCCAGGGCCAGAGTATGACATCTTTATCTTTCCGGGGTTCTCCTTAATTGCGGTAACGAGTTCATCCATAGTCTGGAACGGCGAGTTGCCCGGAACGACGACCACTTTCGTATCTTCCACAAGCATTATAATTCCTTCGAAGTTATCGAAGCCAAGTTTGCCCGTTCCCATAACTCTGAAGACTCCTGGAGTCTCTGCCGAGAGAAGTAGCGTGTACCCATCTGCCGGCTTGGAGTAAGCAAAATCCGTTCCAATTGCTCCGGAAGCGCCCGGTTGGTTCAGAACGACAACGGGAACTCCCAGGTACTTCTCTAGATAAGGTGCAAATGCCCTTCCCACTCTGTCGGTGATCCCGCCGGCCGCCCATGGAATAACGAGAGTTACTGACCTGTTAGGGTACGATGCAAGAACTGATGCAGCAATAACAAGAACTAGCGAAAACAGAAGAACTTTCTTCACAACAATCCACCTCCTCGAAATCGGAAAACGTTTGCCATTTCAATCAGATAGATTATACTTCATAAGATGGGGAAATTCCAAAAAGCTGAGACAGATATTTGTTTTCACCAAACTCTTAATGTATACTATTTACGAAAAGTAAAGAAGAAAGCTACTGTTCTTTTTACGAGAGTTTTTCACTTAGGCTTCTTTGAGTTTTCAAAGAGATAATTCAAATTATATGGGGAAAACGGTGCAATTTCACGATGTTGGGAAAAGCTTTTCCAGATATTGGAGGCAATATATGAGTGAAAGAGGAGCCATGATTTCAAACAATAAGGGTAAGATTCCAATATACTGCCTGCTTGTATCGGCATATTTCTTTTCGTATTTTTTCAGGGTATCCGCTTCTGTAAGCCTTCCTGCGATTTCGACGGAATGGGGAATGAGCGCTTCCCTTGTCGGATTCATTTCCAGTCTGTATTTCTACGCGTACGCATTCATGCAACCGATAAGCGGCGCACTCAACGACAGATTTGGACCGCTTAGGATAGTTTCGCTAGGGATGCTTACAACCGGAATCGGGGCGCTACTTTTCGGTTTCGCTTCGAATCCGACGATGCTAGGTGTAGGTCGTCTTTTAACGGGCTTTGGACTTGCGCCAATGCTTTCCGGAGTGCTTGTTTACCAGTCGCACTCCTTTCACAGAGACAAATACTCATTCTTTTCGGGAATCACTTACACTCTTGGGAACTTTGGCGCGGTGATTTCAGTCGCTCCTCTTGCCTTTGCTCTCGACGAGTTTGGCAGAAGAAATGTCTTCGTCTTTCTCGCCTTCTTGAATTTTGCTCTTGCAGCGTCTCTAATCGCTTTCAGGAGGAGAGATCCTGTGATCTCAATTGATGGCAAAATTGAAAGAAAAGGTTTTTTAGATAATCTAAAAAATTCATTCCGAAAGATCCTCAGGTCGAGGCAGCTAAAGCTGATGCTTGTCCTTTGGGGAACGTCGTTTGGTGCCCTGATGTCACTGCAAGGTCTCTGGGCTGTTTCCTGGTACCAGACTTCTTACGGTGTTTCGTATGGAACGGCGAGTTTATGGTCGACGCTGATAAGCATAGGAGTGATGGTCGGAAACTTTGTAGGGGCATACATCGCAAGGCCGGCAAGATTGAGGCTCCCTGCGATAACCGTTTCATGTGTTTCCTATGGTGCTTCGTGGGTTTTCTTCTGGTTTTCTATGAGGAGCCGGCTGCCGATTCTTATACCGGGACTGGTCGGATTCTTTTTGGGATTCTTTGCCGGTATAACCTACGATCATCTTACTGCAGGTGTCAACGATCTGGCAGCCAGAGGCCGTGGAGGTTCTCTCTTTGGAGGTATGAACCTCTTCACTTTCATCTCTGTAATCATTTTTCAGTCTGGCACGGGATTCCTGATGCAGCGTTTCTCTTCGAGTGGGGGAGCGGAGATTGACCTTGCAGCTTTCAATTCGACCTTTGGCATAGTTACTCTTCTGGTTATAATAAGCTTAGTGGCGTTGCCTTTTCTCAAGTCCTTTTCCGGTCAAGGAGGTGAAGTGCTGTAAGAAAGAGCGACAGGGTTACCATAAAACAGGTTGCTGATTACGCCGGCCTCTCGGCCGCAACGGTTTCTCGAGTCCTAAATGGTTCAAGGCCTGTGCAAGAAGACTTGAAGGTAAAAGTTTGGGATGCAGTCAAAAAGCTCAATTACAAACCAAATGTTGGAGCCAGATTCATGAAGGGCCAGACCACTAATGTCATAGGCATGCTAGTTCCAGATGTTTCCCAACCCTTTTTCAGCGCGATGATTGCGGGAGCCATTCTGAAGGCGGGAGAGATCGATCATGTAATAATTATCTCCACTTCCGACGGAAAGAGGGAAGTCGAAAAAGCTGCGATCGACAGTCTCTCTCGAACGGTTGTGGATGGTCTCATCTACTGTCCGGTTTCCACCGGGGATCCTCTTCCGCAAATAGAGAGTTTCAAGGAGCTCCCGATAGTAGTTGTCGGAAGGCGAAACGTCTTCAAGTCTAAGCCTCATGTTTATACTGACAACGTTAAGGGCGGGTATCTTGCGACAAAGTACTTGCTCAGACTGGGAAGGAAGAGGGTTGGCTTCCTCGCCGGCTTCTGGTCCAGCCCATGTACCATAGACACGATTGGTGAAGTGGCTTCGAGCGAGGATGCCGGCAAATACACGACGCTCGATAGGTACACGGGGTACAGAAGGGCTCTCGAAGAGGAAAAAATAGAGTACGACCCGTCGCTCATTGTCATATGTGGATACGATTACGAGGCCGGTTACAACGGAGCGAGAGAGCTTCTTGAGAGAATGGTTGAAGTAGACTCGGTGATCGCGGCTAACGATCTTGTCGCGGCAGGCGTCATAGGTTTCTTAACTGATCAGGGAATCAACGTCCCTGATGAGGTATCTGTGGTGGGTTATGACAACAACCTCATCGCTCCGATAACGATTCCCACGCTAACATCCGTCGATCAGGATCCCAGAACCCTCGGGTCGGAATCGGTGGTTGCTCTATCAAAGATACTGTCTGGAAAGGAAGTCCCCGATACGATTATCGATGTCAAGCTTACGATAAGGAACTCCACAAGCGTAATGCATAAGTGAAGTGCTCCAATTGAAGGTTTTCAAGGGCCTAACATCGCTGCTTTTTTATGCTCATTGTCTCCTTCGACCGCCTTGATTCTCCTTCCTGAAGGAGCCTGATCATTTGGAATTCATCTGCAAGACTATCTGTAAGAAGGCGCTGTTGAGAAGGGCTCTTTGGCTGACTCTGTGCAAGCAAATAGAATGTTTTGAAAGCTTCTTTAATAACAGAGGCGATCCTTTCCATTGGAACGGAAGAGCATGATCCATTATCCTTCTTCTATAGTCAAAGCTCGAAAGAGGTGATCGATTTGTATGGAAGAGCGATAGAATTTCCGGAGTCTTGCAAGTGGATAAATGTCGAGAGACCTCTGACCCTTGCTGATCTGAAGGGTTATGTGGTTCTGCTCGATTTCTGGACATACTGCTGTATAAACTGTATTCATGTTATTCCGGACCTCAAATGGCTCGAAAAGAAGTATGAGGATAGCCCATTCGTAGTAATTGGCGTCCATTCGGCGAAATTCGAAAATGAGCATGATGAGCGTAACATAAGAGCGGCAGTCCAACGATATGAGATCCAACATCCGGTAGTAATCGATAATGATTACTTCCTCTGGGAAAGATATGTGATCCGTGCGTGGCCCTCATATGTTCTTATTGGGCCTGATGGAAAGATACTGTCTAAGACATCGGGAGAGGGAAAGCGAGAATACCTTTCACATGAGATCTCAAAGGCTCTCGAAGAAGGAAAGAGGAAGGGAGTTCTTAGCCAGAAGAGAATCCCGGTTAAGCTAGAGCTTTCCAAGAGTGAATCCAATCTCTCTTTCCCCGGGAAGATTGCCTTTGGCGACGGAGAGAATCTATTCATAAGCGATACGAATAACAATAGGATACTCTTAACGGAGCTTTCTACTCCTTTTGTGGCGAAGGCAATCGATCAGATCGGGAGCGGTCAAAGTGGCTTAGAGGACGGGTCTTTCGAAAATGCGCGCCTCAACAAACCTCAAGGAATAGTCTACTCTAATGGCAGACTATACGTTGCCGACACCGAGAACCACGCATTACGTATCGCAGATATGAACCAAAGGTATCTCAGTACACTGTCCGGCGACGGATTTCAGGACTACGATTGGAACTACAATGGAGACGCTTCGAAAGCAAGACTTAACTCGCCCTGGGATCTCCAAACTGATGGCAGATTCTTGTACATTGCAATGGCGGGAATGCACCAAATATGGAGATTGGATCTTGAAAACAACACTATAAGTGCATTTGCGGGAAGCGGAATAGAGAACGTCGAAGACGGGCAACTGAAAGACGCTAATTTTGCGCAGCCCAGCGGTTTGTTTCTCGATAGAAACAGCTTATATGTGGCCGACTCTGAAGTCTCTGGAATCAGATTTATAGATCTGGAAGCCGGGACGGTACAAACAGTTGCCGGAAGTGGTCTATTCTCCTTCGGTTATGTGGACGGGATTCTCAAGAGGTCTTTGTTCCAGCATCCTATTGGAATTCACGGTGAAGGCAGATTTCTCTACGTAGCCGACACTTACAATCACGCAATAAGGAAGATCGATCTCGGAATCAGGCGCGTCGAGACGGTAATAAAGAACCTAAGGGAGGGTACATGTACTCTGGACGGCGATAAATGTTCAAACCTCGGCCTGTTCGAACCCAATGACGTCAAGTTTCACAAAGGATTACTGTACATAGCCGATACCAATAACCACTTGATAAGAGTCTTCGATGGCAGGGAGTTGAAAGAGCTTGTTATAGAGAGCCAAGAAAAACGGATATAGAGTCTCGGGGCTGGGGTATGCCATCGCCAGATGCGATTAGAAAGCCAGTCGGCTCCGCCTGGCAAGTCGCACTTCATGCAGCAGCCTTTGCTTCGCAAAGACCATTGCCGACTTCGCCGGGCAAAGAGCCGTGAACGCTGATAAAATAACGTTGTTCGTCAACGGTCCACCGTCCGCCGGGATCAATCAACAAGGCAAAAGTGATTTTACCTACGGCAGGAAGCGACGCTCGTTGGCGCGAGGAAAAATAGATTATTGGGCGCAATGCACTGAAGAACATCAGTGGATTCAAGGCTTCCTTTGGCAGGAGGCAAGGGCGACTGAGTCGGGAAGTGATGCCTGGAGGAACATCCAGGGAAGTGATGCCGCTTTCAGCGGGAGTCATTCAGAAGCCAGTCTGCTTTCGCAGGTCAGTCATGTTTCGACTGGCCAGTTCCGCTCGCGGGAGAAGAGCGTTCTTTAGTTTTTCCAACCGTACCTGCTACCCTCGACCCTGCCGCTTTTCGAAGATCCCGCCCGAAACAAGTTCGGATCACAACGTGAAGGACTTCCAAGAAGTCATGGCGGGAATGATAGCGATGGTTATTCCGAAAACCGCTTCGCGTCACGATTCGAATAGTCTTTGAAAGAATACTAACATGACGACAACGTTTGGCAATTCCGAGAATGCCACATTCCGTCATGAACTTTTTTCAGCCCCCGATGGAGATGCTATGGAAAAACCTTCAAATCTGTGTAATCTTTACGCACAACGCGCAACCGATCCAAAACCGGGTCCCGAAACAAGTTCGAATGACTTTGTTTGTCTAGCTGTAAAACGTCGCATACCATAATCTGAACTTGCTTCACCGTCTCAGTCCTTTGTCAAAACTGAAACGGTCAAGTTTTGGTCGAGTTAGTGTCTCCATTTAACCCATTTAGCTGATCTTCACTATTTCCAGGGTTGAGATATCTATCTTTCTTCCCTCGAGACTGTGAAAATACCAGCAGTCAGTGTCTGCGGAGTCGTTTCCGATGTTGTAAATCAGGTCCCAATTTAGCCTCTCGGTAAGTTCGCCCTTTTCAGATGATCCCAGAAAGTTAAAGACAAACTTATAACCATTGTCTGGACTGACTCTGAGAACTTTACCTGCCGGCTTATAAACAACGCCACCAAATGCACTATTAGCCCAGAAAGAAGCGTCAAGCGAGAGATCTTCAAACCTATAGTCTATGCCGGACTCCCTATCTATCCAATCTCTGGGGTATCGTCCGTGATTCACGAAAAACTCTTGAATAAGAGTTTTCAATCCTTCGCTTATTTCATCGAAGGTAGATCCGAATTCGGTGAGCGGGGCGACGGAATTTTCACCTACCAGACTGTAGTAAATAGTTTCGGAATCAAGTGATTCTCTTCCCAACCCACCGTCGAGAAAAGTGAAGTCGTCTATTCCAAAGGGAATTCCCTGTCTTGAATCGATTAGGACACCCGAGACAGTCTCGAAGTCTACACTGCGATTTGTGAATACGAAGTAGTTGTACTGGCCATCATCGTTCTTCTTCCATGCGGCGCCGAAGGAACGGCCATCAACATTTCTCCCGAGTTCGCCGATAACTTCGGGCAATTCCCCGCCCAGGTAGATCTTACTTGAAAAAACACTGGAAAGCGTCTTAAGATCTTTTGCAACTGAAACGGCGTGTGATTTCCGAAGCGTATTCACCCCTATAGGTGCAATGACAGCGATAAGGCCGGCAAGTACCGCGAGAACAATAAGCATTTCGATAAGAGAAAACCCTCGTCTTCTAGTGCACATGAAACAACTCATAGTCAAGTTCACTCACTCCCTCACCAATTCTGTCATTATATGCAATGCAATCTCGTGCCAACAGGGGATCTATGATTAGCGATTAAAGCGCCTGAAAGATATTTCTCAGAAGTGCTTTGGCTCTTTCTCATCATTGCTTTTCGCGCTATGGCAACCATTGACTTTAATCACCTTTGGCCTGAGATAATCGCCACTCAACGGGAATAATAGGACTTGATTCTTCTTTGAACTCAGCATCGTGTCCTATATAATATTTAGTAAGAAACTATTACTAAATAATCAAATTGAGTTTCAGAGGTGCCCGAAAGTGATAACGAAGCCCGGTGATCTTAGGGAAAAGAACATAGGAAGAGTGATACAGCTTCTGCTCGCAAATTCGGATATTTCAAGAGTTGAAATCGCGAGGAAAACCGAACTCACCAAGACAACAATTTCTGCCATAATTGCCTCGCTTCTGGATCTGAATATTGTCGAAGAAACCCCGGGTTTGAAGACGGGTCTAGTCGGCAAAACACCTATCCCTATGAGAGTTCGGGGCGATGCTGCAGCAGCTATTGGAGTGAATCTTGCAAGGGGAAGCACATCTGGAGTGGTCATGACGGCTTGTGGTAAGCTCCTTGAATCGGTGAGCAAAGAAGTCTCTAACCTGACTAGAGCTGATGCTACTGCCCATCTCTTTGAAGTCGTTCAGAGGTTGCTGAACAAATGTTTCAGAAATGGCATTGATGTCGATGTCATCGGTATTGGAGCTCCCTCTCCTCTGGATAAAGATAAAGGAGTGATTTACGCCCCCTACGGTTTGAGCGACTGGAAGGATTTCCCGGTGGGAGAGATTACCCGCGAAAAGTTTGGTTTGCCCGTGTTTCTCGTCAGTGATGCCGATGGCGCAGCCTTCGGAATGAAGTGCTTTGGAAAATGCAGAGATATCAGATCGTTCATCAGTATGTATTTTGATGAAGGTGTTGGGGCAGGGATCATATTGAACGACGAGATCTACAGCGGAAGCTCCGGATATTCCGGTCAGATCAGTTACGCTCTTATCAAGAGCTTCTGCAATAGCCAAGTTGAGAATAGCCGGTTTAGTCTGGATACGGTCGTCAGTGACTTGAACAAGGAAATCGGAGTCAACTGCGGGAAAATCGATGATTTCTTGGACAGGAGATTCAACGGTGGGCAAAAAATGAATTCTGTTCTGAGGAGAGTGGGTGACGAACTCGGTCGTATCGCAGCTCTTGTTTCAAACATTGTAGGTCCCGAAGCAGTTGTAGTCAATGGGCGGCTTCTAGAGTTTGGAGAAGTTTTCTTCGAAGCACTAAAGGATTCGTTTGAATCTAACCTTTTTTCGAGGGGCAGTGTTCAACTCATAAAAGGTTTTACGAATCAGTTTCGAGCATTCTCTACGGGGGCTGCGAGTTATGCGATTTTCAGTTACTTGATGGATAAAGTGCTTTCAAACTAGCACCAAAAAACTGAGAAAAGGGGGAATTCAAGTGAAAAGGAAAGTAGTTCTTTCGCTACTACTGGTAGTGCTTATCGGAGTCTTCTCGTTTGGCGTAGTTACTCTGAACTTCATCGAGGTTCTCACCAGTCCTGCAAGAACACAGGTAATCAAGGAGATAATTGCAGATTTCGAGGCTAAGAACCCTGATATCAAGATCAACCTGATATCTCCTCCATACGAGCAGGCAGATCAAAGGGCAACTCTCATGCTCAACACGAATCAGCCACTCGACATTATCGAAGTCAGGGATTATACGGTGAAGCAGTTCGTCAACAACGGAAAGCTAGAGAATCTCGAGAGCTACCTTGCCGGTTGGGAGCACAATGATACTCTTACCTTTGTCGCCAATCAGGCCGCAAGAACCGTCGATGACACGGCATTCATTGTTCCTCAGTTTTTCTTCATCAAGGGTTTATTTGTAAGAACCGATATTCTGGAGAAACTCGGCGTAAGTTACATTCCAAAGACTATGAGCGAGCTTGTCGAGCTATCTATCGACATCACTGATCCCGATAAGAACCAGTATGGATTCGGTTTCAGAGGAAAATCATGGGAGTTCAAGTTCTCAGATCTTATAGCCACTTCTTTCCTAAGCGACATCGATGAAGCCAATATTTATAAGACGAAATCCGGAGAAGCCTATTTCGATGACCCCAGAGCCATCGAGGGTCTTAAAATGTATGTGAGGCTTTTCGAGGGTGGAGTCCCTGCAGACGGAATCAACTGGGGATTCAACGAACAGGTGAATGCCTTTGTATCGGGTATCACTCCGTTCCTCATTCAGGATCCGGATACGGTCGCCCTTGTGGATGAGATGCTCGGAAGAGAGTATTACACTGTGGTGCCCATCCCGGTAGGTCCCTCCGGCAAGGCCTATATGGACTACGGATTCAGCGGACTCGGAATCCCCTCATATTCCAAGCACAAAGCAGAGGCATGGGAGTTCATAAAGTATATTTCGAGCCCCGAGGTAAACGCATACTTCAGCAAGAGTTACGGTCCGCTTCCAATCCATTCTTCCACATATGAGAATGATCCATACTTCAGTTCCGGCGTCTATACGGCATGGAGTTACATGATGAGTCACCCGGAGAAGTACATCTTCGCGTCCTATCCTCTTGACTCCGAAAAGTGGCCTGGTTGGCCGGAGATTCACCAGCAGGACATGCAATCTCTGCTCCTCGGTGATACCACAGTCGAAGCCGTTGCCGCGAAGTGGGCCGAGTACTGGGAAGACTGATAAGAAACTGAAAGATACTGACTGATTGACGATTCGGCACGGCGCAGAGACAGTTCGAGATTTGCCCGCCGTGCCGTTTTTCTAGAGCAGGCAGAGAGATGTTCTGAGAGGTGTTGATTTTGAGAAAGAATTTCTGGAAGTTTTTCGTAATGATGATTCCGGCTTTCATCCTTCTTATAGTTTTTACATACACACCCATTATCCGTGGCGGGGTTATGGCGTTCCAGCGCTATAACATGTTTGACCTCTCTGATACTGGATTCATTGGGTTTGGTAACTTCAAAGCGATCATAACCGACAGAAATTTCGACTTCGTAAGAATAGTGATCAACACACTTGTCTGGGTCTTTTTTTCTCTGATTTTCCAGTTCGGCCTTGGCTTCGGACTGGCACTACTAATGAGAAAACCCTTCAAGGGGAGAGGAATCTACTCGGCTCTCGTTTTCTATCCATGGGCGGTGTCGGGATTTGCCATAGGTCTCATTTGGGCGTGGATGTTCAACGGTCAGTTTGGGATAATCAATGACATTCTGGTAAGAGTTGGGATTATTAGTAACCCAATAGGTTTTCTGTCAGATCCTAAGTTTGCCATGATGTCGGTGATTATCGCAAATGTTTGGTACGGAATTCCTTACTTCGCAATCATGTTGCTTGCCGCACTCCAGTCCGTTCCGAATGAGCTGTATGAGGCTTCGAGAATAGATGGGGCAAACAGGTTTAAGCAGTTGTTCAAGATCACGATACCGTACATTAGGCCGACAATCGTTAGCACGGTCCTGCTCAGGACGATGTGGATAATGAATTTCCCGGAGATAATCTATGGAATGACCGGCGGTGGGCCGGCCAATTCAACTCAGATACTGGCGACACACATGATAAACAGAATCTATCAGTTCTATGACTACGGTCAGGGAGCCGCGATAGGATTCATAATCATGTCTATGTTGTTACTGTATGCGATTATTTTCCTGAATATCTCTTCCCGTAAGGAGGTAACTGTATGAAGACAGTCATGAAGGTGCTGGGTAAGGTCTTCAAAGTCATCGCTCTGGGGCTGTATCTGATTGCGGCTCTACTACCTCTTTACTGGGTTGTTGTTACATCCCTCAAGGGCCCCAGGGAGATCTACACATTTCCTTTGAAATACCTCCCTTCAAAGCTGTCCTTCGAAAGCTATTCGAAGTTGTTTGGCTTTGCTAACTTCGGAGTTTACTTTCGAAACAGCGCAATAGTGGCCCTTGCGGCTGCTTTAGCCGCCATGCTAATATCTATGTTCAGTGGATATGCACTGTCGCGAATTCGAGCGAAGAGATTCAGAAACGGTACCTTGTTAGCCATGTATTTCACTCAGATGGTTCCTCCGTTCATTCTGATGGCTCCTCTGTTTGTCATGCTGGCAAACTACGGTATGACCGATAGGCTTTCTACGTTGTTTATCCTATATGTAACTATGGTAATTGCCTTCAGCACGATCATGTCAAAGAGTTTCTTCGACAGGATACCGGTTTCCCTTGAAGAAGCTGCCGTGATCGATGGTTGCAGTACTTTGCAGGCGCTCTTCAAAGTGGTTTTCCCGCTAACGAGGCCCGGACTTGCAGCGATTTTCAGTTTCGCCTTCGTGAATATCTGGAATGAGCTTTTTCTGGCATCGATGTTCATCTTCTCCGATGAAAAGATGACTGTCCCGGTAGCGTTGAACTCGTTCATCTCTAAGGCCGGGATAAGCTGGGACGTTTTGAGCGCGGGACTTGTTGTTTCTCTCTTACCAACTATGATAGTTTTCGCCTTTGCACAGAGATATATAATAGCCGGACTTACCGAAGGCGCTGTCAAAGGATAATGATTGGAGGATCTTGAGGATGGAAAAGAAGTACGTAACTGAGATTTTGCATCATCTGGGTGAAGACGATCTACCTTGCGGGGCGGTAAATCCTCCCATATTTCAAACTTCGATCTTCTCTTTCAAGGGCTTTGACGAGTTCTCAACGGCCCTTTCAGACGAGACGAACCATTTTCTGTACACCAGAGGAAACAACCCTACAGTAAATATTCTCGAGGAGAAACTGGCTGCGCTGGAGCACGCGGAGAGGGCAAAGCTTTTCGGATCTGGAGTTGCGGCAATCGTTTCGAGTATTTCCGCTTTCTTGAAGAGCGGTGATCACATAGTAACTGTCAGGGACTGCTACAGCTGGACATCCACCTATGTAACCCAGTATCTGGCCAGATTTGGAGTGGAACATACCTATGTGGAAGGTAACGATGTGAATGAGATCGAGGCAGCTCTTAGACCCAACACGAAGATTATCTATCTCGAAAGTCCCACTACTTTCACTTTTAAGCTGCAAGACTTGACGGAAGTATCTTCACTGGCCAGGATGAGGGGTGTGAAGACGATAATAGACAACACCTGGGCGACTCCCATCTACCAGAATCCGATCGATTTCGGAATAGACCTGGTAGTCCATTCCGCATCCAAGTATCTGGGCGGAAACAGCGATGTCGTAGGAGGAGTTGTAGCAGGGTCCGATGAGGATGTCAGAAGAATATTCGAAAAAGAGTTTCTCAACACTGGAGCCGTTCCCGATCCCTTTGCTGCCTGGCTTATTCTGAGGGGGATCCGGACTCTGCATATCCGGATGCCCGTGCATTTCCAGAACGCTATGCAGCTCAGCAGAAGGCTACAGAAGAGTGAAGCCGTCGAATCCGTTTTGTATCCGATGCTCGAGAGCTCGGAGCAATATGCGCTTGCCAAGAAGCAGATGAGGGGAGGATCGGGCCTCTTCTCGTTTAAGCTTAAGACCCGGGATATCGACAGGATAAAGAAATTCGTGAACTCCCTGAGATTTTTCAGGAGAGCCGTCAGTTGGGGCGGGTATGAAAGTCTGATCTCTCCGTACGCCGTTTCTCACAGGGACCCCGGTGACAATGTATCTCTGATAAGGATTCATGCCGGTCTAGAAGAAATTGAAGTCCTTTCGGAGGATCTCGATAGAGCCATGAAAGAGCTCGGCTGAGCTGGAATTTCGTTAATCGAATACGCGGAAAGATAAGTTGTGAAAGACTGGAGGGGGCACCGTGTATCATTCTAGAAATGAGTACTGTACAAAGCTTAGAAAGGAACTAGCTGAGCTTTTCCCGTATACTTTGATCGAGAGAAAAGCGATTGGCGGATGGAGATTCAGTGATTCCGGCGCGGAAAGACCGCCCGAGAAAGGCTGGAAGGAGATCTCCGTGGGCTACCGGTGGGATGAGACAAAATTCCCGGTGTGGTTCAGAACCTCCATAGAGTCAGAAAAACCTGAAGACGGAGAGAGGCTCTACCTCAAAGCGGTTCCCGGAGGAGAGAGTCTGGTCTTGATTGACGGCCGTTCTTTTGGCGAGATAAATGTATATCATCAGTTTCTTGACCTAACAGAGTTTGCTGATGGGAAGAGCCACGTAATTGATATACAGACAGTGCCGAAGGGGCTGTTCGGTACTCACTTGCCCGATCCGGTCTTTGAAGGCGCCGAGCTGCTCCTTCAAGATAGATCCATATCAAGCACATATCTCGATTTTACGGTCGCGATCGAGGTTCTTGAGGCAACCAGAGATGAATTCCTCTCAGAGAAGCTACTGAAAATCATAAGCGACTGCCTCTCCGAGATCGAGCTTCCTAGATCTACTGATCAGTACTTCAAGACGGCCCCTGACAATCCGACTCTTTTCGGGCACCATACATATGGAAGCGTAAACGAGATCTGGCAATCCCCGAGGTTTGAGAAGTCTGAAGGGAACAGACTGACCGACAATTATCGCCGCACGGTCATGAAGGCCCGTGAGAAACTCGCGAGTAATATAGCCAGCTTGAGAGACAAGCATAGTGCGATGGGCACCGTTCATGTTACCGGTCAGTCACACATTGACTATGCCTGGCTTTGGCCGATAGATGAGACCAAGAGGAAGATCAGAAGGACCTTCGCCAATGCCGTAAGAATGATGGAGAAGTTTCCGGAATTCGTTTATCTTCAGTCTTCGGCTCAAATGTTCATGGATTTGAAGGAGAACGATCGCGATCTCTTCGAGAGGGTAAAGGAGAAGATTTCGCAGGGCAAATGGGAAGCGATCGGCGGAATGTGGGTTGAGAGCGACTGCACCGTCTCCAGCGCCGAATCACTTGCCAGGCAGTTTCTATACGGCCAGATGTTCTTCGAAGAGGAGTTCGGGATGAGATCTTCTGTGGCATGGCTTCCAGATGTCTTTGGCTTCTCCTGGATACTTCCTCAAATCATGAAGGAAGCGGGAATAGAATACTTCTCGACGACCAAGCTGAAGTGGAATGAGAAGAATCGTTTCCCTCTCGACCTCTTCTTGTGGAGGGGGCTGGATGGCAGTGAAGTAGTCTGCCATTTCTTCGATAACCCTCTCGGGGGTTACAACGGAATGCTTAATCCAGAAGCGATTCTTGGCACATGGGAGAACTTCCAGGATAAAAGAGTTTACGATAAGACAATAACCACCTTTGGCTACGGCGACGGCGGCGGCGGTCCGACAGACGAGATGGTCGAATACTATGAAAGGCTCAAAGAGTATCCTGGCATGCCGAAACTCGAAATGGCCCCCTTGACGAACTATTTCAAGGAGTTGCCTTCCACTCTGGAACTGCCCGTTTGGGACGACGAGCTGTACTTCGAGCTCCACAGAGGAACATATACTAGCCAGGCAAGAACAAAGAAGCTGCATAAAGATGCTGAAGACGCTCTGTACAGACTGGAAGCCGTCGGTGCTATGGTCTGCAGTAGAGAAAAGTATCCGCTCAAAAAAGTCAGAAAACTGTGGGAGATACTACTTCGTAACGAGTTTCACGACATTCTTCCCGGTTCATCCATAAATGAAGCTCACATCCAGGCCGAAGATGAACTTGGTCAGCTAATCAGAGAGGCAAATGAAATAACCGGTACTCTACTTGACTCTGTTGGCGATGGAAATCCTTCTCTCAAGACCGTAATCAATGTTGGATCTTACCCTCAACAATCAATATTTATTGACGACAATGAAATGAATCTCTATGACCGGGTGGGCAAACTTCTGGCAAGCCAGAGAACATATGACGGAAGGTTTATTTACAGCTCAGATCTGTATATTCAACCGTTTTCGAGCGAGGTTTTCGAGTGTATCGGTGGAGAGGTCGAGGAACACGCTATAGAAAGTGATCCCGTCCTCGAAAACAGCTTTTTGCGTGTTGAAGTAAACCCCGATGGAAGTGTTTCCGTTTTTGATAAGCAACTTCAAAGAGAAGTAACCTCCGGCCCAGGGAACTGTCTCTACGTATACAAGGACATTCCAGTTGCTTGGGATGCGTGGGATATCGATCACGATTACGAGATATCTGGCAAGAGACTGACCGCCCTCGATGTGAGGACGATTGAGAGCGGTCCAGTGAGAAAGGTCGTTCAGGCGAGATACGAGTATGAAGGAAGCTCTATAGTGCAGAGATACATATTGAACGCCTCTTCAAGGAGACTGGATATTGAAAACGATATCGACTGGCACACTAGAAGGACTCTTCTCAAGGCTCACTTTCCCGTCAGCATTCTTTCTAGAGAAGTAAGATGTGATCTCTCCGCGGGATACTCAAGGAGAAGTACGAGGGTTCGAAACACCTTTGAAGATGCCCGATTCGAATTTCCGGCCCATCGCTGGGTCGAGCTGGAAGAGCCAGGTCTTGCCGTAGCTATTCTCAATGACGGAAAGCATGGTCATTCCTGCAACGGTTCAGATATATCTCTTACACTTCTTAGATCGCCCATTTATCCCGATTTCTTTGCAGATGAGGGAAGGCATCGTTTCACCTACTCGTTGTTCTCTCATGATGGAGAGGATGCTGTCAGGGTGGTCGAGGAAGCCGAGGACCTTAACAAGGAGATGATCAAGATTGACGGAAAGATAGATCTTGAAACAGCCGTGTTGCAAATCTCAACGAGAAACCTCAAGGTACTCGCCTTGAAGCATTCCGAGAAGAGCGGTTACGTACTCCGGCTCGCTGAAGTAGAAGGGAGGCGGGGAGTAGCAAAGATCAGTACTGGACTGGCCTTTGAACGATGCTGGATTTCGAACGTTCTCGAGGATAAAGTGCGCGAGCTCCCGGTAATTGACGGTAAAGTCGAGCTCCCCTACAGGCAGTTCGGTCTCCACACGCTCAGGTTTGAATGAGGCGAGATCATGAAGGAAAGCGATGGAGTTGATTGAAGAAAGAACCCTCCTTGGCATAGATGTGGGAGGTACGAAAACGGCCGTCGTTCTCGGAGATGAAACTCTCAACATCCTCGCAAGAGCAGAGTTCCTGACCGAACCAGAGCTCGGTTTTCAGAGCTTCATCGAGAGGCTCTCTTCCGAAATCATCGGTCTGACAGGAGATTTGATTCCATCCAGGGTGGGAATATCCGTCGGCGGTCCTATGGATTGTAAAACGGGTACTTTGTTCAACCCTCCTCACCTTCGATGGGGAACCGTTAACATAGTTCAACCGTTGGTGGAGCGTTTTGGTTTCTCGATCACGATCGAACACGACGGAAGAGCCGGTGCACTTGCCGAAAGCATTCTGGGGGCCGGCAGGGGCTTTCTAAACATTGTCTTTCTGACTCTGGGAACCGGCCTGGGAGCAGGCATAATTATCAATGGGAGTATTTATAGTGGATCTACGGGATTGGCTGGAGAGGTTGGTCATATGAGAGTAGCCGAGGATGGTCCCTCGCTCTTCGGAAAGAACGGTTCATGGGAATCTTTTTGTGGTGGTACGGGAATTTCACTATATGCGCATTACAGATTTCCTGAACGGTTTGGGCGAGGAATGACTGCTCAGGAAATTTCACGTCTTGCACTGAAGAAGGATCCTAACGCCATCACCGTCCTTGAGGAAAGCGGAGCATACTTTGGGGAAGGTCTCGCCGTACTGCTGGATATTCTCGACCCTGACAGGATAATTCTCGGTAACCTTGCCTGGCGCCTTCCGAAAATCTGGCTTGAGGCTGCTCTAAAGAGGGCAGCGGAGGAAGCGCTTGTCGGCGATGAGGCGAGAAATCGGGTCGTTATTACGGAGCTCAAAGACAGGATTGGTGACTATGCCGCTTTGATTGTGGCAAGCGGAATGGGAAGAAGGAGATAGGAGATGGAGTTTAATCGTGTAGCGCGTATGGCTTTTGAGGAGAGCATACGAGTAAAGAGTGAGTTTATCGACAAGTATGAAGAGCTGATATACGAGGTTGCGCGCGAGATAGCCAGAAGAACAGGGAATGGCGGAACCGTCTACCTGATGGGGAACGGCGGTAGTGCAGCAGATGCAGCACATCTGGCGGCTGAACTCGTAGGAAGGTTATATTTGGAAAGAAGACCGATCAGGGCAGTATCGCTACCCAGTAACGACTCGATTCTCACAGAAATCCCTAACGACTTTGGATATGACCAGGTCTTCTCCAGACAGCTCGAAGCCTTTCTGGGAGAAGAGGATATTGTGATTGCAATTAGCACTAGCGGACAATCGACAAACATTTTAAGGGGACTGAAAGTGGCGATAGAGAGACGTTCGCTGAGAGTTGGATTAACGGGGAAGACTGGCGGCGAGATGCTTGGCTTATGCGACTATCTATTCAAAGTAGACTCTACTGACATTCCAAGGATTCAGGAAACGCACATAACTCTCGGTCACGTATTGTGTCAGCTTATCGAGGCGATTACCGTCGGAAGAGAGTAAATATGGCGTAGTGAGAATGGAAGGTGCGGCGATGAGATACGAGGGTAAGTACACAGTTTTCGATACTTCTAATGTGAAGACATATTCTTTGTTGAACAGACCTAGTGAGGTGTCGATATCGGATCTGATTGACATGAAGGAAATAGTAAATGAGTCTGATGGCTTCAGGTCACCCGAACTGGAAGAGCTTTCCGAGAAGGTGCTTGAGGCAAAAGAGAAGGGTTTACCCGTTATTGTTTTCAGCGGCGCGCACGTAATCAAGAACGGAATGGGACCGTTGCTTTCGTCGCTTATGCATGAAAAGATCATTACTGCCCTTGGGGTGAACGGGGCCTTTACGATACATGATTTTGAACTGGCTTACTGTGGAAGGACCTCGGAAAGTATTCCGAATGCTCTTTCTAGAGGGCTTTTCGGCTTCGCAGAAGAGACAAATAAGTATATTAACAACGCACTGATTCATGGAAATAAGCTCTTTCTTGGATATGGAGAGTCGATGGGCAGGCTTCTATCGGGAGAAGCCTTTCCAGAGAAGATTGACTGCATGTACCCTGACGTCTCAGTCCAGTACAATGCGTATCGGGATAGTATACCGCTTTGTGTTCACTCAGCAGTGGGAACTGACATATACCACATGACACCATACTTCGACGGTGAGTCTCTTGGAGGATGCTCGGCAAGAGACTTTCTCATATTCGCGAATGAAATTTCAAAGCTTGAAAAGGGCGGGGTGTGTATAGTGATAGGCTCTGCAGTCATTGGCGCTGAAGTTGTTCTGAAGGCAATATCGATGGCGGCAAATGTTGGAAGAGCTCCAAAGTCAATCACAACGGCCAGCTTTGATATAAGAGATGCAGATCTAGATGAGACTTCGAAAAATAACAAGGAAGTTGCTTCTTATTACTTCAGAGATGTGAAATCGATAGTAACGAGAATCCCGAATGCTTTTGGTGGAAAAGGTTATTACATAAAGGGAAACCATAAAGAGACTCTGCCGTCGTTCTACAGATTGATTATGAAGGGAATGCCATGAATCAAGCTTGGGAAAGGAACGCCAGGGTGCTCGTAGTCGGTGACGTCTTCCTGGATAAGTATGTCTATTACGATCCCAATCTGTCGAGGCCGAGCCTTGAAACCGGCCTTATGACGATCACGGGAGTGAGAGAAGAGTATTCTCCCGGAGCGGCCGGTAATGTGGCTAAGAATCTTGCCACGCTTGATGGGAAAGTGATTCTCCTCGCTCCGGTGGGACTCGACGCTAGGGCTGTCGAACTGGAGAGGGAGCTCGATCGTTATGGGATTTGCACGCAGTTCCTTGTGAAGTCGAAAAGACAGGTTACCCCTCTGTATATGAAATTCATCAATACTTTGACGGGGGAAGAGGATCTGCCAAGGCTTGATATTCCCCCGGTCGGTCTAGCCGAAGAAAACAGACGGGAGATTGTCGAAATGTTAGAATTTCTCGTTCCTCAGGTTGATGCCATAATTGTCCAAGATCAGTCTGAGATTCCTGGGACAGGCTGTATAGACGAAGAGGTAAGAAAAAAACTGATTGTGTTGCGAAAGCTATTCCCTGAGAAATTATTCGTCGCGGATTCGAGAAACTGGCTCGAGGCCTTTTCAGGTTTTCTTCTGAAGCCCAACCTTGGTGAATTTTCTCAGATCCTTGAAAGGGCAGGCCTTGTAGATGACAATAACAGAATTCCTGAGCAAATACTGGTTCAGAAACATCTCGCAGAGGTTTCAAGACTGGTGGGTTCACCCGTTGTAGTAACCGCCAGCGAGGATGGCTCGTTCTGCTTTAATAACGGTATACTGAATCGAATATTCAATCTCGAAGGAGAAGTGAGGGATGTCTGCGGAGCTGGAGATGCATTCATTGCGGCCTTGACTTTGGAGTTGTGCGGTAAGAAAGTCTCGTTATTGGACTCAGCCAAGACGGCCACAAAGGCCGCTTCGCTCTGTGTTTCTCAGAAAGGAACGGGGGTGTTGCTGAGAGAATCAATCTCAAAGCTTGAAGAACCTGATGCTTATAGAGTCGAAGATCCGTCTATCTTCAGGAATACCCGAAGGTTGCCTGGGAAGACGAGGTATGTTCTCTTTGATTTCGACGGTACCATTTCCCTTCTAAGGGAGGGCTGGCAGCCGATTATGAGAGACCTCATGATTCATTTTATTACCGGTGATAGAGACATTGAAGAAAAGACTCGTAAAAAGATAAAAGAAGAAGTGAATGACTTCATAGCCGAAACTACCGGACTCCAGACGATTCTCCAGATGGAAGGCCTTCAAAGACTGGTGATCCACTACGGCTTTGTTTCTGAGAAAGAGATTCTTACTCCTCATCAGTACAAGCAGGTCTACGCTGCGCATCTGAAAGAGATAGTCAGAAAGCGGATCAATGAGGATTCAAGAGACAGGTACCTGGTTTGCGGTTCACTAGAATTTCTAAAATCACTTCATGAAAGGGGAATTATTCTTCTTGTTGCTTCAGGAACCGATCTGGAAGACGTTATAGAAGAGTCGAAATATCTGGGAGTTTATGACTTCATGGGCGGAGGTGTCTATGGAGCTTTGAGCAGCTTCGAGGAGTACTCGAAGAAGAAGGTAATACAGAGACTACTGACGGATAGGAAATTGCAACCCGACGAGCTGATTGTCATAGGAGATGGTCCGGTTGAAATTAGCGTGGGAAAGGAAGCCGGAGCCTTCACCATAGGGGTGGCTTCCGACGAAAGGAAAGGGTTCGGCTGGAACAAAGAGAAGTTTAATAGACTTAAGAGAGCCGGCGCCGACGTTCTTATTCCCGACTTTTCCCCGCTTTCTGCACTCATAGAGCTTATCTTTCCGTAACGGTTCATGACACAGAAACAGCGTGAAAAGGGGATGATCCTCTGTACGCATTTTGGAAGGTTCCGATAGCTGCGACAATCCCTTCTTCAGAACGAACGACTAAAGGATCGTCGTAGATGGCTTTGCTCAGGCTGAAGAGCAGTAGATGAGATAACTGTTCTTTTTTAGCGTATCTCAGATGATCAATTCAGGCTTCCGCAGAAAAGCTCGGAGGAACAGGAGTCTAGGTGTCGTAAATTAGCTTCAGTACAGTCATCATCGATAACTATGCAGGGAGAAATCAGCTTACCGAGAAGTCGATCACAGTTGTCTTAACCTATAAACGGGGGACGTATTCTCAGAACCAATGGCAATTTGATCTCGAATTGACCAGTTCAGATCTGCTTAAGATTCACTACAGTAGATCTTGAGATCTTGTTTCAGTTTGCTTCCAAATCTTCCCTTCTCCGGAAAGGTGAAAGAATTTTGGGATGAATCTAACTGGCTTTTAGAGAATAAATAACGGGATCTTTACTCATGAGACAGAAATGGTTTTTGCGAAGAAGTGTCAGAGGTCACTCAGCAAGTCTGCATGCCTCGGTAGATAGTGGTGCTCTGCTGGATCTTTCTTATAGGTAAGCTTCTGTTCTAGGTGTGAGAGTTGATATAATTTAGAAGAGAGGGTAGCGGTCGGAAAGACATAGCTTCGAGGAGGTTCCGTGATGAAGACGAAGGGTGGCTATTCAACTATTGTAGCGATATTCAGTCTTCTTATGGGAGTAATCGCGATTCTGAACTATTTGTTTCCGTTGAATCATATGCCTTTGCCCGACGGCCCCCATAATGTTGGATTTCGTTCCTACGAAGTATCTAATCCTGAACCGATGAGTGTTGCCGGAATCGACTACTCCGATCCTGGTAAGATCCGTCTCGAGGTCTGGTATCCCGCTGGAGATGTTTCCACGGCTCCGAGAAAGGGATGGATAGATAACGATCCTCTGGTCTATCAGGGCTTCGAAATAATGACCGGGTATCCCAAGGAACTCTTCGAACACATATATCAGGTAAAAACGAATTCCTTTATCGATGCGCCTCCCGTGGACGACTCGTCGACCTGGCCGATCATAATCTTGCTTCTTGGATGGTCTTCTATAAGCGAGTTGCATACCTCTCTTGCAGAATCACTGGCAAGCGCCGGCTATCTGGTGGTGGGTATAGAACATCCGGGAGCCTGCGCGGTGGTTTCATTTTCGAACGGGGATGTACACTACTTCCTCGGCAATGATCTTCTTGAGAGATTGCCTGAAGGAACAAGGGAGTCAAAGGTTAGAATGCTTTCCGAATACCTGGCTCGCGATATAAACTATGCCATCGAATACCTTAATGGAATGAACGAAGACCCCTCTTCGGATTTCTTCGAAAGGCTTAATATGAATGAGATCGGACTGTATGGACACTCGGGAGGAGGTGCGGTTGCCATTCAGTATGCACTGGCTAATAAGAACGTTCCCATGGTTCTAGCCGATCCGACTCTCGAGGGATTTTCGGCTCAAGAACTCGACACTGCGTTTTCAAATAGGATCCTGCTTATGTCAACTGAAGAATGGGAGCACGGTATCAGCGAGGAGTACTCTTCAACGATTGCGAAAGAGAGAAACGAGTCCTTTTACAATCTTCGCATCTGCGGTATGAGACATGTAGATTTCGCGATGGTCAGAAATCTTTCGCCGCTGACATTTTTCTTCGGCGAAACGGGAAGGTTCATGAACGATGAAGATGCAATTAAATATCTTGACAGCGCGGTAAAGCTCTTCTTTGACAGTGTTTTCTTCGGCGGAGAAATCGAAGAGTTATTTGCTCTTTCCGAGTCCGTTCCGGAGTTTTCTATGTGAGAAGATCGCTCTCTTCTTCACCCTATAAACGTTTGCTGATCAGTAGTTCTGCCATATCGAAGTCGAAAGCGGTCGTAATCTTCGGATTAGGAGCGATCGAGTTTACAGTGATCACCTGTCCACCAGATCTGACGAAAAGCTGTACGTCATCCGTAGACGAAAGTATGTTTTCTTCAACCGCCCTTTTATGGGCCTCCAATATTTCATCATATGGAAAAGTCTGTGGAGTCTCTGCCAGCCTCAAACGGCTCCTGTCCGGTACATCCAAAACTTCGTCGTTCTCTACAAGATAAACTGTGTCGTTTACTCCTTCCGTTACTACCACCCCTTTACCTGGAGCAACAAGCCGAAGGAGCTCTGGAATCTGACTACGAGAAAAGAAGGGCCTCACTGCGTCGTGAATCATTATTGCTTCTAAACCGACTTCTCGGCATGAGAGCAACCCTTTGAATACTGATTCCTGTCTGCTCTCTCCACCGGGGACAACCATTACCGAGTTCAGTCCCCTCTTTTGAAGTATTTCCTTTGCTTTGTCAATCCAATCTTTGTGTACAACTAGTACCGTGAAGTGAATAAAATCAGATCCGTGGAATATCTCTACGGATCTGACAAACATCTCTTTTCCACCGAGAGTCATAAACTGCTTGGGAAGGGACGATTTCATCCTTCGTCCGGTTCCACCTGCAACTATGATTGCTCCGGTCTTCATTTCAGTAAATGAACGACCAGCCCACTGCGCAGTTTTGGCTCGAACCAGGTTGATTTTGGGGGCATGATTTTTCCCTCATCGGCGACGGCGAGAAGCTCTTCCATCGAGGTTGGAAACATTGAAAAGGCAACTGCCCAGCCATTGGTTATTCTGTTTTCAAGAGCCTTTAGACCTCGAATGCCTCCAACGAAATCAATCCTCGAGTCCTTTCTCGGATTATCGATTCCGAGAATAGGGCTTAAAAGGTTCTTCTGAAGTATGTCGACGTCCAGACTCGAGACCGGATCATTCTCGTCAAACGTACCCTTTCTGGCGGTGAGCTTGTACCACCTTCTCATAAGGCACATGCCGAACTCATGTCTCATGGCAGGTTCATACGGGTATTTCGGAGCGTCCTCGACTTCAAAGACCTGCTCAACCTTTTCAAGGAACTCGTTTTCGCTCATTCCGTTCAAATCCTGAACTACCCTGTTGTAGGCCATAATCTTCAGATGAGTATGTGGAAAGGCAACTGCCATGAAGAAGTTGTATTCTTCATTTCCGGTATGCCCGGGATTGCTTTCCTTCAGAAGTTCCCTAACTCTAGAGGAAGAGGCCGCCCGGTGATGGCCGTCGGCGATGTACATGCAGTCGATCTCCTTAAATGCCTCTCGAATTTCTTCAACTCCATCCCTCTGTTTCACCGCATAAAGCCTGTGTTCGACATCGTTTTCATCGATAACACGCATGGAAAGAGGCAGTTTTCTGCAATAACTCTGTAGGAGAGTTTCGAGCTTCTCGTTTGATCTGAATGTCAGGAAGACCATTCCAGTATTCGCGTTTACCGTCTTTATGTGTTTTATCCTGTCTTCTTCCTTATCCTGTCTGGTGAGCTCGTGTTTCTTGATCAAGTCTTTCTGATACTCATCAACACTTGCTCCTCCAACTACTCCGATCTGGATATGGTCCTTCATCTTCTGCCAGTATATATAATAGAGTGGCTCTTCTTCCTGTACTAGGACTCCAGTTTGAAGCATCGTTTCAAAGTTTTCTCTTGCCTTCTCGTACACTAGATCGCTGTAATGGTCTGAGTCCACTGGCAGATCGATCTCAGCCCTGATAACATGCATGAAGCTCTCGGGATTTCTCCCGATCTCTCTGGCCTCTTCAAATGAGACAACATCATAAGGGGGGCAATTGACCTTCTGCTCGATTCCTTCAGCGGGTCTCACTGCCCTGAATGGTCTAAAATCAGACAACGTCTATCCCTCCTCAACAAAACGTTTATAGTAATCTCTCTGGAGACTGAATATCTCTTCTCCTTCATCGTCGTACCCCTCGTGCGTGTGGCCGAGGACGTGGAGAACGCCGTGTATCAATATGTAATAGAGCTCTTCTTCAAAGGAGTTGCCAAACTCGCCGGCCTGTTCAGAAATTCTCTCAAGCGAGATTACTATATCACCTACTATCTCCTCTTCCAACCCGTACTGGAAAGAGAGGACGTCCGTTGGTTCATCTCTGTGTCTGAATTTTTTGTTTATGCTTCGAATTTCAGAGTCATCTGTGAAAAGGAGATTCAACATTCCTATCTCCCTTTCTCCAAGCTCTGCCTTGACGACCTTTTCTACAATATTAGATATTCTGCTCTCTTCTATCTTCTTCGATGTCTTGTTTTGAATTTGAATCTCCATTGATGGATACCACCTTTTCCGTAGTTTCTTTTGGATACTCGATCCTTGGTTGGTTCATATTCATGAGGACCCGAGTAAAGGCTTCAATGATCTTCTCGAGATCGTTCAGATCAAGGCCGCTCTGGTCAAGCTGCCTCTCGTTGTAGATTCCATTGACAATCTCCTCGACCAGTTCCTGGGTCTTTGCAGGTGTGGGCTTTTTGATGCTCTTGAATGCAGCTTCCACCGAATCGGCCAGCATAATTATCCCCGACTCTTTGAACTGTGGCTTAGGCCCCGGATATCTGAAATCGTCGCTTCTCTCTTCTTGTCCAATGTTTTTAGCTTTGTGAAAGAAGAATTTCTTCACTCTCGTTCCGTGGTGCTCTTTGATAACGTCTTCAACAAGAAGCGGAAGCCTGTACTTTCTTGCCTGCTCGACCCCCTGTTTCACGTGTTCATTTATCACAAGGTTTGACATTGAGGGGGTGAGGTTATCGTGAGGATTCGTTCCCTCCTGCTGATTCTCGGCGAAGTACTGGGGCCGTTTGGACTTTCCGATGTCATGAAAATATGATGCGACTCTGGCCAGAATTGCATTTGCTCCGATTCGCTCGGCCGCCGCTTCTGAAAGGTTTGCAAGAGAGATGCTGTGATAATACGTTCCTGGAGCATAAATCGACAGGTTTTTCAGAAGTGGGTGAGAGAGATTGCCCAGTTCAAGGAGGCCCGTATTCGAGTAGATTCTGCTTGCATACTCAAGATAGGGAATGATTCCGATAGCAATAACTGACGATAATATTGGGTTAGCAAAAGCTATCAGAAGATCCACCGCGTTAATGGACTCACCCTGAAGAGACATCCTGATCGCGTTTATCGCCACGAATATCAAACTGACTTCGAATCCTGCTCTTGCTATTTCAATCCTTCTCTCTATAGCTCTTGTCGTGAGGGCAGTCGCCAATACGACCACTGACAACAATATGAAGGTTTCCAGAGAGTTGTCGAGATTTGCAGATGCAAGAAACGACATGAACAGCCCGCTGCCAATGCCTTCCTGATAGCCTATCAGTATGGTAACCATCGAAACACTCAAGAAGATAGGTGTCATTTCTGGCAGAAGCGCCTCATCTCCCAAAGAAGGAACGAAGGAATTAACGAAAACACCGAAGGACACTACGGAAAAGAACGTTATTCTATATGCGCTGTGAAGGTTGAAGTACCTGTTACTTCTCACGGACCTTTCCGCAAAGATGTACCAAAGAATTGCCGATCCAACGAAATACAGAAAAGGTTTTGAGGGAAGCGAAAGGAACGGCAGTCTGTTTAGTAAAGCAAGGAACACAGGGAAGACTATGAAATTAGTGAGATCCTTTATGTTCAGAAGTCTCTCGAGGGGGAACTGGACCTTTGAGAGATCACTTTTCTTCAGTTTTTTCTTCTCTCTCATATTCATCGTAGGCCTTTATAATGTCCTTCACCAGAGGATTTCTTACTACATCCTGGTCTGTTAAATAGGAGAAGCCGATTGTGGGGACCGATTTCAAGACTCTCTGCACAACGACAAGTCCCGATCCGGAATCCCTTGGAAGATCAATCTGAGTAATGTCTCCGGTGACAACTACCCTCGATCCAAAACCGATTCTTGTCAGGAACATTTTCATCTGTTGATAGGTCGTATTCTGAGCCTCATCTAGAATTATGAACGAGTTGTTCAGAGTTCTTCCCCTCATATATGCAAGCGGAACAACCTCGATTATCGAGCTCTCCCTGTAATAGGAAAGCTTCTCGGCCGGTATCATCTCCATGAGCGCATCGTAAAGGGGTCTCAAGTAGGGATCGACTTTGTCTAGAAGTGTGCCCGGAAGATATCCCAGTTTCTCTCCGGCTTCGACCGCGGGTCGAGTTAGGATTATTCTCTGGACTTTGCCAGACTTCAAAAAGTCAACGGCCATGGCAACGGCAAGATACGTCTTGCCCGTCCCTGCAGGACCGATGGAAAAGACCAGCTCTCTCTCTTTCATTGTCTCCATGTAGTTCTTTTGCCCGATTGTTTTAGGCCTTATTCTATTGGAAAGTAATGTCGTTTCCTTTACTTCGTTGTAGACTCCCTTGAAACTATCATCATCTTCATCGTGCTGCAGGTGTTGATCTACAATGTACTCGAATTCCCTCCACTCGACTAGATGACCGTCTCTGCTCATTTGAACCAGTTCATCAACAATCTTTTCAGCTATGTCAATCCCATTACCGTCTTCACCCTTTATCCAGATTTCGTCACCAATTATAGAGATTCTTACGTCGAGTTTTTTCTGAATATACTTCGCTTTTCGATCGTACTCTCCGAAAAGCTCGGCTACTTCAACTCCCATGGGAAGACTGAGCTTTCGTACTGCCAAAAGAACACCTCCTACTCCAGAGATTATACATTAATATTCTAGGATAAGGAGGTTTTGAAGGATCGCCCTTTCACTCGTCGTCGACTTCAGTAGATTGATCTTTTTTGTAGCTGTTGGCCTCTGCAAGAAGATCTCGTATTCTTCTGGTTGTCAGTCCGAATTCCTTTGAAAGCTCGTTCATGTTGTTTCCAAGGACCTCTGAGCGTTGCACCAAAAGTTCATGCGAAACACTCTTGTACACCTCTTGAAGAAAGTCTTTATATGTTGTGCCATTCAACATTCTTGCCACCATTGCTTCTTCGGCTAGAAGCTTGACGTTTTTCGACATTGAGGAGTTTACTGAAGCCTGAACAACATCGTTTACTGCCAGGTATTCTTCGATCATATTGATCAGTTCTCTCACATTCCCCGGATAGCTGTAGGAAAGGAATCTCTCCTTGAGATCTTGAGGAATGTTCTCAAACTTTACGAGATATCCCTTTTTTTCAAGAATTGCATCAAAGATCTGGGGGATATCGGTCTTCCTCTCCCTCAGGGGCGCTAGGTCGACCTTTACGGCCGATAGTCTGTATCTAAGGTCATTTCTTATAGCAGCATCGTCATACCTGTTGGTCGCGGTGATGAAGCGTACGTCAACTTTTATGGGCTTGGTGGCGCCGATCTTGAAGAACTCTCGGTTCTCGGTTATGGCAAGAATCTTCGCCTGGAGATTTAGAGGCATATCTCCGATCTCGTCCAGAAAAAGTGTTCCGTTATTGGCCTGTTCGATAAGGCCGACCTTCTCGGTTGTTGCACCTGTGAAGGCTCCTTTCTTGTAACCGAACAGCTCGCTCTCAAGGAGATTCTCCGGTATAGCTGCGCAGTTTATAGAGTAGAAAGGTCTGGAGCCCCTCGGGGAGAGCTTTGCAATAATCTCGGCAAGAAGATTCTTACCAGATCCGGTCTCTCCAAGAATCATTATCGAACCGTCGTAGAACATCGAAAGAACGATCATTTTCTTCATCTGCAGAACCCTGTTGCTGTTTCCAATGATCTTATCTAGATTCTCGTCTATATTCTCCGTGATTTCCTGGACTATTTGTCTAGGGCTCTTGTAACTACTGACAACACGGTAATAACCCTTGAATTCCTGACGTTCTTCTGAATAACCTCTAATAATGAAAGCTCTGATTGGATTGTTATTGATGAGAATAATATTGGTAAATGCGAAAATCCAATCATTAAGGACATCTTCGCTGTACTTGCTCGCATCTATGAAGAGAATCGTCGGCATCTCCTTCCCCAGACCGACAAGGTAGTCGAAATCAACGTCAAAAAGGCTTTCGAAGTACATTTCGCACTGCATGGATTCAAGGTTTTCCCCGACCACGATCTTTCTGTAGAGCAAAATCACACCCCCAAATGTGAAGAGTCGTCTCTGAGATTATACAATGCTGGTCGGTGCCAGCAATAGGACCAAACTACTGTGAAAACTGAAAAGGCGAAGAGGATCTTACTAGATGGTATACGCATTTCAACCTTCGCTTCGTTGATATTGATCAAACTGATGCTATATAATTGAACATAGACGAGGAGGTTAAGATGGACCACAGAGACCGTTACAGAAAGTGGCTCGAGAGCCCGACTATCGATGAGCATACTCGCAACGAACTGATATCGATTAAAGACAATGAAACGGAGATAAAGGATCGATTCTACAAAGAGCTCGAGTTTGGAACCGCTGGCTTGAGAGGCAAGTTGGGCGCCGGTGACAACCGGATGAACAAATACACTGTTGCGAGGGCAACACAGGGTCTGGCGAATTTCATTCTTTCAGGAGACCCCGCTTACAGAGAAAAGGGTGTGGTGATTGCCCACGACTCGAGGCATATGTCGAAAGAGTTTGCAGAGATTTCGGCAGCCGTTCTTGCGGGTAATGGAATAAAGGTCTATCTCTTTGATGACATAAGACCCACTCCGCTCCTCTCTTTTTCTGTAGTCCAACTTTCCACTGTAGCGGGGATAATGATTACCGCAAGCCACAACCCTAAGGAATATAATGGTTACAAGCTCTACTGGGATGATGGTGCTCAGGTTCTTCCCGAGATTGCTGATGAAGTCTACACTCAAATACGCAAAACCGAGTTATTCGTGGGGTCAAAGATGATTCCGCTTGAAGTGGCGAGAAAGAAGGGGTTGCTCTTAGAAGTGGGCAAAGAGCTCGATGATCTATACATTTCAAAAGTCCTGTCCCTAACACTGAGAGATTCCGAAGATGAGCTGGATAAGTCAATAAGGATAGTTTACACGCCCTTGAACGGCACTGGGAACATTCCTGTGCGTCGTGTGCTGGATGAGAGAGGTTTCAAGAACGTCTTCGTAGTTCGCGAACAGGAATGGCCCGATCCCGATTTTACAACGGTAGGATACCCAAACCCTGAAGATATAAAGGCCTTCGCGCTCGCCAAGAGACTCGGTCTTGAAAAGGACGCTCATATCCTGCTTGCAACGGATCCCGATGCAGATAGATTGGCAGTAATGGTCAGAGATGACGACGATTATGTCGCTTTGAATGGCAATCAAACCGGAGCGCTGCTGGTCAACTATCTTCTCCTTTCGATGAGTGAGAAGGGCTTGCTTCCGGAAAACGGATTCATTGTGAAATCAATAGTAACGGGAGATATGGCGAAGGTAATTGCCGAAGGATTTAATGTCAGGACCTATGAGGCACTCACCGGCTTCAAAAATATTTGCGGTAAGGCGCTCGATATTGAAGAACGAGGAGAGGGGAGATTCATCTTCGGTTATGAAGAGAGTATCGGATACGTAGCAGGGAACTTCGTAAGAGACAAGGATGCCGTATCTACTTCGATGCTTCTATGTGAAATGGCGGCGTATTACCTTAAGGCTGGAAAGTCCCTTTTGGATGTCCTGGAGGAACTCTTTGCAAAATATGGAGTCTTCTCCGAAAAACAGATTTCGATCGTTCTTGAAGGAGTTTCGGGACAGAAAAGAGTCGAAAGAATAATGAAGGAGTACCGGAAGAGCTACCCTTCCGAAATCGATGGTTCGAAGCTTACTCACTATCTAGACTTTTTAAGCGGTGTTGATACCGACATTATGAACGGGAATGAATCAGAGACTGGAATCCCCTTTTCGAATGTGATCAAATTCTCTTTCGACGATGGCTCCTGGTATGCCGTTAGACCGTCGGGAACTGAGCCGAAGCTCAAAATATATATCTACTCAAGATCAAAGAATAAAGAGGAAGCTTTGTCAAAGGTAGACAGGATCGAAAGGATTGTTCTTGGCAGAATAGAGTCAGTAGAGTAGACCGGCTTGCCTGAAAACGCCGGATTGGAGGCAGCAAACTGAAAATTTCTAAAACCCTGATTATGATCTTCCTTGCCCTATGGGCTCTTTCTTACATACTCGGTGTGATTTTAACCGAAGGCTCTATAGCAGAACATGAAGGATATCTCTATCGTGCCGTTTCCCGTAGTCTTCTCTGGCCGATCATCATCGTAATCCATTTTCAGTTTGTTAGAAAGTATGAGAAGGCAGATTTCGACAACGTTTGGCTACTTTCGCTTTACGCTTCTTTCACTTTCTGGATCATCTTTTCGGCAGTTGAAATTAAGAGTATCGCCATGATCCTGGCGATTCCGATCTTGTATCTTTCGGCTCAGTTTCTGAGGCTATCCAAACCCAGTTATGGCAGAATACTGAAGCACATAAAATCGAGCTATCTTGGGAGTATTTCCTTTTCCTTTAGTCTCGTTATACTGGTTTGTAGCCTCTCGTTATTCTTTTCCTCGGAAGCCGCTTCGGTGCTGCTTCTCTTTTTGCTTCTAGTTCCGGCAATTATACTTACCCATTTCAAGGCAGACCTCCTTTCGGGAGGTGTTTTCGCCTGGTTCTCATTTGCTGTGGGATTCGTCAATCTCGAACTTTCAAGTTACATAACGGTCGCCGGTTTTTCCCTGGGAGCGATCTTCCTCCTGCTTGTGAGTTTTTCGATCTTTATCGTAAAGGAAGACCCATCTAGAAAAGTCTTCGCAACCGTTAATCCCGCAGAACCGATAGATGAGGCTGAGCTCAGGATCAAATTAGATCAAGAAGAGACTAGATCGAAATCACGCCCCTGATTACAGTGACTGCCTTTCCCCGAATCAGGATTCTTCTGTCATCTAGCAACTCAGTCTCGAGTTCTCCCTTTCTAGCCGAAAGCTGGCAGGCCTTCAGCTTCTTCTTGTTTAGCTTCTTAGCCCAAAAGGGGCCAAGAACTGTGTGTGCCGATCCAGTAACCGGATCTTCGTCTATACCAACCCACGGAGCAAAGTATCTGGAGTAAAAGTCATATCTCTCGTCACCCGAGCACGTAACGATAAGACCTTTTGATTGTTTACCAAAATCTGTTTTCAGAAGTCTTTTGGTGTCAAACGAAAGTGTCTCAAGCTTATCTTTTGCCGGGATTTCGTAGAGCAGTTTTTCCGTACCTGGCGAATAATAGGCATCGCCTTCAATCCCGATTATCTCCCCGATCCTTCTGTCTAGATCGATTCTTGCGGGATCCTCGGAAGGGAAATCCATCTCAATCATTTCATCGACAAGCCTCACTTTCAATCTCCCGCTGAGTGTTTCGTAAAAGATCTCGCCTTTAATACCCAACTCCGTAAATTGAATCCACGCAGTTGCAAGAGTTGCGTGACCGCACATTTTGACTTCCGTCTTTGGCGTAAACCATTTCAAATTGAAAGTATTACTCGTTCCTTCAGGCCAAACAAATGCAGTCTCTGAAAGATTCATTTCCGATGAGATTTTCAGGCAAAGATTTTCATCTATTTGCCCTTCCAAAACACATACTCCGGCGGGATTGCCTGAAAAAGGAACAGCAGTGAATGAATCAACCTGATAGATTTTATGCATTAGACCACTCCTCTTTACCTATGTCGAAAACCGAATGTTCTTCAGAGCAAATTTTACACTTTTCGCCTTTACTCCTCAAATGCTTTTATGTTCAGGAGTAAGTAGGAACTAAAAATGCTAAGAGATCAAGTATTCTGTATTTTGCAACTTCTTGGCACACCGAAACTCGCAACCGATCTTCTCCGACAGGGATGAATCGATAACGACCTTCCTTCCTCTCTCTCGCAGGCTAAGCATATGTCTACGCTCTTCACAGAGTAGTCTCAAAGGAATATTGATTGATAAACTTCGAAAAGGAACAAGGGCGGCACTTTCGCCGCAATGAGCAACTGACAAGATCCGGTTGGCTTTGAGCATAAAGAGCTTTCCAAGGGTCAACAATTCAACTGAACGACAAGGGGTAACCAAGTGGAGCCTTGAAAGGCGATCTTCAGAAATTCGTCATAATCGGACCGTGCAGCTGCCAGTGTTTGATGATAAAATGTTGTTGAGACAAATTCTCAATAAGGGTGATGTAGATGGTCGTTCCTCTGTCAAGCATGTGCGAAGGAGAGAAGGGTAAGATAAGAAAACTGGAGCTACCGCCTGTTACAAGAGAGAGGCTGTGCGGTTTGGGTTTCGTCACTGGAGAAGAGATCCAGCTGGTGAAGGTAGCACCTTTCGGAGATCCTAAGGTTTTTAGAATCAAAGGAAGTGATATTACCCTTAGAGACGATATTTCTATGTGGATTCTTGTCGAAACTTCTTCTTTCCCTCTCTCTTACGTTTCAGAGGGCGATTATTGGGTAAGTCTTATTAACGGCGGCATGGGTTTCAGGCAGAGGCTCAGGATGATCGGTATAGAAGAAGGTATAAAGATTTCGGTGATCGGTAATCTGGGGAAGAGAATTGAAGTTAGTGCAAAGGGTATTCGTTCAGCTCTTTCCCGTGGACAGGCAATGAGAATTATTGTTAGGGAGAGATAGACTTAGTCGTGGAAAACCAAGCCGATGCTATTGAGTCAAAGAAAATTAAAGTAGCGCTTCTCGGAAATCCTAACGTTGGTAAAACCAGTATATTCAATGGGTTAACAGGTTCACGGCAGATAGTTGCAAACTGGCCGGGTGTTACCGTCGAGAAGAGAACCGGAGTAATGAAGCTCGCCAACCATACGGTTGACGTGGTGGATTTGCCCGGAACATATACTCTTGGGGCTACCAGCCTTGATGAAAGAATAGCGCGAGACTTCCTGATAAATGAAAGGCCTGATGTTGCTCTTGTAATTGGAGATGCCGTTAACCTTGAGAGAAGTCTTTACCTTCTGCTTCAGGTGTTGGAGCTTCGCGGTGATGTAGTACTGGCTGTCAACGCTATCGATGAAGCGAGAAAAGCGGGATTTGAAATAGATAAGCATGAGCTTTCGAAGCAACTCGGTATTCCTGTTGTACTAACTTCCGCCGTTACAGGTGAAGGCATCGAGGAATTAAAAAATACGCTGATTAAGAGCGCAAGGAGCAGCAGTCACGTCCATTATCTCTTCACAGATGAAATAGAGGCCAATCTTAGAAACCTGTCCGATAGAATAAGGGGAAATGCCTCTCTTTCCGCCTTTGACGAGCGTTGGCTTTCCATAAAGCTTTTAGAGAGAGATAGGGAAGTCGAGAAATTAACAGGTATAAGCCTGGACTATGATTATTCGATAGAGATCGCCGAAACGCGTTATAAATACATCAAGAGAATTCTCTCTTCTTCCGTCAAGGGAAAGGAGAAGATCGGCTGGAACCTTTCGGAAGCAATTGACCACGTCATGACCCATAAGTTTCTGGGGATTTTGATCTTCCTCGCAATCATGTATATTGTTTTCCAGTTGACCTTCACTATTTCGGGCCCCCTTTCTATAATGATCGAAAATCTACTTGATGGTCTTGGAAGAGTTGTGGGCGGCTGGATCGCTATAGACTGGCTCAGGTCACTAGTGGTTGACGGCGTAATTGGAGGAGTCGGGGCAATCTTAGTGTTCGTGCCGAACATATTCATACTGTTTCTTGCCCTTGGAGTTCTCGAAGAAACCGGTTATCTACCAAGAGCGGCATTCGTAATAGATAGGCTTATGTATGCAATGAAACTCAGTGGCCGCTCTTTTATATCGCTCCTGCTTGGTTTCGGTTGTAATGTTTCATCGATTATGTCGACAAGGTCCATTTCAGAACCCAAGGAACGTCTCGTAACTATTCTGGTCTCTCCGTTTATATCTTGCAGCGCAAGACTGCCGGTGTACGTACTGATTGCAGGCACGTTCTTCGGAACCAATGCCGGCATAGTGGTCTTCTTCCTTTATCTGCTAAGCATAGTGATAACAGTGCTTTCGGCCCTTCTAATCAACAAGCTCTTTTTCAAAGGCGAACCGTCAACGTTGATTATGGAACTTCCAAGATACAGAAAGCCCAGGCTGACCTCAATAATGCTTTATACATGGAACAAAGGGCGACACTTCCTCGAGAAGGCGGGCACGATAATACTTGCCGCCTCAATAGTGATCTGGATTTTGACATACTTTCCGACGGAAGGAACGGGAAGTTTTGCCGCTACGATAGGAAAAGCCCTTGAACCTCTCTTCGTTCCGCTGGGATACACCTGGGAGATGATAACCAGTCTCGTCTTTGGAATAGCTGCAAAGGAAGTTATAGTTTCTTCTCTTACGACTTTTTTTGGCAATCCCAGCGTGAGCGGCACTTCTTTAGAAATTATGAGAACCATCATTAGTCCAGAGATCGCCTTAAGTTTCCTGGTGTTCGTTCTTCTCTATGTACCATGTATGCCGACACTTGCGGTGATTAAGAATGAAACGGGAAGTTATAAGTTCGTCTTCTTTTCGGCTTTTTACAGTCTTGCGGTCGCATATGCGGTTGCGCTGATCGTAAGAGTTGTTGGAGGGTTGTTATGAAGGGGAGGGTGATAACTTTCTGGCTTTTGTTCGGAGGAACTCTTTTGGCGACTCTTTCTGTAAACTCCTTTTTCGGCCTTCTTCTGACCAAACGTGAGCCTTTTCTGGCAATGATTGCTGGAGTTAACTCAGCAATCTACTTCTTAGGGCTGGCAGAGAAAAGAAGCGACCTTAGAAAGAGGTATTCGCATCTTCTCGTTGGTAGTTTCTTCTCATATGTACTCTCTATCTACCAGGTCCTTGTTTTGTTTAGCATTTGGCTTGAGGGACTACTCACTTCAACTTGCCTTTTGGTATTCGATGAGGTGAATCTCCCTTTAATCATCTCCGGGTTTGCATTATCCTTTCTCTTTGACTTCGCAAAGAGGCAGTTTGAGACGAATAATCTCTAGAGAATTTTGGCTGTGAAAACCATCAAACACTATTCATCTTAATATGGTAATATGATTTGTGTTATGGAGGTGATTGCATGGCACTCGTTTACGTGGTCGATGACGAGCTAAATGTAAGGCGAATCGTCAAAAAGACCATGGAGAACGAAAACAACGAAGTCCATACTTTCGTGACAGCAGAGGAAGCCCTGGAAGAGATCGAGAAACGTAAGCCAGACCTCCTATTTACCGATATTAGTTTGCCCTCGATGAATGGAATTCAGTTTCTAAAAGAACTTAAAAATAGAGGTTATTCAATACCTGTAATAGTAATATCTTCGGATACTTCCCCGGAATCGATGAGGAGCGCTTTCAAAGCAGGAATTGTTGATTTCTTGACCAAACCATTTACGCCGCAGGAGATCAGGGATGCGGCAGAACTTGCGCTTAGAGAAGATGACAGCATCTACAAACGAGCGAGGGAGATCAAGAGACTGATTGAGGAAGGGGAGACGGCGAAGGCGGAGTCCCTAATGGGAAACCTTTTCTCCGACTTTCCGGGTTCACCCTTTCCGCATTTTCTTTACGCTCTTCTTGTGGCCAAAGACAATCCCAGAGTAGCCATAAAACATCTGAAGGCCTCGCTCTCACTCGATGAGGATTTTAAGGACGCTTCCGACGAGCTTAAGAAACTAGAGGAGTAAAAAATGCCTTTCATGAAAGGTGCGATAAAAAAAGATGAATACTATGTAGTGATTTTCGGTTGTGGGCGGCTTGGTTCTAGAATGGCAAACTGGCTCTCCTCCTTGGGGTGCAGCGTCGTCATTGTCGACAGAAATGAATCTTCTTTCGATGCCCTGTCGAACGAATTCACCGGCTTCAATATTCTGGGCGATGCAACGGAGCTCGACGTGCTTAAGGAGGCCAAGCTTGACAAGGCCGATGTTGCCCTTGTGCTTACTACGGATGACAACACAAATCTTATGGTCTCGATGTCGGCAAAAGAGTATTTCGAAGTGCCCCGAGTTGTCGCAAGAGCTTATGATCCTAACAACATCAAGATGTTCTCGGACTTTGGAATAGAAGTGATTTGTCCAACTCTCCTGGCTGTTGAGAGTATTAAGAGCGCATTGTATTTCATCGGCGGTGACGACAAATGAAGATTGTTCTAATTGGCGGTGAGAAGATTGCCTACCATCTTGCGCGAAGATTCTTGACCAAAGGCCAAAACGTTATGCTGGTCAACAAGAACGAGAGGTTCTGTGACGAAATGGCAAAGAAGCTCCGTGCCATTATCGTAAGGGGTGATGGAAGCAAGAGGTACGTTCTCGAGCAGCTTGAGCTTGACCCTACCGACCTGTTTGTTGCTCTGACTCCTTACGATCAGGATAATCTCGTCGCCTGTTTAACGGCTTCGCGTGTCTATGGGATCGAGAGACCGGTTGCTATGGTGAATGACCCCGACAACAAAGCGGTTTTCGAAAAAATGGGGATAAAGAGTGTGGTTAGTCCGACTGAAATCCTTGGTGTCGCGCTTGAAGACAGCCTTTTCAGAGAACACATAACGAATCTCCTCCCTTCTTCAGAAAAAGTCTCTATTCTTAGAATAGAGATGACTGATAAGTCGCCTATACTCGGAGAGGCGATAAAGGACATTCCTCTCCCTGATGAAAGTGTTATTGGAGCAATAGTCAGAGAGGATGAAGTTGTTATCCCAAGAGGGAACACTGTGATTGAAACGGGAGATGTTCTTCTAGTTCTTAGCAGTCCAACGGTACAGTCTGCAGTTTTCGAAACTCTCCTGGGAGAGGTGTAAATGTTTCTAAATCTTTTGAAACAGCGATACAGGCTTGTCTTTGGGTACCTGGGGAATCTATTTGTCTTCTTTCCCATTGTGCTGTTGATTCCACTACTGTATTGCATATGGTATCCCGAAGACTTCCTACAGAGTCTCGCTTTTGTGGAGGCTGCTTCGATCAGTTTTGTGATTGGGATGGCGTTGAAGCTGACTATGAAGGTCCGGCCAGGATCTCCGATAAGTGTTCAGGAAGGGGCCATAGTGGTCTTGTTCTCCTGGGTGATGGCGATAATCCTTTCGGCACTTCCCTTTATTTTTGCCGGATACTTCAATTTTACCCAGGCCGTTTTCGAGTCCACAAGCGGCTGGACTACTACGGGTCTGACTCTCACAGATGTCGAAACGATTCCTGGTAGTTTTCTTCTCTGGAGAAGCATGATGCAGTATCTTGGAGGAGCCGGCATCGCAATAATTATGATGTCCGCGATCTTAGGACCGGCGGGACTTGGACTCTATAAGGCCGAGGGCCGCATGGACAATCTTGTGCCGAATATCAAGAGTTCGACGCGGACAATAGCGGTAATATATGGTTCCTATGCTATAGCAGGGATTATAATGTATAGAATCGCCGGGATGAATCTCTTCGATGCCATAAATCATTCTCTCACCGCCCTGGCGACCGGTGGGTTTTCTACAAAGGCCAGATCGATCGCAGAGTTCAACAGCGTTTCAGTCGAGATTGTGACCATTGTGTTGATGTTGCTTGGAGCTACGGGATTCGGGATTCACTATACTATTTGGAAGAGAAACTTCAGAGCGTTCTGGAAGAACGGCGAGCCGAAGCTGATGTTCGTCATACTGGCGATCTTCACGCCGTTACTGATGACAGGCACGCTGTCCATTTTCTACTCCTCTGCCACGGAGCAGTTCCGCCACAGCGTTTTTCAGGCTGTTTCTGCTTTGACTGGAACCGGTTTCTCTACAGTGGACTTCGTACCATGGAATCATTTCGGGATATATTTGATTATTTTGCTCATGATATTCGGGGGAGATCTCGATTCAACATCTGGAGGTCTGAAGCAGTACAGGCTTTTTGCTCTCATAAAGATTCTATGGCTGGAAATCAGAAAGTACTTCCTTCCGAAAGATGCAATCCTTAAAGAGGAAATCTGGAAGGGTGAAACGAAGAGGTATATAGACAACTCTCTGGTCAAAGAGATTCTGCTTGTCTTCTCCCTGTATTTCCTAACGTATGCCATTGGAACTGGCGTCTTGATGGCTTACGGCCACTCGATGGCTTTTTCAGCATTTGAATATGCATCTGCCCTTAGCACTGTCGGTCTCTCGGTTGGAATAACAGCTCCTAACGCACCTGCCGGGTTGATCTGGGCCGAAACAATTGGCATGTTTCTGGGAAGGCTCGAATTTCTAGTCGTAATATATGCTATAACTAAACTGATGAGAGACGGGAGAATCCTATTAAGAAGACGGAGGAATGCATAATATAATGATTACCAGAATTAAGGGTACCCAGGATATAACCTTTGACGATATCGGATACTGGCACTATGTGGAGGAGGCAATTAGAAGTATCTCGCACAGATACTCCTTCACCGAAATACGGACTCCAATCTTCGAAGCTACAGAGCTTTTCAAGAGAAGTGTCGGTGAATCAACGGACGTTGTTCAGAAAGAGATGTATACATTTGAAGACAAGGGTGGCAGATCGATAACCTTGCGGCCGGAAGGCACCGCGAGTGTCGCAAGGGCCTTTATCGAGAATTCCTTAGTGAATCTTGGTGCTCCAATAAAACTCTTTTACAACGGTCCCATGTTCCGTTATGAAAAGCCTCAGGCAGGCAGACTGCGCCAGTTCCATCAGTTTGGCGCGGAGATACTGGGATCCGAGAGTCCGTTGGCAGACTTTGAAATAATCGAGATGGCCTATAGTTTTCTTAAGGAGCTGAAGATAAGCAAGACAAAGCTTTTCATCAATTCGATCGGTTGCCCCAAATGCAGGGAAGATTACAAAACTGCGCTCAGAGATTATTATCGGGACAAACTGCCAGGAATGTGCGCTGATTGTCAGCGAAGATTTGATACAAACGTGTTGAGACTACTCGATTGTAAGATCGATAAAGAGCACGCTAAAAACGCTCCTAGTATTCTTGATTATCTCGATGAAGATTGCAGGAACCATTTTGAGGAACTCCAGTGGTATCTAAGGAAGGCTGACATTGAATATGAAGTCGACCCTCTGCTTGTCCGCGGACTTGATTATTACAGCAGAACGGCCTTCGAAATCCGCTCTTCATCACTGGGTAGTCAGGACCAACTCGTTGGTGGAGGTCGATACGACGGTCTGGTCGAATACATAGGGGGAAACAGCTGCCCGGCAGTTGGATTTGCGATAGGACTAGAAAGAATAGTAATGCTCTTGAAATCCGAAAAGGTAAATGTGAACGTCCCCGAAATCCCTCAGGTTGCAATACTGGCATTTGGCAGAGAGGAAAACATCAGGGGATTCGACTACTCCAGAAGACTTCGTAAGATGGGCATTTCAACTTACGTTGATGTTATGGAGAGAAACATGCGCAACAAAATGAAGCATGCGGCAAGAATCGGCGCAAAGATTTCTTTGATAGTTGGAAGAGAAGAGATTGAGAGAGACATTGTAACTGTCAGGGTTATGAGGGACGGGTCACAGTTTCAGGTAGATAGCGATTATATGTCCGATTATGTGGTCGATAAGTTAAGAGATATTTCGTAAACCTGCCATGTTTTGTTGTCTAATAAAGAAAAATGATAATAATCGCCGTTATTCACCTATAATACCTTGAATTTTCTCCCTTGAGTGTGTTATCATCTACTTTAGTAGGAAATCATGCCCGGGAGGTTTTTCATATGAGCAACGAAGAGATTCTAACTTTCCTTAGTAAAGATCCAACGATTCAGGACCTTCGTCGTTATGCGAAGATGATGGGGATCAACTTGAAGAGAACGATGAGAAAGAAGGATATCACCCGCGCCTTGAAGAAACTTGTTCAAAAGAGCAGACAGACGTCCAGCACTACTACTGCAAAGAGCAGACCCTCAGAAATACTTCGCCCATCTAAGCCGGAAGATGCCCAAATTCCTTCATCATATTCACGCGACTTTGTCGTTATTCACCCGGTCAATCCCTACTGGGTTTACGTGATGTGGGATCTGTCCGAATGGACTGCAAGAAGCATTTCAGATCATTCTTCAAGAAAGCTTCTAGTGAGAGTGAGTGACATTACAAACATTATCTATGACGGGATGAACGCTCACAGATTCAAAGAGGCCAGCATCTCCGCCGATGCCGGAAACTGGTACTTCCAGGTAGATTTCCCCGATGCAGATTATATTGCCGAGATTGGGTATTATATCGGTGCTAACTTCAACAGTGTTTTGAAATCGAGGATTGCCAGAACACCTAGAAACTCACCAAAATTTTCCGATTACGAAATTTGGGTAGATCTCAAGAAGGGGTCGAGGAAAGAGTACAAAACATCTCACGAAGAATTCGTCTTCGAACGCGCGACTAAGTCTTCGGGGCCAACGGGCAATCCATCTTCTGAGGAGTTCATTAAGACTATCTCGAAGAGCAAGAGCGGGAGATGATTGAATGGAAAGAGGCAGACTGATTCTCATGCTCCACGCACACTTGCCTTTCATAAACCATCCTGACTTTCCAAGCTTCATGGAAGAAAGGTGGCTTTTTGAAGCAATTACGGAAACATACATTCCTTTGCTTCAGGTTTTCAGAAGATTGAAAGATGACAGTGTGAACTTCAGAGTGACAATGAGTATAACTCCACCTTTGATGGAGATGCTTGCCAATCAAGATCTGCAGAAGAAGTACATCAATTATCTTGGTTCATCCATCGAATTGGCCGGGAGTGAGATTTCGAGAACGGTCTCGGAGCATCCAGCTGCGAATAGACTAGCCTTGCACTATTTGAAAGAGCTCCAGGAGATAAAAAGAGTCTATGAAGAGTGCAACAGAGACCTTGTTGGAGAGTTTGCCAAACTCCAGGAAAGCGGAGAGTTGGAAATCGTAACGTGTAACGCTACTCATGGTTTTCTCCCCCTTATGACAAACTTTCCGGAGACAATCAATGCTCAAGTTGAAATCGGGGTGCAGTCTTACAAGAGACATGTAGGAAAGGATCCGAGAGGAATCTGGTTGGCGGAGTGTGGTTACGTTCCTGGCTTCGACTCCTACCTGCGCGAACATGGTCTCTCGTTCTTCTTCGTAGATTCGCACAGTTTCTGGTACGGAGATCCCGCTCCAAGATACGGAGTGTACAGGCCAGTGGTTACTCCGGAGAGTGTCTTTGTATTTGCAAGAGACCCGGAATCTAGCCAGCAAGTTTGGAGCGCTGAGGTAGGTTATCCCGGAGATGCCAGATATAGAGAATTTTACAGGGACGTTGGATTCGATCGTGAAGAGGACTATATAAGACCCTACATAGATCCGAGTGGTGAACGGTGCAATACTGGCATCAAGTATTTCAAGATAACGGGAAAGGATGTACCTCTGAACGATAAGAGCTACTACGACATCGATGATGCAAAAAAGGCAACGATCGAGCATGCAAGAGACTTCGCAAATAGAAAGAGAGAACAGGTGAGAAGGCTTTCCAAGCAGTTCGATGGAGAAGAACCCGTCATCGTTGCGCCGTTCGATGCCGAGCTTTTCGGACACTGGTGGTACGAAGGGCCTCTCTTTATTGAAGAGCTATTCAGAGATTTAAATGGAGACGAAACCGTTGTTCCATCGACACCACCCGAAGTGATTGAGTCCATGGAACAGGCGCAGGTTGTAACCCCAAATACATCGACATGGGGAGCGAACGGTTACAATGAAGTTTGGCTGAACGGTAGGAATGACTGGATATACAGGCATCTCGACGAGGGTTCTAGGAGAATGATAGAGCTTGCAAGGAAGTATGAGAGAACTGAAGATCCTCTTAAAATTAGGGCCCTAAATCAGATGGCGAGAGAGCTTCTCCTTGCTCAGTCAAGCGATTGGGCTTTCATAATAACTACCAACACAACCGTAGAATATGCAGTCTTCAGAACAAAGACTCACATCGACAGGTTGCTGACGCTTTACAGAGAGATCGAGAGTGACTCGATCGACGATCACAGGTTGAAGACCCTTGAATGGATTGACTCGATATTCCCATACCTGGATTTCAGGGTTTACGCAAAGCAAGTTGGTTAGTTACATCGGCCATCTTTCTTGATATCGCGCCGATTACAAGAGCATACTTACTATGGTATAATTCGTGAAGCCGGGGGAGGCATAAACCTCCCCCTGTTGGTTGTAGAGTATTAGGTACTTGGAGGGAGTTGAAAACTAAATGCCAAACAGAAAATCGAGAGGAAATTCTAATTTCATGAAATCCATTCAGCGGCCGATTGTGTGGGCCGTGGCCATACTCTTTGGAGTTGGAATAGTCTGGTGGTCGGTTGCCCAGTATCTTGGAGGGGGCTCCCAGGGCAATGAGCAGGGCATCGGTACGGAGATCAGTTTTAGCGAAACTGTCGGAGGGCTTACAAAAGACGGTACCCCTCTCTCAAACTCAGATTACTGGATCACTTATTCAGAATACGAAACGTCTGTGCGCGACACACTTACGAATCTTCGGAGTCAGGGTTACAACTTTGATCCATACTTTGAAACGGAAAACTATCCCAGTGAAATGGGAATCAGATATGATTTGTTCAAGTCATTGATAGATCAGAAGACACTTCTTCTCTACGCGACAGAGAACGATGTCCTTCCAGCTGAGGAACAGGTCGATGCGGAAACGAAGAGAATCGTCGATGAATACGTGGCAGATGAGGAAACAAAATCCGCAATTGTTTATCAGTACGGTTCGGTAGATGCTTTCTCTGAACTGATAAGAGACTATGTAGCAACACAAATGCTTGCAACTAATGTCACGCAGAAAGCTATTCCCGACATGGAAGAGAGATTTGAGAACTACGTCAACGAAAATATGGAAGATCTGAAGATCAACTATGAGAGAGTCGATGCAAACCACATTCTCGTCTCGGATGAAGCAAGTGCGGTTGAGATTAAGTCGATGATAGACAGCGGCGAGATCTCGTTCACAGATGCCGCGACTCAGTTTTCTATCGATACCGGCTCCGCGGTTAACGGCGGGGCCCTTGGTGAATTCGGAAGGGGTCAGATGGTGCAGGAATTTGAAGATGCCTCGTTTGATGCTACGCCCGGTCTTGTAATAGGCCCTGTGGAATCGCAGTTCGGCTACCACTTGATTCAGGTTAACAGCAAAACAACTTTCGACACTTTCGAGGAGTTTGCCAGCACTTCTGCCTATCAGACTGAGCTAGGCCGCTTTGAAAATGAGGAGTTCAATAAATGGATAGCCGACTATCGGCAAGAGAACAATCTCTCATATACAGTCAACGATCCCGATTTGCAGATGTACGCCAGATATGACGAGGCAATTTCCGACCCAGAAAAGTCAAGTGCGCTTCTTGAGGAGCTCGAGAAAGACTACTTCGACGAATCCGGCAATCTCCTGATTGGAGACTCGTATCTTCCCGTTGTTTTCTACACTGAACTCGTCGAAAACGAGATAACGAAGCTTAGAAACCAGATATTTGATCTTGAAGATCTTCAGGATTTATTGCTGACTCTACCTTCTACGGCCACTTCGCTGACGATCGATGAAATTGACAGCCGGCTCGAGACGATCCCATCGACAGATACGGAGGCCAGAAGCGTACTTACCGACACGAAAAGGGCCAAAGAGTACATGAGTGAATTCAACGTAGAGACTCCTGAAGAAATCGAAGAGGCTCTTACGGAGAAACGTAGTTTGCTTGACAGCAAGAACTTGCGATTCGAGAATTCGGTGCGATACCTTTATTCTGTGATGCCAAATTCAACGAGAGTGATTAACTACATGTACCAGATAGACGGTGATAATCCCGAAGTGGTATACATGTACAACGAAACTTCTTATAACGCAAACATAAGGCCTCTTCTCGAAAGCCCCGAGCTACTCGACAGCTATCTCGAATATTATGGACAGTACTTCGGCGCTCAGGCAAGATCACTTCTCCTGGATTCTCCAATTCAGGGAATTGAAAGCGATCTTAACCAGAAGGTTATCAACTCCACCGAAGCAGCTACCGATCTCAAGATGAGCGCTCTATACCTCCTTGTGGATATATATGAAAAGATGGCGAACATGGAGCAGAACGAGCAGATAACGCAGATATACCTTCTCAGTGAAAAGCACTATCTTGAGAAACTTGCCGAACTCTATCCCGAAGACGAAACTATTGGATCGCTCATCGAAACAATAGAATTCCAGATTTCCGAACTTAATGCTCAGAATACCGTCGATGCAACTCCAACGGCTGACGCTACTTCTACTGAAGCCTCGACCGAAACGGTTATCGACACTGAGATAGGAACAGGCGAACTGGAAGTTCCTTTCGGCAATGATGAGCCTTCTTCTGTCGGAGACGTTGATTTAGACGTGAATTTCGATAGCGAAGGGGCTACAGAGACTGTTAACTAGCAGAACGAAGGGTGGCTTACGCCACCCTTTTCTGGCTGGGGCGGCAGGATTCGAACCTACGGATGTCAGAGCCAAAATCTGATGCCTTACCAACTTGGCTACGCCCCACAGCAAATAGATTCTAACATCGACGATTTGTGGTGTCAATGATTTGGAGTGATTCTATGGCTGACCACGAGATTTTTGTAAAGGAATTGGGCAAGAAGATCCATGTGACGAGAGAGACTTCCTTCTTTGAACTTTCGAAAATGTGCGGCGAATTCCACAAGGCTCCTATAATGGCTGCTAAATCCGGAAACTCTTTAATAGAGCTTTGTAGAAATGTAAACGGCGAAAAGGAAGTGGAATTCATTGATCTCTTTTCCCTCGATGGAATAAGGATCTATACGAGGGGGACTCTGTTCATACTCTTCATTGCAATCAGGGAGCTGTTCGGTTCGGCACAGTTGAATGTGCACCACTCCAGAGGAACGGGACTAGTCTGCAATATCGAGGGATTAGAAAGTACTTCGGAGAATCTCATTAGAATCGAAGAGAGAATGAGGGAGTTAGTCAAAGAGGATATCGTTTTCGAAAAAGCCACGCTGAGGAAATTCGAGGCAATACGGCTTTTCAGTGAAGATGGACAGAGAGACAAGGCTCTGCTCTTCAAATACAGAAAGAAATCGACCGTCAATATTTACAGATGTAAGGGATTCATGAACTACTTCTACGGTTATATGCCTTACTCGACCGGAGCTATACTAAATTTTTCTCTAATACCCTATGGAGATTATTTCATACTGAATCTCCCCGACACAAAACAGCCTGACAGGCTACCGAAGTTCGTCGATCAGCCAAAGATCTCTGCCATCTTCCTCGAACATGAAAGATGGGGCGAGATCCTCGGAGTGAAGACTATTGGAGAGATAAACGAAATAATAAGTAAGGGTCCAAGAGAGATTCGAGAGATAGTGAATATTACGGAATCCCTCCATGAAAAGAAGATCGGTGCCATCGCAGACCAGATTGCCAAACATAAGGAACCCAGTCTGATTCTTATAGCAGGTCCTTCAAGTTCCGGAAAGACAACCTTCTCAAAGAGGCTGATGCTTCATCTCAAGGTACTCGGTATGAATCCCGTTCAGATATCGATTGACGATTACTTCGTCGACAGAGAAAAAACTCCGCTTGACGAGAACGGTAATTACGATTTCGAATCGATACATGCTCTTAACATCGATCTGTTCAACGAGCAGATCTCGCAACTCTTGGATGGCAAAGAGGTCTTACTTCCCAAATTTGATTTCATGCTTGGCAAGAGCGGCTTCCATGACAAACCCATCAGAATCTCCGAGGGTCAACCGGTGATCATAGAGGGGATTCATGGCCTTAATGAATTGTTAAGCAGCTCCGTTCCAAGGCACAGGAAATTCAAGATATATGTCAGCGCCCTGACGCAAATGAATCTCGATAGTCTGAACAGAATACCAACAACAGACGTCAGATTGCTACGCAGAATAGTGCGTGACAACAGATCGAGAGGACACTCGGCACTGGACACAATGCGTATGTGGCCAAGCGTCCGAAGAGGAGAGGATAAGTATATATTTCCCTTTCAGGAAGAGGCAGATGTCATGTTCAATTCTGCAATAGTGTATGAGCTAGCAGCGTTAAAGGGGTTTGCAGAGCCTCTACTTGTTCAAATTGATGATTCCGTACCAGAATATCTCGAAGCTAAGAGGCTTCTCAGGTTCATTGATTATCTGCTTCCAATGATGAACCTCGAGGATATTCCGAGAACCTCCATTATAAAGGAGTTCATTGGTGGCAGCGTATTCGGTTCCTTATGAGGTGAAGCCATGCAAAGAGTAGACGAAGAAACAAGGAAAGCTGTCCTGAACAGACTGAAAAGAATCGAGGGCCAGATTAGAGGGCTGCAGAAAATGGTTGAAAATGACAGAGTCTGTGGTGATATTCTGACGCAGGTGTCGGCCGTCAACTCTGCACTCTCAAAAGTATCAGAAATGATAGTCAAAGGCTATACGAGGAAGTGCGTAATTGAGGCCAGTAAATCTGGTCAGATCGAAGAGCTTGACACTCTGATCGAGAACATAATTAAACTCAGAGGAGTTTAGATGATTGATTACGGTGACAGCGTTCTGATAATGCTCGAAGACGAAGAAGCGAAATACTTCTCTGAGGTGAAGAGAGGCAGTGTCCTGAAGACACATTATGGAAACCTGATAATGGATTCTCTTGTGGGAAGAGAATTCGGAGAGAAGATCAGATTGGGGCTTCGGGATGCCTTCTTGATAAAACCATCAATGATTGACGGCATCTTCTCTTTGAAGAGGTCAACACAGATAGTGTATCCAAAGGATGTCGCATTTATCTTGTTATACCTCGACATAAAGCCGGGCGATGTTGTTTATGAAGCCGGAACGGGGACGGGTGTAATGACTTCGGTCTTTTCTCGAGCGGTAGGTGAGTCGGGCAAGGTGGTATCATATGAAAAGAGACAGGATTTCTTGGAAAAGGCGCAGAAGAACGTTCGCCATCTTGGCCACATTGAACGAGTGACGTTCGCATCTGGGGATGTTGCGGAATGCGAAGAAAGTCAGAAAGCCGACGCCTTCTTTCTTGATGTTCCCGATCCTTCCGCTTCCCTTGAGAGTGCGGTAGCCATTCTTAAGAAAAGTGGCAGGATCTGCATTCTCTGCCCGACAGCTAATCAGGTTCAGGAAACTTTAACGATTCTTGGAACATTGGGAGTTATTGATATCCAGGTGTGGGAGATACTTGCCAGAAGCTATAAGGCAAACCCCGAAAGATTCAGACCTGAAGATAGGATGGTCGGTCATACTACATACCTGGTGTTTGGCATAAAGGTAGAGGGGAGGAAATTAAATGGAAAAGAATAGAGTCCTTAAGATATTATTGACTGTTTCAGTCCTGCTTGCAGTTTTCTTCCTGGGCGCACTTTCATCGATGACAGACGATGAAATGTTCGAGAAGTTCAGCCCCGTTTTCGAGATTCTTACGTACATAGATCGCAACTATTACGACATTGAAAAGGTAGATTATGACGCGATTTTAAATGAGACTTTGACAGGCACGATGCGTGGACTCGACGATCCCTTTGCATGGTATTTTGACCCGGTTCAAACTAAGGAAAACGAACTGGATACCACCTCCAAGTACGGTGGGATTGGCTCTACGGTGCAGTACAACATTGAGTTCGATTGTCTAGAAGTGGTGGCCCCGATGGCCGGAAGCCCTTCCGAAAGAGTTGGCCTTAGAGCAGGCGATTTGATTCTCACAATTGACGGAGTGGCGGTATCGGAAGTCGGTTATTACGGTGCAGTGAATATGCTGAGAGGAGACCCCGATACTCAGGTAGTTCTTGAGGTCTATAGAGAATCCGTAGAGGATCCCTTTTTTGTAGAGATCACAAGAGCCTTCATAGAGATTAAGAGTGTCAAGACGGAATTGCTTTCTGTTGAAGATACCGATATTTCTTACATTCAAATAACCGGTTTCAACGCGCCAACTTATGATGAATTCCAGGATGCTCTAAATTTGAGCAGAGAGAGTGAGGCGTTCATTATCGACCTTCGTAACAATCCTGGCGGGCTACTACAGAGCGTTTTGAACATATCATCACTGATGCTTCCAAAGGGCAAGAGAGTAATAACGATAAGATATAGGGACGGTCAGGAAGAGGTTTACAATTCCTGGGGATCGAGATATAATTCCTACTTCACAGACAAGCCGATTGTTGTGCTTGTAAACGATGGCAGTGCTTCTGCATCAGAGATACTCACGGGGGCGCTTAAGGATCACGGACTGGCAACGGTGATAGGAACGACAACTTTCGGAAAGGCAGCAGTTCAGACAGTATTTAATCTCTCGAACGGAGGAGAAATATGGCTTCCAACCGCGCATTATTTTACTCCGAATGGAAGTGATATTCATCTTCAGGGAATAGAACCAGATATAATTGTTGAAGCCGGTGAGGAAGCTCCCAGCGAGGACGGGAGAGAGCTGACGCTTTCAACGGCTACTGTAGATGTGGAACACGATCTTCAACTTTCGAAAGCTATCGAGACTATTCTCGAGAAACTGGGAGTTAAGGTTGTAAATTGAAGATAGCAAGTGTTTCAATACTGATTTCGCTTATCGCGCTGATTTGTGGGCTTCTAGTAATTCTATACATGAATTTTGAAACACTTCAGAATGTCGGGAGCCGGAGAGCGACTCCCGATTTCTTTCTCAGAAACAGCTTTATACCTTTGCTTGAGAGGTTCCGAAATCATCTCGAAGAGACAAAGGAATTCAGCTCTGTTCTCCTGCAACTAGAGAGAGAAGGTGTCGGACCCTGGATCATGTCGGCTGAAAAAGGTATTAGAACATTTACCTGCCCATACAAGGAAGTCTTCTCTAGGTTGCAGACTCTCTTCTACATTGAAACGGGGAAGAACGGTACAAGAGAACACGAGACAGTAGAGTTTTTCGGTAGCACGGTAACTAGAATAGAGTCCATCGATTACGGAGCTTTCCGACTTACTTATCTGCCTGGTTACACGCTTGTCATGGAGTCAGACTACAATTCATTGCTGGAAGAAGGATTCAGCTTTTACAGAGTACATTTTATGCACTCTATAAGTCCCGGGAGTTTTGTCTCAGACGTCTTTGCCGGAAGTGGTCCTGTTGTCGTTTTAAGAGAGGGCGGCGCGATCAACCAGTCCTTCATTGAAACTGTGGAACGCTACTCAATACCCTATCTTCCGGTAAGGTATTTTCTGATAAAAGACTGAAGCGATTAGCGAAAAAGATGTTTCTTCATTTCAAAGTTGGTATACTTGAGATGCTTTTCTAAAGACAAAAATATTCGATGGTGAGTGATGGTTAGTTGTTGAGACTGAGTGAATTTGTCATTAGACACCGTGTTGCCGTCATAGTTTTTTTCGTTATACTCGGCGCCTTCGGTGCATATCTTTCCACGAAGCTGAATATCGATTCAGATTTACTCAAAATACTACCCAAAGACAATCCTGTTGTGAAGCAATACAATCGTTTCATTAGCGGGGATACTTCTGGAGACGTTACATATATCGTACTCCAGACTGATGATAAAAGTGAAAAGGGCATAGAGAATCTGATTTCTGCAGGAAGGCAGATTTATGAAACGGCCAATGAAATGAAGAATATCGAATCTTTCGTGAGATTCGATGTTATGTCAGATTTGGGGCCACTCGGGCTTCTTATGGTAGATCCCGCTGAACTCTCTTCAATGAGAAGCCGAGACCAGGACCTCTCTAGAACCGTTCAAAGCCTCGTCAATTACGATTTTTCAGCTGTCCGCAGTATAGGTCAGATGCTTGTTGAATTTGAGGAGCTCAAAGGGCTTCTGGGGAATTCCCCGCAATCCGACGAATTCTGGAATTTTGTAAGGTTGCCGGAAACGATCCCAACGAACGATCCAATGGTCCTGGTAATGGGTATAAGACTTGATGGTCCTTCTTCGGACGTGTCTTATGTAAACAGAGTCATACCCGTTCTGAGACGGTGGGTAGGAGAGATATGCAGATCATATGGTTTGTCCTTCGGCATGGCAGGCGATCACTTTGGGACGTACGATTCAAACAAGCAAGTTAACAGTGACTTCATGCTCACCACGATTATCTCTCTTGTGGGAATATCTCTTCTCTTCTTTTTTGCCTACTCAAGTCTCAAGATTACTCTCTATGTCTTCTTTTCTCTGGCAATTTCCATGTTTATCACTCTAGGGATTTCCTATGTTGTTTTCGGATCCCTCAACATAATAACTACTTTTGTCACTGCGATTACCCTTGGCCTGGGAATAGACTACGGAATTCATATGATCACAAGGCTTTCCGATGGAGCGTCAAAGCAGAAGAACGCGGTCGCTCTGCTGAGAGATGCATATGGTGCACTTACCAGACCGCTTCTGGCGAGCATGGTAACGACTGCGCTGGTATTCATAATCCTTGCCGCAATCGACTCGCCCGCCATAAGAGAACTCGGGATTCTTTCATCGATTGGGATCGTAGTCTTCTTTGTTGTAATGATTGTCTTTCTTCCGGCCTTATCAATTAAGACCCTCATGAATTCAACAAAGGTTGCAAACATACATCTCCTTGATCGATTCTTTCAGAAGATTTCCAGAGTAATCATAAAGTTCGGAGTCATCTCGGGAGGAGTTGTTTTTGCGTTGCTCCTCATACTGAGTTATCTAGGATTGAATAACATCAGGAGCTTTTCCTACACGCCTCCGGGTTTGATGTCACCCGACTCTGAGCAAGTGGCGATTCCGAACCTCATCGAAAGGACATTTGGCGGCAGCATAATAAACACGGTTCCTTTCATACTTCCCGATCTTGATTCGTTGAGAAAGGCACACGAGGAGATTGCTCGGAATCCTAACTTCAAAAGCTCATTCTCCATTCTTTCGATTGTTGAAGGAGGAAAGGGAGATTACATGAGTCAGATGGAGCAGGTCGTGAGAGAGATCGACGCACTGCGGGACTCACCGCTTGTTGAAGCGGTATTCAAGAAAGCAAACTACTATGACTTTATCGTCGAGTTGCTCGATAGGGCCGGGACTGTGGAGAGCTCCGATGATCTTATAAGTTTAGTTACTGAAGTCATCCCGGAGAGTCTTAGAGACCAGTTGCTTTACACAGGTGGCGATGGAAAGACTTACTTTCTGTTGAACTCCGAACCGTCATCGTATATATATAGGAACAATGTTATAAAAATAATATACGACAGTCTAAGTCCGGAACTTAAGGAGACCTTTGGGGGATATCCAAAGGTCTTCTATTATCTGATGGATCTTGTAAGGCGAGTTTCACTTTCCATATGTCTTGTCGCTTTTCTAGCGATCTTTGTAGTTGTAGCGGCGGAGAGAAAGTCCTTAATCGACGGGTTCAAAGTACTCCTTCTTATGATAGGGATTTTGATGTCCATGTTTGGTTTGATGGAGCTGTTGGGCGTTGAAACAACATTTGTCACGGTAATTTCCGCTCCGTTGATAATCGGTATTGGGGTCGACAGTCTTGTGTACGTTATGCATAGTTCTAAAAAGAAAGGAAATTCCGAGCTATCAAAAACCCTTAAATCGATAACCATGTCTTCGGCCACAACGATGCTCACCTTCTTCTCATTTGTTTTTGCAAAGGGAAAGCTTTTGAGCGCGTTCGGTATCAGTCTCGGGGTTGGTGTTTTGGCCGCACTGATTGTTGCAACTTTTCTTGTTCCCGTGCTACCATGGAACAGCAGAGAGAAGATCGGAGGTTGAGACATGCCATTACATCTTTTAGTGGCCTATTATGTAGTTGATCATGCTTTTGTGAATAACAAGAAACTGGCAAAGATGGATGACAAGAAGTTCTGGATGCATTTTGTATGGGTTGTTCTTGTCTTTCTTGCTTTCACTTTCGATGTCTTTTTATCGAATCCGCTTGGAATTCTTATTCTAATACTGTCCATAGGTTTGACGGTCACTCTTGATATGGGACGAAAGAGACTTTCCAATGAACTGATAGAGATAATTGCATTCTTCCTTTTGCTTTTCTTGACATTGCTTGGAAGAAGTTTTTTGATCGAATCCTTCGTTACCGTGGAGTTTTCCTGGTATCTGATGGGAATGCTTCTGACAACGGTTGGACTAACCTATTTTCTTCGGGGAAGGATTATAAAGGAAGAAGCGACTGATTCAATTGGAATTGCCGAGAGAATGTCTATATTCATCTTTATTCTCGCAAATCAATGGACCTGGGTGATAATATCTGTAGCCGCGGGGCTTGCTTTCCGGGCTGTGTTTTCGAAAGAAAAGAAGATTGAATGGATTATCAGTCCCGTTGCAGGAGTGCTTATATCATACTTATGGCAGTTGTTGATGAGGGGCATTCTGGGTTGACCTATGCAATAGGGGATATTCACGGTTGCCTTTTGCCTTTGAAAAGACTCATTAGTGCCCTTGATCTCAAGGATGACGACTCACTTGTTTTCATAGGAGATTATGTGGACCGCGGTCCTAATCCCAGAGGAGTTATAGACTTTCTCATTGCGCTTTCAGCGAATTACGAGTGCCACTTCATTCGCGGCAACCACGAGCAGATGTTCCTAGATTACTTGAATGGCGTTCAGGGTTCCACAATATGGGCATATAACGGAATGGAGACAACGATAAGAAGTTACGGAACCATAAGATCCATTCCCGAATATCACATCGAGTTTCTCAACAACACAGTTCTGTACTATGAAGAGAAGGGCTTCATCTTTGTTCATGCAGGAGTCAGACCGGGAATTCCTCTGAAGAAGCAAGATCCAAAAGATCTCCTTTGGATTAGAGAACCCTTTCTAGAGAGCAGCTACCCGATCAAGGGTCGAACGGTTGTCTATGGCCACACGCCATTAATAAGTGGTCCACTCATTCAGGAGGGCAAGATCGGTATCGACACAGGTTGTGTTTACGGTGGCTTCTTAACGGCTTACAGAGTTGATGACAATTTCTATCTTTCCGAAAGGCTATAAATACTCATCTCAACAAAAGAGCGGAAGAAAGTTCTTCCGCTCGATTAATTTGCTCTCCGTTAAGACTATCAGGGATAGATACCTCTAAGTTTCGTTGCAAGCGCGACTTTCTCTATTGAATCAACGTATGCGGCAGTTCTCATATCGATACTGTATTTGTTCATTGTCGATATTACGGAACCAAAAGCCTCTTTCATTATCTTATGCAAGGCTCTCCTAACATCTTCTACATCCCAGAAGTAATGCTGAAGTCCCTGTACCCATTCGAAGTATGATACCGTTACTCCACCTGCATTTGCCAGGAAGTCCGGAATAACAAAAATGTTTTTTGCAAGAATCATATCTTCGGCTTCAGGGGTCATAGGGCCATTTGCACCCTCAACAACTATCTTCGCCCTGATGTTCCTGGCGTTCTTTTCGGTAATTGCGTTTTCGAGAGCAGCAGGAACAAGGATATCCACGTCGAGACCGAGAAGATCTTCATTGCTGATCTTCTGCCCCTTGGGATAACCTTCGATTACTCCGTTGTTCTGGTCTCTGTAGGCCATCAGATCATCGATATCAAATCCGTCGGGATTGTAAAGGCCGCCTGAAACGTCGCTCAAGCCAACCACTCTCGAACCCATCTCTTCAGCAATCAGCTTTGCCGCGTAGGAACCGACGTTTCCGAAGCCCTGAACGGCCACTTTTGCCTTCTTTGGATCCATGTCTTTGTACCTAAGCGCCTCTTCAGCAACAACCCTTACTCCGCGGCCTGTGGCCTCGGTTCTTCCCTTTGACCCTCCGATTTCCAGAGGTTTTCCTGTGACAATTCCCAGTACGGAGTGGCCGATGTTCATGGAGTACGTGTCCATGTACCATGCCATTATCTGTGCATTTGTATTGACATCGGGTGCTGGGATATCTTCTCCTTCACCGATGATTATCTGAATCTCTGAGAAGTATCTCCTGGAGAGTCTCTCAATCTCGTTTATAGAAAGTTCCTGTGGGTTTACACAGACCCCACCCTTTCCTCCCCCATAAGGAATGCCTACAACCGCGCACTTCCATGTCATCCAAAAAGCAAGAGCCTTCACTTCGTCAAGGGTAACGTTCTGATGATACCTGATTCCTCCCTTTGCGGGACCCCTGGCGACGTTATGCTGAACTCTATGCCCTGTGAAAACCTTGATTTCACCGTTATCCATTCTGACAGGAAAGTTTACCGTGAGCTCTCTCTTAGGAAAGGACAGGACCTGCCTCATACTTTGGCTAAGATCCATCACATCGGCTGCCTTATTGAATTGCTTTAACGCATTTTGGAACAAACTAGTTTCGGCCACAAGAATACCTCCTCAATTTAATGATCCTCAAATGAATTCTATGACCATCTCGAATTCTTCTCAAACCTAAATATCGGCAAAAGACAGCATCTACGACTAATTAACGTACCCTAGGTAACCTTTTCGGTGCCACTTTCCTGTATGCTAATCGCCAATAAAAAAGGCGAGGATATCCTCGCTTCTGGTACCCCCAGAAGGAATCGAACCTTCATCTGCGGATTAGGAATCCACCGTTCTATCCGTTGAACTATAGGGGCTCAACGTGGAAATTATAGCATTACGCTCCATCCTTTTCAATTGCGTTCTGATAAAATTGATTCAAACGGGACGCGTGAAAGCTTTTTTGGAAGTCAGCTTCAATTGACCAGCCCAATCCAGGGATCTTGAAGTAATGAGGTTGAAAACAAAGGGCCTTCCGATGCCTAAATGTCTGAGAGGTGAATGAAGTTGAACAATGTTGTTGCTCTCGAATCAACCGTGATAGCCCACGGTCTTCCAAGGGGTGTCAATTTCGAGACTGCTCTAAGCATGGAGAGGGCAGTCAGAAAAAATGGCGGTGAACCGAAGACTGTTGGAATTCTCAACGGAGAAATAATCGTTGGTCTTCGGGAAGAGCAGATAATACGGCTGGGAACGGCTCCGGATGTTTTGAAGGTCGGAACGGCTGAAATTCCCTACGCCACAGCGATGAAGAGAGATGCAGCGACCACGGTAAGTGCCACGATGGCAATCGCAAAGAGAGACGGTATTTCGGTCTTCGCTACTGGAGGCATTGGTGGAGTTCATCGTGGTAAAGACTGGGATGTTTCTCAAGACATTATCGAGCTTTCCCGAACCAGTATGATCGTTGTATCGGCTGGTGTAAAGAGCATCCTCGATGTCCCTAAGACTCTTGAGTTTCTCGAGACTTTTGGTGTCACTCTGGTCGGTTACAAAACGGACTCATTCCCACTATTCCATTGCTCCAGAAGTCCCTATAGAATCAACCTTACAATAAATTCACCGGAAGAGGCTCTGCTGATTCTAAAAGAGAAAGAGAGACTGGGGATCGATGGTGCGGTGCTTGTAGCGAACCCTATCCCAGAAACCGATTCGATGGATTACGACGACCTTTCCAGGTTAATAGAGACTGCTCTGTCATCTGCCGAAGCTAAGGGGGTATCCGGTAAGGCTCTGACACCGTTTCTCTTAAGCACTATCGCTGAGTTATCAAATGGCAAGACTCTCGACGCGAACATCTCTCTTTTGATAAACAATGCGGCCCTCGCCGGTCGAATTGCTGGGAGCTCGGGAGCCAAACTATAATGGCATATTCACTTAAGGGAGGCAGAGTCTACTCGGTACCCGATGGAAGATACGTCACCCGAGATCTCTACATTAGCGAAGGCCTAATTTCTGAAGTAGAGGCAAAAGATGCGGTAGAAATAGATGTAAGCGGTAAATTCGTCTACCCGGGTTTTGTGGACTCTCACGCTCATCTAATCGGAACTGGAAGAAAGGAGCTTGAAGTCAATCTCGAAAACTGTGACTCGGTAGAAAAGCTTGCAACGGCTCTGAGTGTTGAACGCGATATCGTTCGAGCCCGGGGCTGGGACCAGGAGGTTCTTGGCTTCATGCCCGTAAGAAAGATACTGGACTCAATCATATCTAGACCAGTAATAATTACAAGAAGGTGCGGTCATATCGCCTCTGTGAATTCGGCTTTCATAAAGCTCTTTAGTCTCGAACGACTTCATGGACTGGACGGAACGGACATTGATCTCGGGATCCTTAAAGAGAGAGCACTTGATGAGGTCGAAAGAAACATATTGCTAACTTCTGGAGAAGTAGAGGCTGCAATCGAAGCCGGAGCAAAGGCCTTCTTGAAATACGGCGTGACCTCAGTGCACAGCGATGACTACCACGGGATAGAATACGAACTCCTGATGCAAAGACTCTCAGGCATTGTCGATCTAAGAGTTTACGAGAAATTCTGTGTATCGCGAGACGAAGACATCGAAATGATACTACTCGGCCGACAGTTCGAAAACGAATTCTTTCAATTGAATGCGGCAAAACTCTATCTCGACGGTTCGCTTGGAGCGAGAACGGCGGCTATGATTGAACCGTACTATGATTCTCCCGGGGAAAGAGGCGTTCTTTATAAGAAGGCTGAAGAGATTAGACCGATTGTGAAAAGGGCAGACGGAGAAGGGATTCAGGTTTGTGTTCACGTAATCGGCGATCGTGCCCTCGAAGAAGCACTGAAGGCCTTCGAAGGATCGAAGAGCGAAACGCTTAGGCACAGATTGATTCACGTTCAGATCGCCTCTGAAGAGCAAATCCGAAGGATGGTAGAAGAGAAGCTCACTGCATCTATTCAGCCAGTCTTCGTTGATTCCGACAGGTTGATAGCTCCGGAAAGATTCGGCCCTTCTCGTATGGAGAACGCATATCCATTTGGAAAGATGAGAGATATGGGTGTCCTTCTAGCATTGTCAACGGATTCTCCCGTTGAGAGTACGTCAGTGATTAGAAATCTGAACTCTGCAGACAGATACTTTTCGAGAAGGGAAAGCATAGAAATGTACACTTCGAACGGGCATCTTCTGGCCAATAGTTGCAGAGGCTGCTCACTTGAACCGGGTTACCCGGCAGATCTCTTTGTGATCGATGCTGACTTATTGAAGGCCAATGAAGACAGGCTTTCGGATATGACATTCGTTGGAGGAAGATTGGTCTTTTCATTAAGTGAAATCGGCTGACAAACAAAAACCTATATTGTACATAAATGCTGCCTAAACTTTCTTTACGTTTCATGTCCTGAATGTTAAACATAGGCAAACTCTCTTGAAGAATACCAACAAAACTGCTAGAATTAATAAAGAAAAAGGCGGCGTAAAGCCGCCACATCTGGTGGGCTCGGGTGGAGTCGAACCACCGACCGCCCGGTTATGAGCCGGAAGCTCTAACCAAACTGAGCTACGAGCCCAGACACAGATTTGATTATAATATTCCTCGTGGCTTGTGTCAAGAGGTTTAGGAGATGGTTTAATGCTAAACAGCAGTTCTGTGGGTCTTCGGATATCTACTGATCCGGTTCAGGAAATGACTGTGAAGTATCCTCGAGTTCTTGTAATAAAGGCCGCATTTTGCCTTCTGAAAGACGGAAAGTCTATTGAACATAGAGATCTGGAGAAAACGTTACAGACCTTGCTATCGGGATAAGCACCGGACATCGTTCGGTGCTCATTTTTCCCCCTCATGTTTGAGATGAAATGAAAGATTCATTATGTCGGAGGGTGTGAGGCCGGGTATTCTCATAGCTTGGCCAATAGATGAAGGTTTGGTCTTCTTCAGCTTTTCTCTTGCTTCGGTTGACAAATTTGATACGTCATCATAGTCCATAGTCGAGGGAATTAAATCCTCCTCGACCTCTTCGAGTCGCTTAACTTCTGCCTTAAGTCGGTCGATGTAGCCGCTGTACTTGACTTCTATTTCAACTTGTCCGATAACATCGTCATCCAATATTGGTTCTGGATCAAACATGGAGATATCCCTGTAACCAATGCCGGCCCTCTTCAGCAGCGAAGAAAACTTCACAGGCGAATCGATTTTTGAACTGCCCTTACGGATGAGCAGCTCGTTCAAGCCCTCCGAAGGTCTGACATTGATCTTCTGGAGCCTTATCAACTGAGTCTTTATTTCTCTGGTCAGACTGTCTACTCTTTCCTTAAACCAGGCAGGCACCAGCCCATATCTATAACCGTACTCGGCAAGCCTAATATGAGCGTTATCGTGCCTGAGAAGTAATCTATACTCTGCCCTGGAAGTCAGCAATCTATATGGTTCATCGACACCTTTTGTCACAAGGTCATCAATCATCACTCCAATATAGGCCTCGGATCGGCTGAGCACAAGCTGCTTCTCTCCCAATAGTTTCGCCGAGGCATTTATTCCTGCGATAAGTCCCTGACCGGCCGCCTCTTCATAACCGCTCGTTCCATTAACCTGGCCGGCAAAGTAAAGATTCTCGACTACTTTACTCTCCAGGGTTGAGTAAAGTTGAGTGGGGTTAATGTAGTCGTATTCAATTGCATAAGCCGGTCGTACTATTTCTGCTCTGCTTAGTCCTGGAATTGTTCTTATCATTTCGAGCTGGGTCTCGTAAGGTAAGCTCGTTGAAAGACCATTCAAATAGTACTCGTTGCTGTAAGCGCTCTCCGGTTCGACGAAAAGTTGATGGCTGTCTTTGGAGGAAAACTTGATTACCTTGTCCTCGATTGATGGACAGTAACGTGGACCTCTCGAATCGATGAGTTTTAAGTCTCCATACAACGGAGAAAAATGCAGATCTCTCTTTATAATGTCATGGGTCTCTTTGTTCGTTCTCGTAAGCCAGCAAGGGTGATCGTCTTCCAGCACGTACGGTTCTGAGAAATGTGAGAAACAAAGCGGAGTTTCGGAGGTTCCCTGACGCTCCATCTCAGCAAAGTCGATGGACCTTCCGGCAATTCTTGCCGGTGTGCCGGTTTTGAAACGCCTTACTTCAAAACCGATGGACCGCAATGAGCCGGTCAACTCTGTAGACGGAAACTCTCCAAGTCTGCCGGCTGGAAATTCATGAGGCCCGATAAATATCTTTCCACCAAGAAAAGTGCCGGAAGCCACAATTACTGAGCGAGCAGAGTATCTGAGGCCAAAATTGGTGATGACACCTTTTACGCTCCCCTTTTCAGTTTCTATAGCCTTTACTATTCCGCTCTGTATGAAGAGATTCTCCTGCATTTCCATGCTTCTCTTCATTGTCTGGCTGTACCTAATCTTGTCGACCTGAGCTCTCAACGCCCTAACCGCTGCACCTTTACTGGTGTTCAGAATTCTTATATTTAGTGATGCCTGATCGGTCGACTTTGCTATCTCGCCTCCCAGAACATCTATCTCTCTTACAACTATCCCCTTTGCAGGACCACCCATTGCGGGATTGCATGGCGTCCATCCAACCGTATCAAGGTTGATATTTAGAATAAGAGTTTTCATACCCATTCTGGCTCCGGCAAGAGCCGCTTCAATACCTGCATGGCCGGCGCCTATAACAATTATGTCGAATTCGTAATCTCTTTTATTTGATCGCATAACATCACTCCTCTATCATAGTATAGTACACAGAGAGGAGGCATGAAATTGCGAAAAGTCTGTTTCGTTGATACTACGATGAGAGACGCACACCAGTCACTTCTTGCTACGAGGCTTACTACCGGCGAATTGGCGGAGATAGCTCCTCTTGTTGATCGGGTTGGCTACCACGCAGTTGAGGTGTGGGGCGGGGCTACCTTCGATTCATGTGTCCGATACTTAAACGAGGATCCATGGGAAAGACTTGATATATTGAAGGAAAGATTCAAGGAAACGAAGCTCCAGATGCTATTGAGGGGCCAGAACCTCCTGGGTTACAGAAACTATGCCGATGATGTTGTGGAATTGTTTGTGAGAACCATGGCAAAACACGGAATCGATATAGTGAGAATCTTCGATGCCCTTAATGACTTCCGAAACCTGGAGAAGGCGGCAAAGGCCGTCAAGGAAAGCGGGATGCACCTTCAGATAGCCATGTCTTATACAACAAGCCCAGTTCATAATGTCGAATACTTCGTAGAGATTTCCGACAAAGCGGTAGAACTTGGCGCAGACTCACTCTGTATAAAAGACATGGCCGGCCTCTTGAAACCCGGAACCGCATGGACTCTCGTAAGCGAGATCAAGAAAAGGCACTCCATTCCGCTGGAAGTTCATTCTCACTTCACTACTGGCATTGCCGGTATGACCTATTTGAAGAGCGCCGAAGCCGGCGCAGACATTCTCGATACGGCAACCTCTTCAATGGGCTTTGGAACTTCACAGCCCGGGGTGGAGAGTGTCTGGACGGCGTTGCACGACTTGGGACTTGCAGACAAGCCGGATTACGTACTGCTAAAAGAGATAAACGATTATTTTGTTCGCGTTCGTAAGAACCATAGCGAAACCGATGCCGGTTTCACTATAAACACATCCGTTCTTGAAAATCAAATACCCGGGGGCATGTACTCCAATCTGATCAACCAGCTTAAGGCACAAAATATGAGTGACAGATTCGAGGAGGTACTCGAAGAGGTGCCCAGAGTGCGCGCCGATTTGGGTTATCCGCCCCTGGTTACACCAACCTCTCAAATAGTAGGTGTTCAGGCCGTTCTTAATGTCATGAACAATGAAAGATACAAGACTATAACCAAGGAAGTTGAAAGATACATCAAAGGCTTCTACGGTTCGCCGCCCGCGGAGATCGAAAGCACGTTGAAGACTCGGGTGATGGGTGACGAGAAATCGATTTCGCATAGACCGGGCGACACTCTAGAGCCAGAAGTCGAGAAGGGCAGGAATGAACTAGGTCTCTTGGCCAATAGAGATGAAGATCTGCTTATCTATTTGCTGCTTGGGGAAGTCGGGAAGAGGTTTTTGACTCAAAGATACAATGACTCTCTGAGAGTCGACTTCGATGTCGCTAAGAATTTCAAAGAGGGAATAACAGTATATCCAGTTTAATTCGTAGTATTAACAATTTTTACCTGGAAAGAAGCACCATCATCATCGATTAGGGAAGATCAGGAACGGATGGACGCCTTCACGGAGAATGAAGGCGTCTTCTATCTGTGGTAGACACAGTAACACATCTTAAAATAAACGGAACTTTCTGATACAATTTATTCAGGCAGTACACCTATTCTATCAAAGGAGGGTTTTGAAGATGAAAAAGCTTACAGCTGTTCTTTTTATGCTATTCGTGCTCTTGTCTTTTGCAGGGGCACAGCTTGTTATTTGGTCCTCAGAAAACCAGATCCCGGCACTTGAGAAACTGGCGGCTGATTTCGAAAGCGACTATGGTATTCAGGTGGAAATTCAACAAGTGAACTTCGGGGATATAAAGCCTAAGTTCCTAACCGCTGCTCCCGCAGGCGAGGGACCAGACATAATCGTTGGAGCCCACGACTGGGTTGGAGAGCTCGCAATCAACGGCCTTATTGAACCGATCCCATTCCTTCCAGACTCGGATCAATATTACGAAGTTGCTCTCGATGCCTTCAGCTACGGGGGTAAGCTATACGGTGTTCCCTACACCATTGAAGCGATCGCGATAATTTACAACAAGGACCTGGTATTTGAAGAACCAAAGACAATATCTGAGCTCGAGGAGTTGGCGCTCGAAGCATCAGACGATGAAGTCGTAGGTCTGATTTATACCGCTGGCGACTTCTATCACTCTGCTCCTTTCATACTGGGCAGAGGAGGCTACATTTTCAAGGAAACGGCAGATGGTCTTGACGTAACCGATATAGGACTGAATAACGAAGGCGCAATTGCCGGTGGAAAGTTGATAAAATCATGGTTTGACAAGGGCCTCATTCCCGCAGGACCGAACTACAATCTGATGGACTCGCTTTTCAAAGATGGGCTCGCTGCTTTTATAGTGAACGGTATTTGGGCCACTCCAAGCTATCGTGACGCAGGAATCGATTACGCGATTCTTCCGTTTAGCGAAATCACATTTGACGATGGAACCACTCCGAGGCCGTTCGTTGGAGTTCAGGGATTCATGATTAACGCCAAGTCCAAGAATAAGCTTGAAGCGACCGAGTTTGTGGTAAACTACATAGGTAGCTTCGAAGGCCAGTATAGTATGTTCCTGGGAGAGAGAAGAGGAACGGCCAGAGCGGACGTCTTTTCCTTCATTGAAGCAAATGCTGGGCCAGAGCTCTATGATGTCCTCCAGTTCTCGAAGAGTGCTTCCGTTGGTACCCCAATGCCTAATGTTCCCGAAATGGCGAGCGTTTGGGGAGCGATGGCTGATGCACTTGGCCTAGTCATCAACGGTCAAGACACCGTTGAAAACGCTTTCAATTCGGCGGTTGAAAAGATAAAGACCAGCATCGGAAATTAGTTGCTATATTTGATTTATCCACATCTCTAAATTTTGTTAGGCTGAGCGCGGGTACTTCCCGCGCTCTAGTTCTAATTGCCCGGAGGGATTACCTTGAGTAGAAAACGATTTGTAATCTTTCTCTTTTTTTTAGCCATTCTTGCAATATTCAACGCCTTTTCCTTATGGAGCGTGTATCTGCTTTTTGCAGACGGGAATTTCGGCCTTATGGTTACGATGATTGTGCTAACCTTGTTGATCGATATTATTGCACTGAATCCAAAGGGGTATCCTTACAGGTACATGATTCCCGCGATGATCCTGCTGTTCATTCTTACGCTTTACCCAATGTATTACACGTTCAGAACTGCCTTCACAAACTACGGTACCGGCCATTTATTCACTAGGCAGCAGTCTATACAGAAGCTTCTCAGTGACTACTTCTACATTTCTGAAAGCCCCGAGGAGTTCGAGTTTTCAATCTTCATTGAGCTTGATGACTACAAGCCGACTGATAGGTTCATTACTCTTCTGAAGTCCAAAGAAACCGGTGCTCTATATGCAGCGCCCCGTCCTCAGCCAGTAACGAAAGATGCCGAAGGAAATATCACACTTGCAACTGCCAAGATGGTCCAGGTATCGGCCGACAGTTTTTCCACGGGCGGAATCAGTTACACACTCTCTCGATCACCAGACGACAAGATTCTTGCAATCAGGGCAACCTCCGGTGAACGGTTTATCTATTTCTACTCTCCTCAGGATGACTCGACGAGACCGAATGCACCCTTTTATTTCAGTGAGATAAGAGGCATTTGGCTTCGGAATGCCGAGTTTACTGACAGCGAAGGAAATCAAGTGAGGCTGTTCCCAAACTCACTTTACACAACCTTTGCCACAACCGAGAGGAAGTATGCGTTGAGAACGGAAACTACCTTCGATGTGGGAAGGGCCGTACAGGAGACGGTAGTTTACAACCGTCAGACAAACAGGACTCTCGTGGAAGAGGGCGGCTTCTTCTACGATATCGACGAGAACGGAAATGAGTTCGCCGTAGAGGGTTACATATCGGATGTCGGTTTCTGGAATTTTGTGAGAATGTTCAGGGATCCCAAGATCAGCGGACCTTTCTTCCAAGTATTCGGCTGGACGTTTACCTGGGCTGGTCTTAGCGTTCTTTTTTCCTTCACTATTGGATTGGCTCTTGCCATCACGCTCAATGACAAGAGACTTAGGGGAAAGAAGATATATCGAACTCTGCTCATTATTCCATGGGCGGTTCCCGCATTCATATCTGCTCTAGTCTGGCGAAATGGTTTCTTCAACGAGACCTATGGTGTATTGAACCGATTCATTGTCCAGGGACTCTTCGGCCTTGAACCAATAAAGTGGTTGAACGATGCCTTCTGGGCAAAGGTTTCTGTCCTGCTTGTCAATACATGGCTTGGATTTCCCTACATGATGACCGTCAGTCTGGGGGCTCTTCAAAGCATACCGGAAGAGTTCTATGAGGCCTCTTCAATAGATGGAGCCACGAAATTTCAGAGATTCAGAAAGATCACTTTTCCTCTTCTGATGGTTACCGTTGCTCCTTTACTCGTCGGAAGCTTCGCGTTCAACTTCAACAACTTCACCGGCATCTATCTAGTAACCCAGGGTGGGCCTGCAATCGTGGGAGCTTCAACGCCGGCGGGGGCTACGGATATTCTGATTTCGTATACGTTCAAACTCGCGTTTGAGGGGAGAGGCCAAGACTTCGGTTTCGCGAGCGCCATATCGATACTAATATTCATCATCGTCGCAGGTTTCAGCTGGATAAACTTCAAACTTTCCGGCTCCTTTGAAGAGGTGAGTAGATAATGGCCGTTGAGAGAAGAAAATACTGGATCAGACACTTAATTCTTATTGTCGTTGTTGTTGTAGTTCTTTTCCCGATGGTCTGGCTTGTGAGCACATCTGTTAGGAGAGATCAGGCAGCCTTTTCATCTAATCTTTTTTCAAGCAGGATTACCTTTCAGCACTACAGAAATCTTCTTTTTCCAGAGAGGAGTGTAGGAAGACTGATTCTTGATCTGCAAAGCGCCACATATGCCACTGGTGAATACAGAGGAAGAAGTCAGGAGGACCTCAAGAAGACTGTAGAGAGGTATCTTGTTAAGTTTGAGGAGCTCATGAATGAAAGCGAAGAGATGGTCGCTTCCATCGAGAACGGAACCTCAGCCATAGAAAAAGAGCTGAAAGAAAAAGAGAGTTTGATCATTCGTGAGATGAACGAGGTGAGACTGCGTGATAAAGCGCTGTTTGAAGAGAGATTGCTGGAGATAGGTGAACTAAGCGAAGTGAAGATGGCCTACGCCGTCGGCGAACTCCTCGAGACAACTGCCCCTTCGCTCGAAGGAGTTTATCCCTTCTACATCGATTTGTTAGGTGAAAGAGCGGATCCCATAGTGAAATCTTTGGAGACGTACAGGAAGCTATACGAAGATGTCTTTCTCTATAGGGACGAGACGCTCGACGCAATAAAAGAACTGGAGTTCGAGAATAAAGACGAAGTTGTCAGATCTCTTGAGTCGATAGAGAATTACATATCACTCTCTTCAATCGATTACTCGGAATGGCGAAGAGTAGAGTGGCTCAGGGTAATTAACAGATATTTGCGAGATGTGGAATCAACGATGCCCCAGGCAGAGCAGGATGCGCTGAACGGAGTAAGAACGAAGCTCTACGACTCCTTCAGGGCGGCAGGAGATGCCTGGAAAGAAGTCGAAGCTGCAGCCGAAAAAGTCTCCCAAGACCTGTCTTTGATCGCTGAAGAGGCTTTTGGTCCAGAGTATCATGAGTATGCTTCCGCGACCGAGGAACTTGGCGTAGTAGAAGCAGATGAAGAAGCGGTACAAAAGGCACTGGCAACTTATGAATCTGCATTGGCGGAGCTGGAAGATTCGTTTGAGGTCGCGCTTCCCACAATACTTTCCGAAAAGAGAAAGCTTTCGGCCTTGATTCCCCCTTTGCAGATTGTGATCTCAAAAGGAGTCGAAGAGTTCACGGCTGTTTCAGAAGCTAGGCTTAAGAGTTCACTGGATGAGGTCGACTCAGCAAGAAAGACTATCGGTCTTCTCCAACAGCAGCTCGCGGAGATGCAGAATGTTCAGGAGCTGTCTTCTAGTCTTTCAGAGCTTTTTGGAGAAATGGCCTGGTTTTCCGATAACAAAGAGGCCCTTGCCAATGCCTCGGGAAACTCTGAGGTGTCAAAGGGGATCGATGTAATAAACATCGCTATTTCAAATCTTTCCAGGATTCTTCCAGTTCTCGAGACAAGCATTTCTGAGTACGTCGAAGTTTCGGAAAACACGACCTCTTTGAGGGAAGAACTGAAATCTCTTGAGGAGAGGGGTGAAATACTCAGCAGCAGAATTGCTGAGCTTAAAGAAGAGGCCGATAGAGCACAGACTGAATACTTGATGGCACTTGAATCCATAAGAATAAAATCTACCCTGGCTCTGATTGAAGAAGAAATTGCCTCTCTTGAAGATGGAAGGGCTTATGTCTCAAAGACGACGGATATTCTCGATACGTACTTTGGGATAAGGGCTTCGAATCGTTATAGAACACTTGGTTGGTACGATGACTTCGACAGGGCGAACAGAGAAGCGCGGGATGGAACGGCTTTGTTGAACCAGTTAATTTCAACCATGAGAGATATGAAAGAAGAACTGAGTTCAAAGGTGAACTATTATATCGACCTTAGATTTTTAGGTACGACTGTGACGCTAGACGACTTCGGAACGATGCAGGAAACCTATAATTCGCTCTTTCAGCAGGTCAATGCGAGGTACCAACGTGCTTCCAGGCTAATATCAGACTTGATAGAGAAACCAGCCTCTTACTCGGCATCTTACGATGGAGAATTGAGGGAGATCGACAAAGCCCTTTTCAGGGCCAATCAGATATGGGTCCAGAAGGAGAGCACCTACTTCTATTTCGTGAGGTGGCTTCTGAATTCGGTGATTGTTGCCCTTTCCGTTTCTTTGATAAGTGTCGCCGTTGCCGCTCTCGCGGCCTATCCTTTCAGCAGGATGAGGTTCCGTGGGAGGAAACAGGGCCTTCTAGGGTTGCTCTTGATTCAGATGTTCCCGACGATAATGTTCATGGTCGCACTTTACGCTCTTCTTCAGTTCATTGGGAGCTTGATTCCATTTCTGGGGCTCAACACGCTTGGCGGCCTGATCTTCGCGTATTCCGGTGGGATAGCTTTCAATATCTGGCTTATCAAAGGTTACTACGATACCATCTCGAATTCTCTGGAAGAGGCTGCCATGATAGATGGAGCAACGAAGTTCCAGGCCTTCACAAAGGTAATCCTGCCCCTTGCAAGACCAATTCTTGCTGTAGTTGCAATACTTACATTCATGAATATCTTCAACGAGTATCTGATCGCCAGAATACTACTGCAGGATATGAATAAGTGGACATACGCAGTTGGTCTCTGGCAGTTTTCTGGAAGATTCGAAACAAGCTGGGGTCCATTTACGGCTGCTGCGCTGATTGGCGCGGTTCCCATGGTAATTTTCTTCCTCGTTCTTCAGGATTACATCGTAGGTGGTCTTACTCAGGGCGGAGTTAAGGAGTAAAGACTGCTTTTTCGATTGTTATTTCATAGATTTCTCAAGGCTATCGCTCTTTCGGAGCCCATCCGCTTTATCGAGCGGGGTGGGCTCTTTTGAGAATGAGTCTTTTCGAAAGTTTGTTCAAAGAGGTTTTCGTTTTTTTGTTCGTTGAACAAGTGGTCGTATATAATTTCATTGAGCCAACATTGATGAACAGAATTGACGAATTGTGATGGTTGATAAGGAGTAGGGAGTAGAGATCGCTCCGTACCGGAGTTGTCTACCCTTGATAGAAAGGAGTTTCAATGGAGCTGAACTTTCCTCGATACGACGGGAGCTCGATAGTCAATTTCTCAGCCGCAATTCTGGAACATTTTGACGCCGACATTCCTCAGGGCGTCAATACATACTCTTTGAAGGATAATGGGCTCAGCCTTGAGGGAATAGACAAAGTAGTAGTCTTTATTATTGATGCGGTGGGATACTACAATCTAATTAAGGTACTGGAGAAGAAAAGCTTCAAATATTTCAACCAGAAAGATATCCGAATTTTAACCTCCGTCTTTCCTTCCACAACTGCCACTGCACTTACATCGATATTCACTGCAACACCACCCGGAGAACACGGAGTACTTGGCTATCTTCTGAATGTCCCTGAGTACGGTGGACTGGTCAACATGATTGAGCTAGCCCCGTACACCCAAGACCGAGATAACCTGACCAGACTTGGATTCGATCCCCTGAAGTACAATCCCAACCCCACGATCTTCGAATTGCTCAAAGAAGTCGGAGTAAGAGGTTATCATCTCACTTCGAAAAGCTTTGTCAACACAGGTCTCACAAGGATGCATTCACGGGGCGGCATAGCACGGGGTGTCCACGGCCTCGGCGATATGTTTGAGGAACTGAGAACGGTTCTTCTCTCGGAAGAGATTGCCAGCGTTACACTGGTCTACTGGGGATTAATAGATACTTACGGCCACAGGTACGGACCGAATTCCCTATCTTACACATCTGAAACTGCCACTGTTATTTCAGCAATAGAAGAGTTTTTCGAAGACATAGCCGAACGCAATACGGCTTTCTTCATTACCGCTGATCACGGCCAAATAGAGACTCCCTGGGAACAAGAAATATGGTGGTCGAAATTCGATGATCTCTTCGAAGAGATGTACTCAATGCCCGGTGGCGAGCAAAGGATGTCATATATCTACTCATATGACGGTGAGAAAACGAAAAGGAAAATGGAGCGGCAGTTTGGTGATGCACTTGAGATTATTGAACCGTCGGGACTCGATGAGATAAAGCTCTTTGGAAAACCTCTCAACAGTGTCTTCAGAAAGAGGAGAGGTGAATTGATAACGGTTTCCAAGGGGAACTCTTCTCTATGCTTCAAGTATACTGGGCAGGAACACTCTCTCAAGGGAAGGCATGGGGGTTTAGCGAAGGAGGAGATGTACGTCCCGCTGATCCTCCTGAGAAAACCCTAAGACTCTTTCTCGTTACTTCGCTTCTCCCAGTTGATTTCGGCTATTGATTTCTGCAGATATATCGGCGCAAGATCCGAACAGCTAACTTGATTACCCGAAGCATACGTGTCCAGAACTATCTCCCTCATTGAAGAGGGATCGTAATTCTTCACCAGGCTACATCTGAAGTCTTCAAATGCCGGATCGATCTCGCCGTCAAAGAAAAGCTCCATAGTCGGCAGCTCGATCTTCGATTTGAGCATCCCTGTATTGCTGAATCTAGTCTCACCGACAGGCAATCCTCTTTTGTACTCCCTCCAGTAGTAATGGTCTTCCCTTGCTTTTCTCAAGATCAGATATCTGTCACTATCAACTGTTTTGGCTAGCACATCCAAGGAATTGAATGGTACGGCTGGAATACCGTGGGGAAATGCGAGACCCTTTGCCGTCGAGATTCCCACCCTCAAACCTGTGAGAGAACCGGGGCCTATTCCAACTCCTATAAATTCCAGTTCAGACACATCGATCTTGAGATTTTCAATGGCTTGTCTGATTATTACGGCTAGCATAGAACCGTATCTATCAATGTCACGGCATCTGATATCCATCTCTGCCGCATTGCTGACGGCAGAAAGTAGAAGCGTTCTTGAAGATGTGTCAAAACAGATGTATTTCACAGCATGCCTCAACTGAGATCCTTGAAGCCTTCGCCGAAGACTTCTGAGTTATTCACCACTATCACAAAGGCCCGCCTGTCGGTAGTCTTGACAATGTGCCGCAACTGCCCGATTTCTCTTCGCCTTATCGAAACCATGAGAACCGGTCTATCTTCTCCTGAGAAACCTCCTGTAGCTTTGATCATTGTCGTTCCGCGTTCCATTTCGTTGATCACTTTCTCTTTAATCGCTTCACTTTCTTTGCTAATAACGAATGCCGTTCTAGTGTTTCCAATGCCTTCAATTATCCCGTCTATAGTCTTACTGGTTGTAAAGATGGTGATAATCCCGTACATGGCAGCTATCGGTCCGAAAACCACAACCGCTAGAAGTGTGATAAGTGAATCGCTTATCAGCAAACCGGTGCCGGTGCTGAACCCCAGGTACTTAGAGAGAATCATTGCAACAATGTCGGTACCGCCGGTAGAAGCACCGCGCCACAAGACTAGCCCCATTCCCGCCCCGGCGATTACCCCGCCGTAGATTGCTACGAGCAGAAATCCATCCTGAGTCGAAGAAGCATCAAACACGGGAAAACTCAGTTTCTGCAGCAGATCGACGGTCAATGACATCAGGACGGCCGAGTAGATCGACTTCATCCCAAAACCCACGCCCAGAGTGACAAAGGCCAGCAGAAAGAGAACGATGTTGTAAACAAACATCTGGGCTCCCACCCATAGGCCGAAAACTCTGTAAACTATTATTGCCAGGCCGCTCACCCCACCGGCAATAATGTTATTCGGGACCATAAAGGAAACTATAGACATGGCTGTCAGTATTGAACCGACGGTTATCAGGAAATAATCTATAAAGGTCTTCCTACTCACTTCACTCTACGACCCTCGAATTCTTTACTTTTGCAATCTGCTCAAGAAGTCTCTTCTCCTTGCTTGAAGGCTTGCTTATATTTACTCTGACCGTCACAAGAAGGTCACCTCGTCTTCCGCCAGACACGCTGGGAACACCGAGATTTTTCATCCTGAAGACGGTATTAGGACTCGTTCCCGCCGGGATTCTAAGTATCTCCGTTCCCCCTTCGGGAAGTGAAATCTCTAAAGTAGTTCCAAGTGCTGCCTCAACGTAATCTATCTCCTTGCTCACATAGAGGTCGTTTCCGCTTCGTCTAAACTCCGAAGGCATTTCAACCCTTACACTGACATATAGATCGCCATATGGACCGCCGTTCTGTCCAGCGTTCCCGTGACCACCGATTCTCAGAGTAGCCCCGTTCTCTACGCCTGCGGGAATCGTCACGCTTACCTGGTGCCTTTCTTTTTCATAACCTCTTCCGCCGCACACACTACAGCGCTTGTCGATTATTCTTCCAGAACCATTGCATGTGTTGCAGACATGGGTATTGCTGAACATTCCGAAGAAAGATCTATGTTCCTCTTTGACGTAACCGGTTCCGTTACAGGTTGGACAGGTTTTGAAACTTGTCCCGCCTTCAGCACCGGTTCCTTTGCAGCTTTGGCAGACCTTGTTTCTGTCGTATTCCAGTATTACCTTCTTTCCAAGAATCACATCTTTCAAATCGATCACAACGGAAGCATGAATGTCCTCTCCTCTTACAGCTCTTGGCCCTTGTGTTTTGGAGCTGCCTCCAGACCTGCTTCCTCCGAAAAACACATCGAACACATCCTGGAAATCACCAAAGACATCGTCGAAGCTTCCTCCGGTACTTCCCGGCGTTCTTCCCGAGCCTCGAGGATTTGCAGCGGCGTCACCAACATAGCCAAAGCGATCGAACATGGCCCTCTTTTCCTTGTCGGAGAGGACTTCGTAAGCCTCCTGTATTTCCTTGAATTTTGCTTCGGCATCCTTCTTGTTGCTACCTTTGTAGGCATCGGGATGCCACTCCTTGACAAGTCTCCTGTATGCCTTCCTTATGTCATCGTCAGAGGCATTCCTGGAGACTCCAAGAATCTCATAATAGTCTTTTCTAGATTGAGCCATCTACATCACCACCGAAGGCTCTCATTAAGATTCGGAAGAGTCGTTTACTGCAACAACCACTCTAGCAGGCTTGAGAACCTTGCCATTCAAATTGTATCCTCGTTCTATGACATTATATACGGCCATGTCCGGAACATCATTTGAAGAGATCGTTCCCTCTACTTCGTGAGAAAAGGGATCAAAGGGCTTGCCTACTTCAGGCATAATCACTGAAAGCCCCTCATCAAACATAAGCCGTTCAACTGACTTGTGGATTAGCTTTATACCGGAAATGAGACTCTTCTTCGAATTGTCGGGGGTTTCCAGCGCGCGGCTCAAATTGTCATAGATCTCTATCAGTCGAACAATAATCTTCTCTCTGTATCTCCTTATGCTTTCCTCCGATTCACGAACCAGAGCATTTCTGTAATTTATAAATTCCGCTCTGAGCCGTGCGTTTTCGTCCTTCAGGTTTTTGATCTCATCTCTCAGAGCTTTTGATTCGTCTATTTCAGATTTCTCAGATTTGTCAAGGACTTCATTATCCTCCATAACTTTTTCTCTCACTTCACTTCCCTCACCGACTTTTTCGCCAGTCCCTGCTCCAGCAATATTTTCAAGTTCATCAGATTCATGAAGTCTAGCAGCATTTCGTTCTTCTTTGACCACTTCTTCATTATCGATACTTTCCGGATTCTTCTTGTTCTTCTCATCTATCATTTTGCATTCCTCCTATCTATTCGAAAAAACTTCTGATAATCTATTGATCGAAAAGCTCAAGTATGCGTTTATTTTTTCATAGTAGGTCAACTTTGGTGAAATGACGAAGATATTTCCAATCTTTTCGTCTTTTCTTGAATAGGGAGAGACAAATAGAGCGAAATTCTTGAGTTCGTCTCTGCCCACTTCATCACCTATGAAGACCATGTTTTCGTCAACGTCACCGAAGGAGCTCAGTAGCATCTCAAGATTTTTCGGATTCTCCACGGATCTTACCAAACCCGATACATCGGACGAATCGAGGTGTTCATTTGCAATGATGAACTCAAGGCCGTATCTGTAGTACTTCTCTTCATTTTCCTTATCGAAAATGCTCTGCAAAAAACTTATAATATCCTGAAGTCTCTTATCGTGCCATTCGTCATATCTAAGTTCGACGTGCTTGATTCCATTTCTGATTTCACCAATGGTCTTTCCCACAACGGCCAGATTCACATACCTTTGGAAATTATCGATATCGAATTCGGCCGGGCCGACAAAAACTGTTGTATTGAGGCTTACACCAAGATCCGTGACTATCGAAACGTTGAGATAGCCCTTGGTAATCCTTGAAATCGAAACGCTGTTAACTACAAGTTTATCTAACTTAGGCTTTTCGATGACGACAAAGCCCGATACAGCTCGTGCAAGAATCCTCGTCATTCCCTGCAATAGATGCTCGATATCTCCGACAAAGCTGGTGCGCCTTATTGCAATAGCCACATTACTCTCCTGAAGGTCTTCAGTAATAGTCTTGACTGAATCAAGATAAAATCTGAACCCCTTATCTGTCAAAACTCTACCTGACGAAGTATGTGGCTGGTAGATATATCCAAGAAACTCCAGTTTTCGCATGTCATTTCTTACCGTAGCAGAACTAAACTTGAGATTAGAGTGCTCCAAAACCTGCTTAGAACTAACAGGTTTTCCAGAAGAGATGTATTCTCTTGAGATGCAGTAAAGCACTCTTATCTGCCTCGGGTTAAGTTCTGGACCACCCGTACGTCTTCTAGACACTTAGCACTCCCTCCTATAGACTGCTAATAAATGTTACCATATGCCGCCTCTGTTGTCAACTTCAGAGACCGATGATACAATCTTTAAGAGCGAAAGGGGTGTGATCAATGAGGTTATCTCAGGTCATAGAACTCCTCGGCAACAGTGTTCTTCAGGTGGTGAATCCCGGAAATGTCGATCCTGAATTCGATCATATTGAGAGTGATTCCAGGGGTCTAAAGGAGAGAAACCTCTTTATATGCATTAAGGGTACAAATTTCGATTCACACCTAATTGCGAGGGAACTTCAAAGAAAGGGAGCAGTCGCTTTAGTTGCGGAAATGCCCATTGAAGACGAGGAAGTGGTAGTTCCTATCGTTTACGTCAAAAGTTCTCGTCTAGTCGAGGCATTGCTTACCATGGAGGAATACTGTCATCCCTACAGGAAGCTTACCACTATCGGTGTAACAGGCACAAACGGGAAGACTACGATCACAACTCTTATCTATCATGTTTTATCATCATTTGAAAGGAAGGCATCTCTTATCGGTACCGTGAGAAATGTTGTGGGAGAAAACATATATACCAATCCTAAGAACACCACGCCCGGACCGGTCGAGCTTGCAAAGCTTCTTCAACTTTCCACGAAATTGAAAAGCGAGTACTTCATTATGGAAGTCTCGTCACATTCTCTTTCGATGAACAGGGTTGAGGGAATGAGGTTTGATGTAGGGATAATCAGCAATGTCACAAGAGACCATCTGGACTTTCATCCTACCTTCGACGACTATTACAGATCGAAGATGAAACTCTTCTCTTTGTTGAAGACCAACGGAATAGCTGTTGTAAATGGTGACAAGATAAATATCGCGGATATCCACATTTCTAGAAACAGAATCACGACCTATGGTTTTGGCGATGAATCGGATTACAGAATCGAGAATCTCGATATCTCAAGAACGGGCATGGATTTCACTATACAAACGCCGTACGGGTCTTCACATAGGATCTATTCTAGATTGATCGGAGAACACAACGCGTACAATATAGCAGCAGCTGTTGCCGCACTCAATTCATTGAATTACGACCTGGATCACATAGCCAAAGCTATCTCATCCTTCGGAGGCGTTCCGGGTAGATTCGAGTTTGTTGAAGAGGCTACGAAGTACGGCTTTGACGTAGTTGTAGACTTTGCCCATACTCCAGATGCGTTGGAAAAACTTTTGAAGACGGCAAGAAGACTCACTCCAGGCAGGTTGATTCTGGTTTTTGGCGCAGGAGGATCTGCCGATAAGGGAAAACGTCCTTTGATGTCTGAAGTCTCTTCAAAATACAGCGATGTAGTTATTCTCACTTCCGATGATCCAAAGCTGGACGATCCCGCAGAGATCCTTCAGGATCTCGAGAGCGGCGTCGATAAATTCAAACCTTATCTCGTTATTCCTGACAGAAGAGAGGCAATATCCGTTGCCCTTACGCTTGCCAATCGTCAGGACATGGTCTTGATAGCTGGGCGAGGCCATGAGGATTTCCAAATCCTTGGTGAAAAGAGAATTCCCTTTAATGATAAACAGGTAGTAAAGGACATTCTGGAGAGCAAGTTCCGGAGGCATATAAAAAAGTGATATCCAAATCATCAGTTGAAGAATTCTTGCTTCAAACGGAAGGCAGAAATATTGTCATCGATTCCAGAAAAGTTTCTGCCGGTGATGTTTTTATTGGGCTGAAAGGGGAAAAGGTCGATGGAAATGACTTTGTCGGAGAGGCGCTTTCCAAAGGAGCCTCTTTGGTATTTTCGGACAAGCCTTTCGACGACCAAAGAGTCTTGAGAGTAGAGGACACAAATGAAATACTTATAGAAGCAGCAAAGAGTATACTCTCGAAATCGAAACTTAGTAACAGGATAGGTATTACAGGTTCTAATGGAAAGACTACGACAAAAGAGATAAGCTCCCTTTTTCTCTCGAAACTTGGCAGAGTTTTTAAGACTGCAGGTAACCTCAATACAGAAATTGGATTGCCGTTATCTTTGCTGGAAAATAGGAGAGAGCTTTTTTCAGCTCAGTACGGTGTCTTTGAATTTGGGACGAGTACGAAGGGGGATATTGAAAAACTCGTCGGAATTGTCCAGCCCGACATCGCTGTCCTTCTCAATGTTGGAAGCGCTCACGTTGGAAATTTCAAAGACTTCGACGAGTTACTGCAAGAGAAGCTATCCATATTCAAGTCGAAAAGACTGTCCAGGGCGGTACTTGGAGGGTGTGATGAGAGACTGAGAGAGTTCTCGAAAGGGCTACCGGTGGAGGTCCTCCTATTTGGAAAAGAAGATGCTGATTTCTCAATAGTAGATTTCGCTTACGATAAAGGCGATACTATGCTTCATTTCTTTTGCGATGGGGACCGGTTTGTCAGACTCAGAGGTATATGGAGCTACGGTCAGCTGATGGATCTTGGCGCTGCCTATCTTGTGGCTCGTCTCGTCGGTGTGGAAGAACCTTCAGTGTTTTTGAACGATTACAAGTTGCCCTTCAGTGACCGGTTTACCGTCAGCATTCTGAAGGGAATCACTGTGATAAGTGACTTCTACAACAGCAGCCTTGAATCATGGGAATCGGCGATCCTATCCATAGAAAAGCTTAAAAGCTCTCGAAAGATCGCTGTAGCCGGCTCTATTCTCGAACAGGGGAGAGAAGAAAAGAGAACTCACGAAAGGCTTGGTGAGTTGTTGTCAAAGTTTGATGAGACAGTTCTCTTTACGAGAGATATGGCGATAAACGCAGCTTCAAAGAACGTGAAGCCCGCGCTTGTGAGTGACAGCGAAGAGGAAATCGCTGCATGGCTCCACCGTAACGTAAGGAGTGGTGATCTCGTCTTCTTCAAAGCCTCGCGTGCGATAGCCCTTGAAGGGGTATACAAGTCGTTTATGGAGCTGATCGAAAGTGCATAGAGAAGTATTCACTTTCCTTCTGGCATTCCTTTTGTCTGTTCTAGCTATCGAGCCCTTAAAAAGATACCAGAAAAGGAAAAGGATAGGGCAATACATTCGCGAAGAAGGACCTGACCTCCACAACTATAAAACGGGCACCCCCACTGCTGCAGGAATTGTTTTTATTCCTATCGCCCTGGCAGTTGCATCAATCTTTGCCTTTAGAGCAGAGATCTTGATAGTTGTCCTCGCTGGGATTCTTTTCGGCCTCATAGGACTTGTCGATGACATCTCGAAAATCGTGAAGAGAAATGCATCTGGACTGAGCGGAAAGAGAAAACTCGCCCTTCAACTTGTCTCGGCTGCCTTCATCGTATTTTTAATTCAGCTTATCAATCCTCATACACATATAGAGATACCCTTTCTCGGGAAAATCGGTCTCGGCTTCGCTTACTACCCGATTTCTGCTGTGATCATTGCCGGAATGAGCAACGCTGTAAATCTTACCGATGGCGTTGACGGATTGGCGGCCTCAGTGTACATATTTTCCTTGGCTCCTATGCTCGCTCTTCCCGTTTGGCAAAATGGTTTGATCGCTCCGATCAGCGGCGCTTTGGCTGGTTTTCTGTGGTATAACTGGTTTCCCGCTTCTATATTTATGGGCGATACGGGATCGCTCTCGCTTGGAGGAATCATGGCCGTGATTTTTGCTTTAGACGGGAGAGAGGGTTTTCTCATATTTTTTGGTTTGATGTTCCTCGTGGAAATGTTCAGTGTAATCATTCAGGTATTCTCATTCAAGGTTTTTGGTCGGAGAGTCTTCAAGATGTCCCCAATACACCATCACTTTGAACTATCTAATTGGAAAGAAAGTAAAATTGCATTCAGGTTTTCATTGATCGCTTTCATCGGAGCAGTCTTCGGTCTGCTGTCCTGGTAGGTGGAAAAGTTGCTTGAAGGAAGAATCGGTCTTGTTGGATTCGGAGTTTCGAACGAGAAACTCCTTGAAAGATTGGTAAAAGATAGAGATTCCAAATCGCTTTTTGTTTCTGACACCGGTAAAATTAAAGAGGAAGGTAGGACGCTCCTCAAGAAGTTCGATATAGAATACGAGGAGGGCGGCCATACGGATCGCCTCCTTGACTGCGATGCCTTCATTGTATCCCCCGGAGTCTCGCCGTTTTCCGAAGTTGGAGAGAGAATTATCCATTCGGGAAAATACTACACGACCGAGCTTGAAGTATCCCTTGATGAGCTTTGGTCCAGGCCCAGAGGGACGGTGATCGGCGTTACGGGAACAAATGGGAAGTCAACAACCGTTACAATGCTCAAACACATTATTTCCGGAAAGAATCGAAAGGTCTTTCAGGGCGGAAACCTCGGCTACCCTCTCGCCGGTGTGGCAGAAGAGGCTTTTGATTACTACGTGCTCGAAGTCAGTTCCTTCCAGTTGAAGTGGTTTGCGGAAGAACGAGTCCGCTTCCACTTGTCGGCCGTAATAAACCTTGGAGAAGACCATCTAGATTATCACAGAAGCATTGACGACTATTTCAAATCTAAATTGCGGTTGGCAAAGATGACCGAAGGTATTACTGTTGTTCCAAAGGCGGTAGCCGATTGTCAAATAGAGCTTTTGAAAGGCTGTAAGCTCCGTCCGTTTGTAGCACTTGGGGAAGGATTTGACAGTTTTGACAGGGAATATTTGAGAGTGAGAGGCATTGAGTTCAGGACGTCAGATCTTCCATTTACCGGTCTGCACAATTACGAAAACGTTCTGGTAGTGCTATTGATTTCGCAGCTTATAGGTCTATCCGCCGAGGATGTATTTCAGGAACTGAAAAGCTATACCTTTCTCTCTCACAGATTGCAGCTTGTGCGAGAGCTAGAAGGAGTAAAATACTACGACGATTCGAAAGCAACTAATGCACATGCTGTCAGTGCAGCCTTAAGGAGCTTCGAGCCCTCAAAGACGATTCTCATTCTTGGAGGAAAGGAAAAGGACGAAACTTACTCGGAATTGATCGAACAACTCGGTCAACTTAAACACGTGGTCATGCTTGGGAGTTCAATGAAGATATTATCTGCTAAACTTCAGATGAGGGGAATACCGGTGTCCGGCGCGGCAAACATGGCCGACGCGGTAAAAATATGCAGGGGACTTGCCGCAAAAGGCGACAATGTTGTTCTCAGTCCGGCGGGATCCAGCTATGATCTTTACATGAATTATAGCGAGAGAGGAAACCACTTTAGAGAGATAGTAACGGCATTGGAGTGAATATGAAGAGGACCTATTTGGTACTGGCGCTGTACACAAGTGTCTTCGTAATTTTTGGGCTGGTGTTCATTTATAGTGCCGGAATAAGTATGGAGGCGAGACACCCCGACGTGACTGCTTCCGAGTTTCTAGAGAAGCAGCTGATAGCTTATGCAATGGGTCTTGCGGGTGCTCTCATAATGATATATATGAAAGGTTCCTGGCATTTCAAGAACGCCTTTACCATCTATTATCCGCTTACGCTTATCATGCTGGTTGCCGTGCTCTTCTTCCCAGACAGGGGTGGGTCAAACAGATGGATAGATATTGGTAGCTTCTCACTCCAGGTCTCGGAGTTTGCAAAGATCTCTTTGCTTCTAGTTCTTGCAAAATATTTCGGAGGTTTAAAGAAGAGAAATTTCCTGACAACTTTTCTGATCCCTCTAGGAATTCTTACGCCACTTGCCATACTGGTATTTATTGAGCCGGATCTCTCTACCACTGGGATTATCGTTGCAATTGCCTTTGTCATGATGATAATCGGCGGTATCAAAATGCGTTATTTAGCGCTAGCACTTATCTTCGTTGTAATTTTGGTGCTAGTTCTGTACAGTGGCGGATTCATGGAGGATTATCAGATTCAGAGGATAACCTCCTTCTTGACTTCTTTAACCGGCGAGGAACATGAGCAAGTCTCATACGCCCTTATGGCGATTTCTTCGGGCGGTCTCACCGGTAAAGGTCTTGGTATGGGACTTGTCAAATATTACCTGCCCGTAAGCTACTCCGACTTCATTTTTGCAGTTATTGGAGAGGAACTCGGTCTCGTTGGATTGCTTGTGCTAATGCTTGCCTATGTTGGCTTTATTCGGGAGCTTATCGTTGTCGGTCTCAGAGGCTCGAGAACACTTGAAGGCAAGTTCTATATAATTGGATTCGCTCTTTACATAATGATCCAGGCCACGATTAATATTGCCGTAAATTTGGGTCTCTTTCCACCTACTGGTGTAACACTGCCCTTCGTAAGTTCGGGGGGCTCTTCGATAATGTCATTGATGATCGGTTACGGACTGGTCTTCTCAATACTCTTAGAATCTGAAGAAGAAAAAGAAAAGGGACTCCAGGATGAAAAAACTTAAGGTTGCCTTTTGTGGCGGGGGAACCGGAGGGCACTATTATCCTGCAGTTGCAATTCTGCATGCCCTGAGTCGTGTAAGAGAAATAGAGCTGTTGTATTTCACGGTTTGGGGAAAGATAGATGATAGAAGTGTTGAGAGAGATTTCCCCGGGGTAAGGAAGATGTCATTGAAGCTTACTGGACTGAAACGGCCCCTGTACAGTCCTGCCAATGCCAGTATTTTCTTTTCGCATCTCAGAACTGAGAGATCTGTAAAGAGACAGCTTGCCGAATTCAGCCCCGATTTCCTTTTTTCAACGGGCGGATACGTTTCCTATCCAGTTGTCAGAGCGGCAAAGAGTCTTGAAATACCCATTTACATTCATGAACAAAACTCGATAGTTGGGATAGCAAATAAGAGATTGGCCAAATACGCAAGGCGGTTCTTCATTTCATTTGAGGAGAGTGGAAGAGATCTTGAACTTCCAAAAGAAAGGATTGTTTATTCTGGAAACCCTGTGAGAGAATCGAAGATCACAAGAAATGAAGTAATGAAGAGATTCGATCTTCCGGATAATAAGCCCCTCATTGTAGTGCTCGGTGGAAGTCTTGGATCCGAACTGATAAACAGAGCGTGTGAAGGGCTTTACGAAGAGATTCAGAGCAATGATTGCGAACTCAGTTTTCTTCACTCAACTGGCGATGAAAGCTCGGCAATTTCGCTTAGACGGTTTCCTTTTGTGCGAGCCTTTTCATATATAGAAGACCTTACAGACGCCATTGCGTGCGCGGATCTAGTTGTGTCAAGAGGAGGAGCTACTACAATCGCCGAGCTACAGTATTTTGGAAGAAAGGGTATAATAATACCGTGGAGCGGCGCGGCAGAAAATCACCAGTTTTACAACGCTCGCTCACTGGAAAGAGTTGGACTTGGTTATGTTATACTGGAAGGGAATTTGACCTCCACAGCTTTGAGAATTGCATTAGATGAAATGTTGCATAGAAAGATCAGCTACAAACCTCCAAGAAGACCAGTTGAGATTGTATTGGATAATATACTCCGGGAGGAATCGATTTGAAATATCACTTTATTGGCATTGGCGGAATTGGTATGAGCGGTCTGGCAATGCACTTAGCATCTGAGGGTGACCAGGTTTATGGATCGAACTATGAAGAAAATGAAAGAGTAGCTTACCTTCGGGGGAAGGGTATTGGTGTTTTTATAGGTCACTCCTATGAGAACTTCGAAAAACCGGATGTCGTTGTAAGAACGACAGCCATAAAACAGGGCAATCCCGAATTGGAAAGAGCTATCTTCGAGAGCGTTCCCACAATTTACAGGATGGAGCTTCTAAAGAGTCTTCTTTTGAGAGATACTTCTGTTTGTATAACCGGAACTGATGGAAAGACGACCACTACTGCAATGGTTTCAAAGATACTGATAGATTCTGGAAGAGATCCCACAGTCTTTCTCGGTGGCATTAATCCCATTTTGAAGGACGGAAACTACAGGAAGGGCAAAGATTTAATCGTCAGCGAACTGGACGAGAGCGACGGTTTCTTTGCTTCTTTCAAGCCTGACTTTGCCGTGATAACAAATGTAAGAGGCGATCACCTCGAGCACTACGACAACTCATTTGACAATCTCAAGAGCCACTTCAGATACTTCTCCAGAAGTGTGGGAAAACTACTGGTGACAAACGCCGATGATCCTGCTTCAGAGAGGATTTTCACGGATACTCTAACGTTTGGTAGAGACAGGGGCTACTACCGCTTCACGGATAGATCAACCGGAATAATGAATCAGACTTTCAGATGTTTTAGAGGTAATGAAGACCTTGGTCTTTTCAAGTTAATGATCCCTGGAGAGTTCAACGTATACAATGCCACAGCAGCCATTGCTTTAACCCATGAAATGGGGGTCCCAACTGAATCCATCAGAAATTCTCTTGAATCATATAGATCTGTGGACAGAAGGTTCACGTTCAGAGGGCTCGACGATTTCAGAAACCTCTTCTTCTTCGATGATTATGCTCATACCCCCGATGAGATAAGCAGTACCATTCGAGGAGCTCGAGAGTTCTTTCCCGGTAAAAATGTCATCGTGGTTTTCCAACCTCACAGGTACTCAAGACTGGTAAGAGAGAACGGCCGTTTCGCTAACTCCCTAAAGGACGCAACGGAAGTTTGTGTTTTTAAGCTCTACGAAGCCTATGAAAAAGGACAGTATGCGATTGACGAGACCGAGGTCTTGAAGGGTCTTAGCAGCTATGGAGTTCCTGCTGTCCACGCAGTTAACTACTCGGAAATACTTGAGTGGTTGGAAAAGAAGAGAGACGCGGTAATCCTTTTTCTTGGTGCGGGAGATATTACCGAAGCCTCAAAGATGAGCGCTCTCAAGCTTTGCGAAGCACATTAGTGACATTTAGAGTCTGACAGACGGCGCAGCCTGTGCAACCCACCCATCTGCAATCGCCGGTCGTCTCTTCTCTTAGGGCTTTTTCATATTCCTCGATAAAAAAGCGTTTTGAAATACCAAGTGAAATGTGGTCCCAGGTGAGTTCATCCTGAGTAGAGTAGCCTTTCATATAGTCTTGTACGTCTACTCCCTCTGCCTTGAAGGCTTCTTGCCATATTGAAGCATCGAATTCCTCGTTCCACTCGTCAAAGATCGCTCCAGACTTGTAAGCCCTTAGTATTGCCCTGCCTACTTTTCTGTCGCCCCTACTTAGCACACCTTCAACTGTACTGCTGGATGGATTGTGGCAGCCGAGCTGTATTCCCCTTCCCGACAGCTTTCTCAAGATTCCAAGCCTTCTTGAAGCCTCTACCTCGCTAATCTGGGGCGAGAACTGGAACGGTGTATGGGGTTTTGGTATGAAGATTGCAGCAGAAACAGATACTTCTTTAAAACCGACAGCCTTCACTTTTCTAGCCAATCTGACTATCTCTTCAAGATCTTCATCCCTCTCGGTAGGCAGACCAATCATAAAATATAGCTTCACTCTTTGCCAGCCACTATTTTTGGCAGCCTTAACGGTAGCCATCAGATCGTCCTCGGAAACATTTTTGTTTATTACATTTCTGAGGCGCTGAGAACCTGCTTCCGGAGCAAATGTTAGGCCGGTCCTTCTTATTGACGCGATTTGTGAGGCTATCTCGACTCCAAAAGAATCTATTCTAGTACTGGGAAGAGAAAGCGCAACTCTCTGCGGCTCAAGTAAAGGCAGGATCTCTTCGGTCAGGACATCTATAGAGGAGTGATCCATTGTCGAGAGTGAGAGAAAGGAGAGCTCATCGTATCCCGTTGCCTTGAGTACCTTCTGCACGGATTCCCTTAGCTCATCGACTCCACGTTCTCTAACAGGCCTGTAAATCATCCCCGCCTGGCAGAATCTGCAGCCGCGATTACAACCCCGCATCACTTCCATGACAGCTCTGTCGTGAACGGTTTTCATGTAAGGAACCAGTGGAGAGGGGTCTATCTCGTAGTCCGAGAGGTCGGCAATAACTGCTTTGACGACCTTTCTTCTTCCTAGTGAAGGAACATAAACTCCCTGAATCTTTGATAACAGTTCCAGAAGCTCCCTTCTTCTGCCAGATCTAAGTAGCTCTATGTTTTCTCTTACTTCACAGCAAATCTGAGGTGTTACGGCCTCTCCGTCTCCAATGACAAAGGCGTCGAAATAGTCGGCCATTGGCTCTGGGTTGGTCGAACATGGACCGCCACCCAACACTATCGGCTCCGTAGTTCTCTCTCTCTGTAGAATGGGAATGCCTGCAAGTTCAAGCAGCGCGAGCACATTACTGTAGCAGAGCTCGTACTGAAGCGTTATTCCAACGATGTCGAATTGGGCAGCGGCAGTGTATGTTTCCATTGAATAAAGGGGGATACGAGCGCTGATCATTTCGCCGATCATGTCCTTCCACGGAAGGTAAGCTCTCTCTGCATAGAACTCATCGGTTTTATTGAGCTCTTTATAGAGGATTTTCAGACCTAAATGTGACATACCGACTTCGTATGTGTCTGGAAAGGAGAGAAGGATACGCAGCTTGCCGTCTGGATCCTTAATGACGCGATTCAGTTCCTTGCCGATGTACCGGCTAGGTTTTCCGACTTTGTTTAGCACTCCCGAAGAGACTAGCCATTTCCTAATGTCGTCAGAGTTGATCATCAAACCGTGAATTCAGTGGAAATAAGAAACATCAATCTAACGAGATTGTCGTAGTCTTCCATCGAAATATGTTCCGTTTCGGAATGAAGATACTTAACTGCCATGGCAAGTGGAACCATCTTTGTCCCCTTCTGCTGGAAGGGGATTCCATCTGTTCCTCCGCCGGTTACCCCCACCTGAAGAGGAATATCCCTTTCTCTTGAAAACTCCATAAGTCGTTTTCCGAGACCGTAATCACCCAGTGATGAAGTATCCGACATTCTTAGTACCGGTCCATTCCCGGGCCTAACGTGACCTGTAAGCCTTGAGCAGCATGCAAAAGAATCAACGGGGAAAAAGAGATTCGGCTTCAGCCTTTCGGATAGTGCCCTTGCTCCAATCAATCCGATCTCTTCCTGTACAGTCCAAGCAAGAACAATCCGTCTGTCGAGGTCGGTCTCCATAAGCATATCGAGAAGATCCAGAAGGGCAAGACAGCCAGATCTGTCATCAAGGGACCTAACTGCCACATATTTATCGTTAAGTATTGAGATCTGTTTTCTGAATACTGCGTAATCAAGAACCTCTATTCCCAGTGATGCAGTTTCTTCCTTTGATGAAGTGCCAACATCTATTACCTGGTTCTGCCAGGAAAGATCGGTTTTTTCTCGGAGATGAGGAGGTGTCATACCTATCACTCCATCTATGGACTCGCCGGAAGAGGTTATTACATCCAGGTGTCTTCCTACTAGAAGCTCATCGGCGATTCCTCCAACCTTCTTGAAGCTCAATGAACCGTCGGAATTCACACCTGTTACTAACAATCCAATTTCATCCATGTGAGCTGCAAAAGCGATTGTTGAATCTCCGTTGCCTACTTCTAAAACAACGTTTCCAAGATCGTCCACAAAGGGTTCTACGCCCTCGGGAAGCATCTCGATAATCTTTGCTCTAATCATCTCTTCTCTTCCGGTCATGCCCGGAACAAATACAACTTCCGTAAGCCTATCCAAATTCATGAAAACACCTCCCTAACAATTATAGCCTAAGGCCAAGAAGTTAGGAAGTTAGACTCACAAAGACGTTCAGGACAGTTATAATCGAAGATGATAGCATTTGACTGAGGAAAGTAATTGGTCCATCTTAGAACCATTATTCAGATCCTATGAATGGAGGAGATTTTGTGAGCAATCGAGAGAGACTGGAAAAACTCAAAGACGACTGGAAGAGAGAAAGAGTCATACCTCTCCTGAAAAGGTTCCCCGAAAGAAAGAAGGAGTTCAAGACATCATTTGATGGACCGGTTGAGATTCTCTATACACCTAGGGAGAACGAAGATTACGAAGAGAAAATCGGATTCCCCGGCCAGTATCCCTTCACACGGGGAGTTCAACCAACCATGTACCGTGGAAGACTCTGGACAATGAGACAGTATGCGGGTTTTGGAACAGCCGAAGAGTCTAACCAGAGATACAGATATCTTCTCTCTCAGGGACAAACTGGCCTTTCGGTGGCATTTGATCTTCCGACTCAGATTGGATACGACTCAGATGACCCCATGTCGGAAGGCGAAGTAGGAAGGGTTGGAGTCGCGATTGACTCGCTTGAGGACATGGAGACACTTTTTGAAGGAATTCCCCTCGAAAGAGTCAGTACTTCTATGACTATCAACTCTACAGCTGCGATTCTTCTTGCGATGTACATCGCCGTTGGCGAAAAACAAGGTGTGGATCCTTCAAAGCTGACAGGAACGATTCAGAACGATATTCTCAAAGAGTACATAGCCAGGGGAACCTACATTTTTCCACCAGATTCATCTATGAGGTTGATCACGGACATCTTCGAATACTGCTCAAAGAACCTCCCCGACTTCAATACTATAAGCATTAGCGGATATCACATAAGAGAGGCCGGAGCCAATTCAGTCCAGGAGATCGCCTTCACTTTGGCAGACGGTATTGCCTACGTACAGGCGGCCATAGATGCAGGACTCGATCCCAATGTTTTTGGAAAGAGATTGTCCTTCTTCTTCAACTCACATAATGGGTTCCTTGAAGAAATAGCTAAGTTCAGAGCAGCGAGAAGACTTTGGGCCAGAATAATGAAAGAAAGATTCGGTGTAACTGACGAAAAGGCAATGATGCTGAGATTCCACACTCAGACTGGAGGATCTACTCTGACCGCCCAGCAACCCATGAACAATATTGTGAGAGTGGCATTTCAGGCATTAGCGGCCGTTCTTGGAGGCACTCAATCACTTCACACAAATTCGTTCGACGAGGCTCTCGGTTTGCCAACAGAAGACTCCGTCACGATAGCCCTCAGAACGCAGCAAATAATTGCTTCCGAAACCGGCGTTGCAGATACTGTCGATCCACTTGGCGGAGCTTACTTCATAGAGGAGCTTACAGACAGAATGGAAGAACTGGCGATAGACTACATTCAGAAGATCGATGACCTTGGGGGCATGGTTGAGGCCGTCCGCAATGGATTTGTGCAAAAGGAGATCCTTGACAGCGCCTACAAATATCAGGTTTCTATCGAAAACAAAGAACAGATAATCGTAGGTGTAAATGAGTTTGTAAGTGAAGACAAGGAAGTCAAAGATATTCTCAGGCTGGATCCTGCAATCGAAAACAGGCAGAAAAAGAAGATCGAAATCCTCAGAACCAGAAGAGACAATGGCAAAGTCGAGAGTCTGCTTGACGATCTCAGAGAGGCGGCAAGGGGTAGTGATAACCTCATGCCGTTCATACTTAAGGCTGTCAAAGCCTATGCTACTCTGGGAGAGATCGCGAATGCTCTTAGGGACGTTTTCGGAGAATACACCGAAGCCGTTATTCTCTAGAGAGGGGTGGAGACGATGAAGATCAAGGTACTAGTGGCAAAGCCAGGGTTAGATGGACACGATAGGGGAGCAAAGGTTGTTGCTATGGCGCTCAGGGATGCGGGAATGGAAGTGATATACACGGGCCTCAGGCAGTCTCCCGAATCTGTTGTGAAAGCCGCCCTTCAGGAGGATGTCGATGTCGTAGGACTCTCCATACTCTCAGGCGCTCACATGAAGATCTGCAGCAAAGTTCTACAGTTGATGAAAGATTCGGGAATTGGAGACAAGCCCATCTTTGTTGGTGGAATTATCCCTCCAGAAGACGCCGAAGAGCTTAAGAAGGCAGGGATCTTCGAGGTTTTTGGACCGGGAACTTCCCTGAAATCTATCGCAGAAAAGATTGAGAAAACGGTAAAGAAATGAGATCCATGGAACTAAAGATAGATCAGTTAAAGGTTTCCAGAGTTTTGAGTATAATAGAAAACGACACGGACGAAGCCAGGAAGATAATCGACAAACTACCTCAAAGAGACTACTTCGTAATTGGCGTTACAGGGAGCCCGGGAGCAGGGAAATCATCCTTAACCGACCGCCTTGCATGTATGAGTGCAGTTGAGAAGTCAACGGCCGTTGTTGCGATAGATCCTTCAAGCCCGTTCACAGGAGGAGCCTTTCTTGGGGATAGGATAAGGATGAGAAGGGCTACCGATGATCCCGGGATTTTTGTTAGGTCGATGGCTAGTCGCGGAAATGTTGGTGGACTGAGTCCTTCGATATACAACACGGTTGAGTTTCTCGGTAGAAGCGGTTACGACTGGATTTATGTCGAGACAGTTGGAGCCGGCCAGTCTGAGACGGATATTGCAAATCTCGCCGATATAGTGGTTCTCGTATTGGCACCGGGTCTTGGAGACGATGTACAGACAATGAAGGCCGGTATTATGGAGATCGGTGACATATTTGTTGTAAATAAGAGTGATCTCCCCGGTTCCGATCAGCTGTTTTCGAGAACAAGAGCAATCCTTGAGCTCTCTGGAAAGCAATTACCTGTCGTCCGAACGAATTCCATCAAGGGCAACGGAATTGAAGAGCTTCACAAGAAGATCGGAGAAATTTTGGAAGACTATATAAATTCGGGAAGGCTATCCGAAAAGCGAAGAAAGCGCGACCTTTACAATAACTTGAACAGCGCGTACCAGATTATAAAGGAACACTACGCTGAAAATGCTAAACTTGAAGAGTTGATAAAATATCTTCTAGAGAATATCGGGAGGTAGTCGAAGTGAGATCCGACAAGATAGACCATATAGGCATAGCCGTTAGATCAATCGAGGAAAGACTTTCTGTTTACAGAGATCTGTTGAAGCTCGAACTAACCGGGATCGAAGAGCTTCCCGATCGTGGTTTGAGAGTTGCCTTCGTGAAGGCCGGCGATACGAGAATCGAGCTACTCGAACCGATATCTGAAGACAGCCAGATATCAAAATTCCTCGAAAGCAGGGGAGAGGGAATTCACCACATAGCCTTTCATGTAGACAATGTTGAAGCTGCGATCGAAGAAGCTGTTTCACTGAATTTGAAACCGCTTTCGAAGGAGGCCGAGATTGGGGCAGGAGGAACGAGAGTGGTATTTCTCCACCCAAAGAGCACAGGCGGAGTTCTAATGGAACTTGTCGAAGGACACCACTAGGGGGCGAACGATGTGACCGGTAGACTTGAAGACTTCTTTGAAAAAAACGAAAAGATCACCCTAGGCGGTGGTCAGGACAAGATTGAAAAGCATCACAAATCTGGAAAGCTTACCGCCAGGGAGAGAATCGACGCTCTCTGCGATGAAGGAAGCTTTGAAGAATTCGACAGATTTGTGAAGCACAGGGCCACCAGTTTTGGTCTTGAAAACAAGGAATTTCCCGCCGACGGCGTGATAACCGGCATAGGAACCGTAAACGGGCGAAAAATCGCCGTCTTCTCTCAAGACTTCACGGTACAGGGCGGCTCCCTTGGAGAGATGCACGCGAAAAAGATAATGAAGGTACAGGACATGGCCATGAAGCTCGGCATACCAATCGTCGGCATAAACGATTCCGGTGGTGCGAGAATTCAGGAGGGCGTTGATTCACTGTTTGGCTACGGTGGAATTTTCCACAGAAACACTCTTTCCTCAGGAGTTATCCCGCAAATAACTGTTATCTGTGGTCCATGCGCTGGAGGAGCCGTTTATTCGCCGGCAATTACCGATTTCATTGTAATGACGGACAAACACTCTCAGATGTTCATCACGGGGCCACAGGTTATAAAGGCCGTTACCGGTGAAGAGACCTCTATGGAAGAACTCGGGGGAGCACTCGTACATAACACTAAGAGTGGGAATGCTCATTTCCTAGTACCAGACGATAAGAACGCAATGCTTTTGGTAAGAGAGTTGCTGGAATACCTTCCGCAGAATAACTCGGAAGAGCCTTTGAAGACAGAATCGACCGTCAGTGATCCTGTTCTGGAACTTCGAGAAATAGTCCCGGACAATCCGAAGCAGTCATACGACATAAAGAAAGTTATCTCTCTTGTCGTAGATGATGGTAAATTTCTGGAAGTACACGAACACTACGCCAAGAATATGGTCATAGGTTTTGCAAGAATTGGCGGTAGATCCGTAGGAATTGTGGCAAATCAGCCCTCAGTATTTGCGGGTTCTCTAGATATAAATGCTTCCGACAAAGCCGCAAGATTCATAAGGTTTCTAGATGCTTTCAATTTGCCTATTATCACATTCGTCGACACGCCCGGCTTCCTCCCCGGGATATCTCAGGAACACGGAGGAATAATCCGTCACGGAGCCAAGCTCCTCTATTCTTACAGCGAGGCCTCCGTCCAGAAGATTACGCTAATTCTGCGAAAGGCCTACGGAGGGGCATATATTGCAATGGGCAGTCAGCATCTCGGCGCGGACATCGTTTTTGCTTGGCCTGGGGCAGAAATCGCCGTGATGGGCCCTGAAGGAGCAGCAAATATCATATTCAAGAGAGAAATAGATGCTTCCGACAACCCCGAGAAAACTAGACAGGAAAAGATAACGGAATACAAAGATGTGTTTGCCAATCCCTTTGTCGCCGCCGGGAGAGGCTATATAGAATCGATAATAGACCCGGCTGAAAGTCGAAGGGAGATTATCAGGGCCCTGGAGACACTGGACACGAAGGTCGAAGGCAGACCTTCGAAGAAGCACGGGAATATTCCGCTTTGAGGTGCATCTGATGCCAGATTATGTTCAGATAACCCTCATAGGAGTTGCCATTGTTTTTCTTGTTCTCGCAATGCTGTACGTAATTTTCAATGTTCTAGGGAAACTGCTATCCAGAGAAGAGGGGCACCGAATGAAAGCCGTTAGTGAAAAGACCACTTTCAACTCTGTATCGGCGCCTCTGAGGAGTATAGCGGACGATGAGGAAGAAGTTATTGCGGCGATAGCCGCGGCGGTCAACGCCGTAATCGGTCACAGCGATTTCAGAATTAGAAGTGTCTCTCCGGTTCCCTCGGCCAGAGCTTCGCAGTGGAAACGTAGAGAACCGACCGTCTACTGGAAAGTGAGGAGGAGCAGAAATTGAGAAGATTTATAGTGCGAGTTAACGGTAAGGAATACGACGTCGAGATTGAGGAGCTTTCTTCGGCGGCAGGTTCTAATCCGGTGAGCGCAGCTCAGAAACAGGAGACTGCTCAAAAAGTAGAAGCAGTGGAAAGACCCAAACCTACAGAGACGGTTAGGGAGGCTGAAAAATCGGTTGAACCCGTACAGCATACCAGTGGATCGGGAAAAGGGATCAACATACTTTCTCCGATGTCAGGCACTATACTCGACGTGCTCGTGTCTGTTGGAGATTCGGTCTCCCCAGGTCAGAAAGTTGTGATGCTGGAAGCCATGAAGATGGAGAACAGTGTTCTTTCAGAAGATGCAGGTACTGTGAAAGAGATCAGGGTAAAAAAAGGAGATAACATAGACGCAGGCGAAGTAATGATAGTACTGTCATAGGAGCGGTGATTACCGCTCCTAATGTTTTTGCATGAGCAACTACTTTTCGCAGTTGATTTCGTGCAAGCCGTTCTTCTTCAACAGAAGGGAGATAGGATGGATTCAGCAGACAGAAACCTTGCTACAAAGGCTAGAGAGCTTTCCCTTAGGGCCTTCGGGGTCTTTCCTGACATACCCTTCTCCTTCAACTCCAGACTTAAGAGGGTACTTGGCAGGCTTGTTTACTCTAAGAGCCGTGAGATGCTGACGCCGCTGAGGATCGAAATCTCTTCTTCTATATCCGACAATGAGGAGCTTCTTAAGAAAACCTTGCTTCATGAGCTTTCCCACTTCTATTTGATGATGAACGACAGGGACTTCTCTCATAATTCTCCGGAGTTCCGCAAGCTCTCTCAAGAGTTGGGATTCGATATTGTGGCCGAATATGAAGGACTTCCGGTACACATATGGGTATGCTCTGTATGCAAGAGGACAGTCGCAATTTCCTTCAACCGTAGAAGGAAGAACGGCTTGTCTTCTTGCTGTAAAGCTCCTATAGAACTTCAAGAAAAATAATTCTAACAATACTTGCCTTTTTGGAAATTCATCTGTTATAATTATTTATACCTAATATCTAAGTGGTGATATTTATGGGGACCTATAAGAGGCTTACAAAGGTGCTTGTATATTTTCATGAAGATTATTTTGTTCCGATAAAATTCAGTTATGATGGTATAAAAATAATCGTAAATGCTGTCACTTCTTTTTGGGTAGAGGCTGTGGGAACCCAGAAAGTCTACCATTTTTCCGTATTGACGACACTTGGAGCTTACAATCTTGAATTCGAAGAAGATTCGAAGAAGTGGTACAGCTATACTCTTGGGGGTTGATTGTCTTGAAAGGAATTTCTTATGTATCTCATATAGATATGGATGCGTTTTTCGCAAGTATCGAGCAGGCGGCAAATCCAACTTTAAAGGGCAAACCGATAGCCGTAACGGGAATCGGAAAGAGGCATTCGGTAGTGACTTCGGCGAGTTACGAGGCTAAGAGATTCGGGGTCAAATCTGGAATGGCCTTCTTCGAGGCTGTTAAGCTCTGTCCCGATCTGATAGCTGTTGGAGTACAGTCAAAGAAATACGGCTATGTCTCGAAAGAGATCATGAAGATGTTGACGTCGGTATCGCCCAGGGTAATGGTTGCAAGTGTGGACGAGGCTTATCTAGACCTGAGCTTTCACACCAGGCTGGAGGAATCCATAAATAGATTTATTTCCTTCAAAAGAGATTTGAAAGAGAGATTTGGAATAACGGCCTCCGTTGGAATATCGGTAAACCCGATAATATCTAAAATCGCAAGTGATTATTCAAAGCCAAATGGGTTTGTAGTTGTCAAAGATGGTATGGAAAGAGAGTTTTTGAACGAGATACCCGTGAAAGACGTTCCGGGGATCGGAAGACACACACTAATAAAGTTGGAATCTATGGGGTACAGAACGACAGGGGAGCTTTTAAAAGGGTTGGATGACTCTCCGATGGATCTTTACACAATGTTTGGGAACGCCTTCATGGGTTTTCTCCAGAGCCTTAAAAACAACAGGTTTTCCAGAAAGGAGTTTTTCAAAGAAGAAAGACCAAAATCCGTGGGTCATTCAATGACACTTTCGGGAGACATAAGCGATTTCGATCTCATAGTTAGAGTAACTAATTTCCTGGCGGCAAGGGTAATCTACAGGATGGGAAGATACAAGATGGAAGGTTCCGGTATCAGTCTCTTCTTGAGATATGCAGATAGAAGCTCCAAGGCTCTTTCAAAGAAGTTGAGTTTCACAATTTCATCGATAAAGGATATTACGGAGATCACCCCCTGGCTTATCAGATCAATCTGGAACGGTACATCTGTGAGGGCAATAGGAATATCGTGCTGGGCTCTAAGCGAAAAGAAGAATCAAAGACAGCTCTCTCTCTTTGAAAAAGAAAAAGAACTTCTGGAAACTGTGCTGGAAATAGAGAAGAAGTTTGGGGAATACGCTATATTCCCGGGAAATATACTATTCCTTCCCGACATCAGAAAGCTTGAGAAACCTTCTGATCTCCATTACCAGGGCTTCTGCCGTCGCGAGGTTAGTTGCTAACGGCTTATTGTGAACATCGCACACTCTTAGAAGTGCGCTTACATCCGGTTCATGAGGTTGAGCCGTTAGCGGGTCTCTTAAAAAGATGACGAAATCGATTTCATCGCTGGCAACCAGGGAGCCTATTTGAAGATCTCCCCCCAAGGGGCCTGATTTGAAGGAAGTGAGCTCTAGTTTCACTTTCTCCCTTAGGATGTTACCGGTCGTGCTGGTTGCAAAAAGGGCGCACTTTTTGAAGACATCTACGTGCTCCCTTACGAACATTATCAGATCTATCTTTTTCTTATCGTGAGCTATTAAAGCAATTCGTGGTTTTTCGCTCATGGCTACCTCCGTTATCTGACAAGAAGATGATAACACATTCGGGCCATCGAAATTTCAAGCGGTTAGCTGAGGTGAGTCGATCTGTCCCTTTCATTTAACGAGATAACACTATACGGAGAGGCAATAACAGACCCGGAATCAACTGTCCGGGGAGGATTTTTTAGAGTGATGATCTTCGGTTACAGAAGTGCAAGGGAGACAGAGGAGATCTTCGATATCCGTTTTGACGAAAGGAATTCAAAAAGAGTCTTTGCCGAGATATATAAAGGTTGCTATCTGTTGATCAGAGGTGAGGTAAGGGTAAGAAAGAGCGTATATATAAGGCTCAGAGATTTCACTGTAACAACCAGACCTCACGACAGAGACCTAGACATAGACATTCCAAGAATACTGATACATATAAGGAGCGATTACTTCTGAAAGGTTTCGTAGTATTTACTTCTGAGTTCAGTGAATATCGATCTATCGACTACAGTCTTGAACTCCTCTATTTCGATGAGAAGATACTCGTCGCCTACCCTGTCGGTTATTTTCACGTACTCTATTTTCGGAAAGTAGCCTTCTTTTCTCAGCAAAGAGACGTGGATATGCATAAGATTTGGAAGATAACCCCCACCACCGAGAAGGCCGAGAACTTTCAGCCTTTGCTCGGAAGGATCGATCATATAAATCCTTCTCTCCTCTTCGGTACTTACTGTCCAGGTGAAGTTTCTCGAATCAAGGAGACCGCTGAAGAAATCCTCAATTAACTTCGCAATAAAATCCGTCTGGTAAGTAGATTTGTACTGCTTCCAGGGGTCGCCGTCCACAACGCTGAAGACCACTTCCTCTCTGATAAGATAAACCAGAGCTATCTTACTCAGTTCGTCCGGCTCGAAAAACTCTATGTAAAAATCCTCACCGCCGACCATGATAATTCTTGCCTTCAAATCTAGGTCTCTGTATCCTGAATCGGCACTTTCAGTATCGGCTAAATGAAAGTGAATCCCAACCAGTGCGTCTATATCGCCCGCTTCAACGATTTGCTGGATAAACAGGGTCAGGTCATCGTATACACTTTCAGAAGCGAGCAACGATGCTCCGACAAGCAAAGAAAAAGCGATGACGAGTACCAAGCAATGTTTCATCTTGTCCACCTCTTCGCGAGATTATAACATGCCAGGAGAAAGAGAAAAATGATAAGATCTGATTTAGGGGTGATGATTTGAAAGTAGCGTTTCCCGACCAAATGAGGAAAATAGATGAAACTATAATAGACAGCGGAGTGCCTTCATTACTTCTAATGGAAGAAGCAGCTCGCAGCGTCTTCGAAGAGATTAGAAGATTCAGCTTGAGTAACGCAGTCGTCCTATGCGGCGGAGGTAATAACGGGGGAGACGGATACACAGTTGCAAGGTTGCTTCTATGTGCTGGAATTCGTGTAAAGGTTGTTCAGTGCTATGTTCCCTCGACGGTTGACTGTAAAGCGAACGCAACTTTGTACAGTTCGCTTGGCGGCCAGACCATAGTAATCGGAGAGAAGACCGACGTGGAGGAACTCCTTTCAAAAGCTGACATAGCAATCGACGCAGTCTTTGGGACTGGGTTTCACGGAGACCTCGAATCAGGAGTCGCACAGATATTTGATTTTGTTAATCGACTGGACGTAATCAGGCTGGCCGTGGACATTCCCTCCGGAGTGTCTGGATTCGATGGCAGCATTTCAAAATCCTGCTTCAGGGCTCACAAAACGGTTACCTTTGGATTGGCCAAGACAGGCCATTTTCTCTATCCGGGGCGCGAGTTCTGCGGCGATATAGTGGTAGGAAGTGCAGGCTTTCCAAAGAATGTGATGGATTCTCTTGCTGAGCCAGAAATCATTGATGATGAGATGGTTTCAAAACTCATTCCGGAAAGAGTTCCTAACAGTTACAAAGGCACGTTCGGTTCCGTGCTTGTTGTAGGGGGAAGCAACATTTATACAGGTGCTCCGTATCTCTCCGCTCTAGGGGCGTTCCGATCTGGTTGTGGAATGGTCTACACATACACCCCTAAGGGATCTGCAACCGTTATAAGAAACAACCTTCCCGAGGCCATCGCTTATGAAAGTCGGGGGGACTTCCTCATCCCAGGAGATATCGAGCTACTTCCAAAAATCATGGAAAAAATCGACTCGATTGTTGTTGGTCCGGGTGCTGGAAGAGAAAAAGAAAGTATTGAGTTCATTCTTAAATTGCTCCAGAGTTTCCCGGATAAAAATTTCGTCGTAGACGCAGATGGACTTTACGCTCTCTCAAAGGATCTCTCGGTCCTCGCCCGATCTGAAAGAATCATAATAACACCGCACATTGGTGAGTTTGCGCGGATGAACGAAGGTAAGACTGATCTTAAATCCTTCATTCAGTTTTGCGTTGGTAACAGAACAACTGCCATTCTGAAGGGGGCTTCGTCTGTACTATGTGATGACAAAGGAAAGATAACCATAAATACGACGGGGAATACCGGTCTCGCAAAGGCAGGGAGCGGTGACCTTCTTTCAGGAACTATTGCCGGTTTCGCTTCACAAACGGGCGAACTGACCAAATCGGCGATACTTGCTATGTATTTCATGGGCAGAGCTGCAGAGCTATCGATTGTTTCAGAGCCCTGCAACTCAGCTTCTCAAATAGCCGATTTTTACTCACTGGTTTTTAAGGAACTGGAACAGAAGTGAAGGGGAAGAATTAATGGAACTCAATCATAATGTCTCTCAACGTCTCGAACAAAAACTCGGACTTTCTCTCAAAGCTCAGCAGGCTTTGAAGCTCCTTCAACTGAATTCAATGGAAATTACGGCCGAGTTAGAAGAGATAGTTCAAGCCAACCCGCTTCTTGAAATGAAGAGAGAGGATTATGAGCTAATAGAAGGGAAAAGCGATCTGGAAAGCTCTCCAGAAGACGAGGAAAACACAGAAGATGGAGATCTTTACTCACTTCCCGAAAACAACTCGATCTACATGAAACCTGAAAGTACTGACAGGGATGGATGGGACTTCGACCGGATTGAAGCACAGCAACCAACGTTCAGAGAAATACTCAGAGATTTCGCTTTCTATATCCTTGACGATGATCTTTTCTCCCTTTTCGAAATACTCCTTGATTACATGGACGATCTAGGAATGCTTACTGAGGATCTGGAAAAGATTGCTCGCGAGAATCACTGTTCCGTCGATGGGCTTTGCTGTGTCATCTCGACTATGAGGGACGGGGGTTTCGACGGCATCTTTGCATCTTCAAGGGAAGAGATAGAGGCCCTGTTGGGACCGGGTCTCTTCCCTTCTTCGGGATACAGTGACGGCGCTTTTGTAAGATACGTTGAACCAGATCTCTATATAGAGTTTATCGATGAGAAGTTCATTGTTACGGTAAGGGACTATTCACTTGTACTCAGTGTTGACGAGTCGTATGAGGAGATCATGGAACACGGCGAAAAAACAGCAAAGAAATATCTTGAAGAGAAACTCGAGGAAGCAAAGTTCTACATAAGCGCTCTCGAAAGGAGAAAGGCAACGCTGATAACAATTGGCAACGAAATAGTGATAAGGAACGCGCCATTTCTACTTAAGACCAGCGAAAAGATAAGACCGTTGAAGATGAATTCAGTTGCCGACAAGATAGGAGTTGTAGTTTCAACGGTAAGCAGAGCTGTTAAGGATAAGTTCGTTCAGACTCCTGTAGGGACTTTTCCGATCAGGTACTTCTTTGGAAATTTGCAGGAGAAGGAACAGGCTCTTGAGGTGATTGCCGAAATTGTCAGAGGCAACCCAGACATTTCAGATGCAGAGCTTGTTATCGAGCTTAACAACAGAGATATCAGCATAGCCAGAAGAACCGTCAATAAATATAGAAATCAGTTAGGACTGGGGAAGTCGAAATGAAGACGAAGGCCCTGCTGTTTGTAGGTGGACAATACATATCTACTATTGAGTTCTATTTCAGGAAACTCAATGAGACATCATTTGTTTCGGCCGCCGATTCAGGGGCAGAAATGCTTAAAAGCCTGGGGAGACATCCCGATCTCCTTGTAGGCGATATGGATTCCGTAAGCCAGGAGACCCTCCAGTGGTGCAAAGGAAGAGGATCGCTTGTGCTAATTTATCCCCCCGAGAAGGATGACACAGACACCCAAATCGCGCTTCAAGCCCTTGAGGAGCGTGGTTTTTCAAATGTAGAAATCTTTGGCGCAACGGGTCTCCGGCTAGATCATTTCATGGGGACCTTAGCGTCTATATATGGTCTAAGACACACTCTCAAAGCTACTATTATCGAAGAGAACGTCGAAATCGGTATGGTCTCTAGAGAAATGACCCTCTTTGTAAATCGAGGTGAGATCTGGTCCCTCTTTCCATATGGCGGCCAGCAGACAATAGTCTCTCTAGAAGGTTTCAAATTTCCACTAACCGACGCATCTCTCGATTATGGAAAGCCGCTTGGCGTTTCAAATGAAACCGTTGATGAAGAAATACAGATTTCCTGCAAAGGAGGCACTGCCTTATATTTCAGATGGTTGAAAAGGTACTAGTGCTGTCCGATACTCACGGTGCTTTATCGCCTTTGACGAGAATACTTGAAGAAGTAGGTCAAAATACTTTGATCATGCATAGTGGTGATTTCCTATATCACGGTCCAAGGAATCCTTTGCCTGAAGGATACGATCCAAAAGGACTTGCAACTCTTCTAGCAAAGTTCAGCGGCAGAATTGTAGGCGTCAGAGGTAACTGCGACAGCGAGATAGACCTCGAACTTGTCGGATTGGAAAATGCGGCGAGCGCACTCACATTGCTGATAAACGATTTAGGAATCTTCATTTCGCATGGCCACATGAAACACGAGGTGCCTTTCGAACGTGGAATTGTAATTTCCGGTCATACCCACATTTCCCTCCTCAGAAGAGATAATGGGATCATCTTCATGAATCCGGGCAGCCTTTCTCTGCCTAAAGACCAGACCGGTGGCTCCTACGGGACAATCGACTTCAAAAAGGGGATCATATCTCTCAGGAACAGCAATGGCTTTGAGCTCAAGGCTTTGGCTCTCTAGCGGCGCTTGCTTTCGATAAACATGTGACTGAACCCATGATATAATAAATATCTGGGTGATGAATATGGTTTTGAGATGGCATGGACATTCGTGTTTTTCGCTTGAATGCGATGGAAAGACTCTTTTGATCGATCCCTTCGATGAAGGTGTCGGTTATGAGTTGCCCGAGGTTAAGCCGGACATTATTCTGGAATCTCATCAGCACCACGACCACAATGCACACAACCGATTTGAGTCAGGGTACATACTTGTGAATCAGCCGGTGAGCGAGAAAGTTTACGGTTTCATTATCAAAGGCCATCCCACATTTCATGATGATGTTGAAGGAAAGAAACGCGGTAAGAATATCATCTTCGAGGTGACAACTCCCGACGGATTCAGAGTTGTTCACTGCGGCGATCTTGGCCACCGACTGGGCCCAGACTTAACAGAGACATTGAAGAGTCCTGATATTCTCCTTGTTCCTGTCGGTGGAGTGTATACGATTGATGCAGGGTTAGCTCGAGAGCTTACTAGAGATCTAGCTCCTTCTTACGTCGTGCCGATGCACTTCAAGACAAAGGATCTCACTTTTCAGCTTGCGGGAGTTGAAGACTTTCTTGCCGGAGAGCCCTTTGAACAGTGTGAAAAGCTGGAACTGAAAGAAAAGGCGAATGTGGGAACCAGAGTAGTAGTCCTCAAATATCGTTGATCGAGGGCATAAAATGGATGAAAAGAGAGTTTTATCTCTCCTAGGAATAGGTAGAAGGGCAAACAAGGTTGTGTTTGGTAAAGAACAACTAAGAAGTTACTTGAGGCAGCCATTCAAGAGGAAATCTTTGATTCTGGCTAGCGATACCAGCGATTCGATAAAGGAAGACTGGGTAAAGAGGTGCAAGAGCCATGGGGCAAGCTGTATCCTCCTCAAAGAACACGACCGCGTCGCTCTGGGAAGGGCCATCGGCAAGGACAACATATCTGCAGTGGCAATTGCCGATGACGGCCTTGCAGACGAAATCTCAAAGATAATCACACAGGCGGGAGGTGACTGAGCTATGCCAAAAGCCAGAGTGTACGAGCTTGCTAAGAGACTTAATATAACGGCAAGAGAGCTGCTGGATGAACTTGAGGAGCTCGGTGTTACCGTCAAGAACCACATGTCAGTTCTTGACGAAGAGACCGTGAATATTATCGTCGGTCTCTATGAGGAAGAAAAGAAAGAGACTCTGAGAAAGGCCGAAAAGGCGAAGAGCAAGATTCAGGAAAAAGAGGCAAAAAAACTTGAGAAGAAACTGGTCTCCATTGAGGAGCCGCCAACCGAGAAGAAAATACCGGTTGAACATAAAGCAAGGACAATCAAGCTAAAGAGTAATGAGTTCAAGCTTGATGTACTCGCGAAGAAGATGAACGTTCCGATTTCTAAGGTGATCAAGGATCAGTTTATGAACGGCATAATACTTCGTCCCGGTCAGATACTTTCTGTTGAAGACGCGATGAACATTGCTAAGAACTACGAATGGGAAGTGGAACTGATCCATGAACAGGAGATCAATCCTTTTGATGCTATTGTAAGTGCGTACTCTGATGCTTATAAGGAGAGTTCCAGACTTGTTCAGAGGCCACCGGTTGTGACCGTAATGGGGCACGTCGACCATGGTAAGACCACCCTTCTCGACAGAATAAGGAAGGCAAAAGTTGCTGAAGACGAGATCGGTGGAATTACACAGACGATCGGTGCCTACCAGGTCGAAGTAAGAAATAAGAAGATAACATTCATTGACACGCCAGGGCACGAAGCCTTTACCGAAATGAGAGCCAGAGGCGCTCAGGCGACGGATATCGTGGTTCTTGTTGTCGCGGCGGACGATGGAGTTATGCCACAGACCATAGAGGCATATAACCACGCCAAGACAGCGAACGTTCCCATAATAGTCGCAATAAACAAGATCGATAAACCGAACGCCAATGTTGACCTCACAAAACAGCAGCTTGCTTCAAAGCTTGGACTTGTTCCAGAAGACTGGGGAGGAGACACAGTAATGGTTCCCGTATCTGCCAAGACTGGAAAGGGCGTGGAAGATGTCCTCGAAATGATACTCCTGGTTGCCGAAGTAGCCGATATCAAATGCATCCCGGAAGGAAATGCAAGAGGTATTATAATAGATTCCAGGCTGGACAAGGCAGTGGGCCCGCTAGCTACTCTGGTGATCAAAGATGGGGTGCTGAAACCGGGAAGCTATGTTGTTGCGGGCTCGGCTTCGGGCAGAGTAAAAGCGCTGATAAACGAATATGGAAAGCGTGTTAAGGAGGCTAATCCATCCGACCCGGTACAGATCATTGGTTTTGATGAGGTGCCAGATGTACATAGCATAGTATACGCAGTTGATGATCTCGATACCTCCAGGTCTCTGGCGGACTTTGCGAAAAGTCAAGCCCAGAAAGAGAAATCTGTCACCACCAAACGCCACGTCAGACTCGAAGAGTTCCTGTCAATGACCGGAACCACCGATGAGAAAAAGGAACTTAAGCTTATATTGAAGGCAGATTCTTTTGGTACTGTCGAAGCCCTGAAACAGGCAATGGCTAAGCTTGAGAACAGTGACGTGAAGATTGAAGTAGTTCATTCCGGTATAGGTTCAGTGAATTCGAGTGACGTGATGCTTGCATCTGCATCCGACGCAGTTATAATGGGGTTTAAGGTAAAACCCGATGCAATGGCGAGAAAGCAGGCCGAAGTTGAAGGAGTTCAGATAAAGGTCTACGAGATAATCTTCAATCTGATAGACGATTTGAAGAAAGCTCTTGAGGGGCTTTTAGAGCCGGAAGAGGTCGATGAAGTAATCGGTCATGGCCACATAAAGCAGCTTTTCAAAATTAGTAAGGTTGGGACCATTGCCGGTGTACAGATCAACGACGGATATGTATTGAAAAAGGGCAAGATGAGAGTTTACAGAAGAAACGAGGAAGTGGCAGACCTTGCAATAGAAGTCTTAAAACACTACAAAGATGATGTAAGCCGAGTCGACGCCCCAAAAGAGTGCGGAATCAAGGCGGTAGGCTTCGATGATTTCCAGGAAGAAGATCAGTTAGAGTTTCACAGCAAAAAGAGCGTAAAGAGAACAATAGATTTCACCGAATAAGTCCCCGTTAAATGAAAGAGGTCCCTTTATGGGGCCTTTTTTTTTGCAGATGAGAGGCCTGGACAAAGTGACGTTGGATTCGGAAGAGAAAACTCTTATCTCCAGAGCGGGTCTGGGGACCCGAGTCTGAGTTTGGCGAACAGAAGCGCTGCACCATTCATGATTCCCAGTTCTACCGGGGACGTCGAACATCTGCAACTTCCCATAACTCATTCACTATGTCATCTGATTTATTCCAGGATCTGGAGTTGTAAGACCGTGGTTGGGGGTTCGTAAGAGCAAGAGAGACTGGTTGACCGTTGAGAGGTTCTCCGTTATCCGAGGAAAAGCTGAAGGTGACTAAAAGAAAGGATCATCGAGATTCTGAAACAAGTTCAGCATGGCGCGAAGGGCAGGTATCGATTACAGCGTATGGGGTCTCGTGAAGAGAACCGGCAATCAATTCAGGGATTCAATGCAACTGAGGAAGTTATCCCGACATCGGCTTTGGGAAGTTTCTCACTGCGTCATCCCGAACTTGTTTTGGGATCTTCGTGTTGATCTTATCCAAGAACGAAGAACCTGGACGCGCAGCGTCGGAACGGAGAACTGCTCTTTATAGGGACGGGTCCACGATTTGGGGAAGGACGGTTTTTCACGGCGTACAGCGGGTCTTCGTTCTTTACCGCACAGCGGCTCTTAGGTCGAGATTTTGAAACGAGTTCAGATGACGTAATGTGACGTTTTCGCAATCAAGTAGCACTGTCATCCCGGACTTGATCCGGGATCTGGGCTTATGAGAAACCGTGGTCGGTGGTAGCAGGTGGCGGGTTCGTAAGAGCAAGAGAGACTGGTTGACCGTTGAGAGGTTCTCCGTTCGCAGAGAAGAGCGTATGACCACAGATGGGAAAGAAGTACCATCGAGCTGGAGAGTGGCGGAGCCCCTCGTCCTTTCACAGAACCATGCGTACGGGTCGCGCACACGGCTCATGGATCAAGAATCGGATATTTCGACAGGGGATGATGATATTTTGTCATATCGGCGAGGTTCATCTCTTCAAAGAACCTGTTGGGAATGGCGTAATTGGCTGCTTTTGAGTGAGAAGATGGTTCTGTCTCTTTTTTTGTGTAAACGCCTTTTTTGTAATGGGTTTAAGAATCAGCTTATATACTTAGCTAATCTTTCATACTTTATCACAAGTTGAGTAAGGATCCTGGGCCAATCAGGAGTTCTTACTGTCCATTTCTTTGTTATATTTATTATTGCTAGATAAGCCATCTTTAAGAGAGAAGTATCTGTTGGAAAGACTCCTTTGTTCTTCGTCACCTTTCTGAGTTGTCTATTAACTGATTCAATGGGATTAGTTGTATAAACCAATCTTCTCAGTTCCTCTGGATATTGAAAGAAGGTTGATAGAGTTTCCCAGTTATCCTTCCAGCTTTTTATTGACAAGAGGTATTTGTTCCCCCATTTCTCTTCTAGTGCAAGTAATGCATTCCATCCTGCCTCTCTTGTAGGTGCCTGATAAACCGTCTTTAGATCGTGTGCAAGAGGTTTACGATCCCTCCAGGTAACATATCTCATGGTGTTCCTTATCTGGTGAACTATGCACTTCTGAACCTCAGAGAAGTAGCTTTGTCGATTCCTGTGCAGCCATAACCTTCAGCTGCATATCGGGAAGAGACGAATGACATCTCCCGCGGGAAAATTCACAAGAACTAAATTGCGCCTGTCCATTGCTCTTGCAACAGAACTGTCTACTTGAGTGTTTTTCATCTCGGGACGACCGGCAAAATCTTGCCAGCGGGTATTATCTCTGCAACCTGGCCTTAGAAAAGTCTGGACCTTCTTCCGTTGAAGAAGAAGGAACACGAAACTCCTTTCTTGCATCAGTTGTCAGGAGGTGCTTGAAGCCTTCAGGGATAAGAATCTTGTCCAGTGCAATGGAGTGTCTCACTGACTCAATGGGATTGATTCTAGAAAGTCTCTCGTGATACTTGACTGGAGGCACGAATCTAAGACTTCCGAAATGCGTAACTGAAAAATACTGAATTCTTCGTCTACAAAGCTTTCCATTAGCTGGATTTTCCCCTCGCCTTTGCAGCAGAAGAGAATGATGCTGTGTTCGGAGATTCTGACTATTTTGCTTCCACTTCAGCAGGCGATCAGGGGGCTGAATCCGTAATCGCTAATCTCATAAGCTTCCTACTGCCGATGATTCGCTTCTTTAGGAGTCGGTAGTTTTTTGTTCGACATCACTTAGCATCTCCTTCCACTTAGAAGTGACTACCTCATCTTTACGAAGAATCTGCATTCCTTGTCCAGGAGCAAACTCTTCGATTCTGATAATGCCTTCGTGATTTTCGCAAGATTTTAAGAACCGAGAAGAAATCGTATTAACCCCTTAGCAATGGAGTATCTACCTTTGCCGATGTAGCACTGCTTAGGTGGACATTGTGCATCTTTCTAAGTCTTCGCATGCAGTTGATGATCATCCCATTTAAGGCTTCTCCATCCACGAGATTCTTGAAAAAGCTTGTCGCATGTGCTATGTCGAAAGTAGTTTCGATACAGTCGAGGTCAATGTACTCGAGAAGCGAGTCGAGGTGTTCATGCTCAGCAATGATCTCCATTGGTTTCTTTTTCATTACTTCAGCTGCAATTTTCAGATCTAGATCTCTACCCTTTCTGGCGATCCTGTGAAAACTCTCCAGATTCGTTTCGAAACAACGCACGAACCTATCCTTCTAAGTGAACATCCATCCGGGATGAACAGTTACAACAATAGCTTCAAGTTGCGCTGCAATCTCAAGAGCTTCTATGCTCTGTTGCATGGATTCCCTTCGTATTCCAGGATTTGAAGAGGTAATATTTACATCCCTGCTTGGAGAATTAACGGTCCGCTTAAGAACAAGGTCGTCCAGCGTTTCTCTTGTAGCTTGCAAATCTCTCTTTCCTTTCCAGAGATGTCAGCGCAGATCTCGACACCTGTTACCTTCACATTTGCGAAAATCTTCGGAACCTTCTTAACCGGGAAATCAAAGAGAATGTTAGAAATGAAGAGAAACTCAACTCGCCAGACACTGCAAATGCTGCATTGAGAACTGACTGTCAGAAACTAATGAAGTTATTGCTTCGTCCTAGAAATACCGTTTGAGTTAGCGAGAAGAGAAGCTCCCAAGAGAGCGATTTCGTTATGCATCAAGATCTCTGATTAAGATCACTCTTTTGGAAGATCCAGTAAGCGTCTTTTTTAGAACGGTGCTGATGGATTTCGTTTCTCACGTTAGATGATCTATGGCCTCAAACAATTCGATGGCTATGAGACGCATCTGAAGCTAATTAAAAGAGCAATACTACTTCCTTGGCTTCGAGATGATGATATAATTTCTAACGTCACCATGGGAATTCAGGAGGATTCAAGTTGAGCATGAAAAACGTTTTTCTTTACGTCATTGGAGCGGTTGTGTTTGGCTATGTGCTATTCACGTTCATCGATGCTTCGGCAAACGATCAAAGTACCATAAAAGGAAGAGTGATCGAAATGATCAGTTTCGATGAAACTGGTGGCTACTCGGCAAAGGGACTACAAACTCTCAGAGTTAAGGTGCTGACTGGGACCTATGCAGGAGAAGAAGTTGTGATCGAGAATCACTTCACAGATAATCCGGCGATGGATATCCGAGTTGAAAAGGGCGATACTGTGGTGCTGTATATGGATGAGAGGGATGAGGTGACCTTTCACATTATCGACTTTGTTAGGCAAAGATACGTCTTCGCTATCGTTCTGGTTTTCATTTGTCTGCTTCTTCTTATCGGGAGGATCTCTGGACTCAAGTCCTTCATTACTCTTACTCTCACGGGCTTGATAGTAATCAAAGTGATGCTGCCTTTGATTCTTAAGGGGTTCAACCCCATTGGTGCTTCTTCGCTGTCGGCGGCAGTAATCACTATTCTTACCTTTGCAATCGTTGCCGGAGTGAACACAAAGTCCCTATCAGCAATCTTTGGTACGTTATGTGGTGTGCTTTCTGCAAGCTTAATAGCATATGTAACCGGTTCGCTGGCGAACCTTACCGGCTTAAGCAGCGATGAAGCAACAATGCTTGTCTACATACCCCAGAATATTGAATTCGATTTTATGGGCCTGCTCTTCGCAGGGATAATCATTGGAACGCTCGGTGCTGTTATGGATGTTGCCATGTCTATCTCTTCGGCAATGTACGAGATGAAATCCATTAACCCAGAAATGACAACGGGCAAACTCGTGAAGTCTGGCTTCAATATTGGCAGGGACATAATGGGAACCATGACTAACACCCTTATTCTCGCCTATACGGGAAGTTCAATTTTCCTAATGCTCGTCTTTCTTGCGTATGAGACGACAGTTATAAGGATAATCAACATGGATGTAATTGCAACGGAGATTATTAGAGCCGTTTCCGGGAGCATAGGAATAATACTCTCAATACCTGCCACTGTTCTTCTTTCGGCCTTTCTTCTTAATAAGTATGGAGTTAGAAGCGGTTCAACGGCCGGAAAGCAATGATTTTCGTACGCATCGATTTCTTGCACACAAACACTACTGTCTTCTCAGGCTTGTAATGGTAAACCTTCAACCTGTACTGTCAACCATTTTCATTATCTCTAGAGAGGCTCCTGATAATCGTTTTTATCGATTGATCATATGTAAATACAGGTCACAACAATCTTCTAATTCAACGAAAAAAAGTGCGATTTGCAATCAGTAATAATTTTCGAAAATCAAAGGCCGCCCACTAGGGACGGCCTCTTTTGAACAACCTTTAATACGAAAGGAGTGCTATGAGACGCTATTTTGCTTTGTAACCGTCATCTCCGAAGATGTGACCTTCGTCGTATCCAACTGCATCAAGCCACCAGTCAGGATATCCTGCCGAAGAACCAACATTCGGAATGTTTATGTACCCATCTCTGTACTTCGTAATTAGATATTCGTTGAAATCCCATACCTGGTCCATAACATCATTAGTGATACCGGCAACGTAATCTGTGAGGAACTCCTTACAGAGTTCGGGATCAACTTCGTAAAGCTTGAGTGCAGCAGCCTCTATTGCAGGCTGAACCGCGAAGAGCTTGTCTTCAATCTTCTGTTGAAGGGCCTGTATCTCAGGATAAATGTAGCTGAATTTTAGTTCTGCCCAGTTGCCCATGAAGTTCATTGCCCAACCGGCTACATTACGATCGAATTCATGGAGATTTCCGTGATCAAATGCGTAGGGGACGTCGTTGATACCACAGTATAGAGGAACTAGTATCGATTCGTGCGGTGCAGCTGCGCCGAACCATATTACTCCACCGATTGGATCGGGAAGCCAGCTTCTTACCTGTGAAACAAAGACATAATCACATCTGAATATTGAAATCGCCCTTTCCCAGCTGCCCTTTATTAGCTTACTGGAGCCTGCGTAGCGATTTGGATTGCCAAAAGGTCCTGCTGCGAGTCCTTCGGTAAGATCAAATTCCGTACCCTCGTAGAAATCCCTGAACAGAGAAATCACGTCGGCAACAGAGAGTTTTTCATCGGGGACAACGGAGAACGGGTAATCAGTTGTAAAGCCGTCTTCTACCCATGGAGAAAACTCTTTTGAAGGAGCCACTCTGTCAAGAACTCTCCAGATTCTTCTCAAACTGTAATATGGCTGAGAATATTCACCTGTGCTAACTGTTGCCATCCAGTCGATAGGACCCGTGCTAGGATCATACCAGCCTGCTTCCGTTGCAACTTCGATCAGATTTGGAGAGAACATCATATCTGGATTTTCCGGATCTAGCTCTCTAATTCTGAAGATGTTGGCCTCGACGAAGACTTCACCATCGGGAACCTTTTTGGCTGCCCATAGTGCACTCTTCTTGTCCGGTGATGCACAGACTTCGAAGACCCATGCTTCGTTAGGATCTGTCACTGTAAGAGTTTCTCCCCATCCGTAATAACCGTATTCAACGGCGAGATCTCCCATGAGCTTGACTGCATCTCTGGCGGTTGTACATCTCTCAAGAGCTACCTTTGAAAGAGCCGAAATATCAAAGATACACTCGTTTGCTACGGGCTGAGCGTAGACCTTTGCTGAGCAGGTACATTCGCCGATGGCAACCTGATGTTCGTTGATAACTCCGTAAGCAGCTTCGTAATAGGCGAAAGTGTGCTCGACTTGATCAATGTAGCCAAGTGGTTCGTAAGGTGAGAAGTTAGGATCATCGTATGTTGGACCCATATCCTTACCAATATATCGAGGATACGGTTCGTGGAACGGGTAAACCGGTCTCTTTGAACCTGCCTCGAAATCGGCAGCTGGAATGTAAACATACCTGAAATCGCACTCTCCACAGTCGCATGAATGACTCGTCATTACTGAGCCATCAACAGATGCACCCTTGGTCACAACTACAGTTGTGCATGCCCAACCAAGACTTACGATTGCGGCAACCACAATCAGGACTAACAACGTTTTGCGCAAATGAAACCCCTCCTACAAAATGATTTATGGGGAACATCCCCAGTTTAGAGGCCTTTGACCTCTTAAAGCACATGAAAAAACCTCGCCATGTGACTACGTCAAGAAAACACAGCCCATTAGCTGTTTCATAAGAATTGAGGTGTATCATCTCTTTCCTAGAGAATTGCGTCGTTTGAAAGGCGCAAGTAAGAATCATTGTGAGACAAGTCCGTTTCACAAAATTCGATGCTTTGATGAGATAGTATACAGGTACTCCACAGCAATGCAAGGATAAATCGCTCTATTGTCTCAGAAGCATTTTGTCTAGGATTGCCTGCAATGAGATCTCTCAACCACATTATAACAGGAAATACTGTGACAAGCTAACTTTTTTGGAATTTGAAACAGAAGTTTTAAATAGGATATATTTGCTCCGATCTAAAGTGTGGAAAATGAGGAGAAGCAGACTCGATTTGTTCGAATATGAGATAGCGGAATAAAATGCACTGAAGTGCATCCGTGAAGGCGAAGCTGGAACGAATTCTCCAGGTGACAATTATAACTTCGTAGGGAGTCGATTCGAACCTGGTCTGCCGACGCAGAATAAGAAACGAATTTCGCTGCTCGTTTAACGCTTCGAAAAGACGTCCTCCGCCGTCCAAAATCAATGATTTGCTTTCCGATTGGATCAAAATCGTTAGGGAAGAAAGAGGCATGAGAACAGAGGCACGAAGATGGAGATCAAACGACGCAATCCGACATACTGAAAGATCAGTCGTAAGTTCTCAGTTCCTAGTTGGAGGTTAAAGACCCGAAAGCAAAAACACAACAGCCCGTCATTCTGAACTTGTTTTAGAATCTCGATCCTTAGAGACGCTGATCGATGTGAAGAGCCATCCCAAAAAAGAGCAGTTCTTCGTTCCGACGCTACGCGTCCAGGTTCTTGGTTCTTCGTCAGGGATTCCGTCTGAACTTGTTTCGGGATCTTTGGAGACAATTACAACGAATGAATATATAAGTGGAAGGATGACACAGCAAAGAACTGAATGTAGTGTTTTTACTTTTGGCACACCGCAGTTTGCAACTGCTCTCATGAAAAACCAAGGACGGCTCTTCACGGTGCTTAGCAACTCTCAGCAAGTGCCCAGCGGCTCTCAAAACCGTGATGCTGAAACGAGCATCACGTGATTTCACGTTTTCAGAAAGCCCGCCGGGATACTGAAACAAGTTCAGACACGATGTGACGTATTCGCAGTCACAACAATGTAATCTCGAACTTGTTTAGGGATCTGCTTTTCGATCCAATCGAAGGACCGGCTTTCTGAGCGGTCTGACCCTTGATTATTGGAGAATAATATAAGGACACTAGGGTTTAACTAACACTTCCTCGAAATTGCTTTGAATTTGAGAGAAATCAATCGGTGAATTGTAATTCAGAGATCCATGAGGCCTCAGTTTGTTATAGAAACCAAGATAGACGTTGAATTTCTTGCATAGATCGTTTAGATTGAGAAACTCGTTGTTTTCAACGAATTCCCTTTTCAAGGATGAGAAGAAGGATTCAATATAAGCCTGTGAATTTGGATTTCTCTTCATTCCGAATTCGTGTGCAATCTCTTCTTCATTCATGAATATACCCGTGTTGATTGCTCTGAACTGACTTCCATTATCTGTTCTAATGAACTGAGGTCTTCCCCTGTTCTCAATCAAGAGTTTAATTAGCTCAATGAAGTCCTCTTTTTTGCATGAGGTTCCCACATAAGTTCCGACTACGTTTCTGTCGTACACGTCCAGGACAGTTAGTATGGCTACAAGCTCTTCTCTGGTCTTTACAAAGGTTATATCCGCTTCCCACAGTTGATTCTTCTCGGTTACCTTCA
>NZ_JFHM01000033.1:0-1695 GCF_003664935.1 Mesotoga sp. H07pep.5.4
CAAGGACTGAAACGATGGGCAATGCTTACGACGCTTTCAAAGCACTCAAGATAAGACCACCGGATCTACTCAAAGAGATTGCATAACAGACCACTGTGGTGGTACGTCTGTTTTTCTTTTCATTTTTTCCCTTGTTTAGCTGTTTTCAGATTTCTTGCTGTCAAAGTTGAGTCAATCTCTGGCTGCAACTTAGAACTCACAACTTACAACTGATTTTCAGCGTACAGCGGATCTCAGGGCAAGATCCCGTGCAGTTTCATCACGGGATGACAGAATGAGGACATTCTAGGGCAGGCTCTACGGGATGCAGACGCAGGAGAATGATCATACTATTGGCGATTCAGTGAAGCAAAGCTGATAATCTCTCTGAATCCTGATCTTAAATCCTCCCTTGAGGGAGGAGGGCCACGTAGTGGCGGAGGCTATGCACTAATTAGCAAGTTCGAGATGCAAGAGATTAGAAGTGAGAAGAATCTACTCCAACACAAGTCAACGTTGCCTGGTCAGAAGGGAAGGGCTTCGTTGGTGAAGCAACATGATTAGGAGTCTCGCCACTCTTTATTAGCTACGCCCTCTATTTTGTGCAATCTGCATAACCTTTTGCCTAATTCCCTCAACGACACTTTCAATGTTGTAACGAACATCTTTTTCAGAGACCCGGATGATAATGAATCCCATGTCCTCAAGTTCTTTCTGCCTCTTTCTATCTTCTTCGCCTCTGATGTCATGAGAGCTGCCGTCTATTTCAATTACAAGGCTCAATTCCTTACAAAAGAAATCAACAATGTATCTGCCTATAGGCTTCTGTCTTATAAATCTATAGCCCTCGATTTGTCTTTTCTTAAGTTGTTGCCAGAGAAGTACTTCCGCAAGCGTTCCGTTCTTTCTAAGTGTTGACGCCAAAGCTTTCAAATTATGTTCATAAGCAGGATAATCCGTCAAAGCAATCACCGATGTAATTGTAGAACATGAACACTCCCCACCGCAAGCGGTCCCCCCCGCTCAAGCGGGGATTTAAGATCAAGAGCATAGGAACGGTTCTTCGTTCAGCGCTACGCGTCCAGGTTACTGGTTGAGGAACACGCGAGAATAAGAGAGATGGTGAGAGGGACGAGAAGAATGAAATCCCGTGCAGAGTCCCCAAACAGGAGCATTTTGGGGCAGGCTCTACGGGATGACAGAAGAAGCGTTGAGCAAGTCAGGCTTTACGGGATGACAATTTCAGACGATTATGCAGTTCTCTTGTAGGGGCGAACGGCTGTTCGCCCGAAGGAGGTCTTGGTTGGAATCTCTGCCTTTTACGCGAATTAAGGACTTTAGGAACATTTGGGAGCCAGTCTGCTAACGCAGGCCAGTTCCGACTTCGTCGGGGAAGCAAAGACCATTGAGAAAGAGCATTGTGGAGAGGTTCGCTGCGCTCACGAGAGAATTGAGAGAGAAGAAACAAGTAAGATTGGCGATGAAACTAACCCCGTCACTTGCATCTCTTTGATCTCACTTTAACTAACCAAGAACAGATCCTTCCTCTGGAACAAAGAGCAATTTTTTCCTCATTGACGTCTGCTCTCGGTCTGACCCTTGATTATTGGAGAATAATATAAGGACACTAGGGTTTAACTAACACTTCCTCGAAATTGCTTTGAATTTGAGAGAAATCAATCGGTGAATTGTAATTCAGAGATCCATGAGGCCTCA
>NZ_JFHM01000022.1:0-39882 GCF_003664935.1 Mesotoga sp. H07pep.5.4
ATAATCAAGGGTCAGACCGAAAACCCGTTCTTCGTTCTTGGTCAAAGTGAAAAAACGAGAGATTCTGAATCAAGTTCAGATGACGGTATGTGACGTTTTCGGAAAGCCCGCCGGGATGCTGAAACGAGTTCATGACGGAATTCTGGACAAAGAACCAGGAACCTAGGTGCACAGCGTGGGAACGAATAACCGTTCTTCCCGAAGGACGGGTTTCTTGAGGATGACGGTATGTGACGTTTTCGTAATCGCCTAACACTGTCATCCCGAATTTGTTTCGGGATCTGGTGCTTTCCGTCGTTGGGGATAGCGGGTTGGGGGTTGGATAGAGCAAAGGGACTGGTTGGCCGTTGAATGGTTCTCCGTTCGCCGAAAAAAACCCGTTCTTCGTTCTTGGTCAAAGTGAAAAAACGAGAGATTCTGAATCAAGTTCAGAATGACAGTATGTGACGTTTTCGTAATCGCCTAACACTGTCATCCCGAATTTGTTTCGGGATCTGGTTCTCCGTGAGAGCCAATAGCAAATGCAAGATGGGCACTAGGGGGGACAGACACCGGAAAACCTGTCCCCACATTTCGGGTAATCTTCTCGGAGGAAGGAGGACCGTGGACGGGCAACTTAGTCTTCGGCTTCAACGGTTTCTTTAAAGAGGCTCTTCTGCCCGCGAAACAGGCCTTGCGTCTTTGAGAGGGCTTCCTCTTCGGGCGAACCGCCGTTCGCCCCTACAGAATCACCTAAGATTGTCATCCCGTAGAGCCTGCCCTGAAGTGCTCCTGTTAAGGGTTCCTATACGGGATCTGGTTAAGGATCTCGATAACGGACAACGATAATCAATCTCGTCCTCTCGGCAAGCACAGTGAACTCTCGACAATGCTCTTTCTCGACTCGTCTTATTGAAAGACCGAGATGCTAAAACAATTTCAGATGACGGCATTTGTCGTTTTTTTACTCTAGGCAATTTGCAACGGCTCTTTCGAAGGACGGGTCCATGATCTTGGACGGTTAACGAAAAACGGTTCTTCACAGCGTTCAGCGGTATTTTCCCCGCAAAGCGGGCATTGCGAACGCCAATGCTTTCCGGCGCACTGCTTCTAATGTTTTATTCTTCGTCTCGCCAGCGAGAATCACTTCCCGACGAAGTCGGCCTCACTTCCCCGGATGTTCTTCCGGGCATCACTTCTTGAAATGTTCTTGCCCAGCATTGCGTCCTGACATGCTTCTGTCAACATTGCGACCGACGATGCTTTTCGCTGCACTGTGTCTAATGTTTTATTCTTCCTCGCGTCAGCGAGCATCACTTCCCGACGAAGTCGGCCTCACTTCCCCGGATCTTCTTCCGGGCATCACTTCCTGGGATGCTCTTCCCAGCATCACTTCTTGAAATGCTCTTGCCCAGCCTTGCGTCCTGACATGCTTCTGTCAACATTGCGACCGACGATGCTTTCCGGCGCACTGCGTCCAATGTTTTATTCTTCCTCGCCCCAGCGAGCATCACTTCCCGACGAAGTCGGCCTCACTTCCCCGGATGTTCTTCCGGGCATCACTTCCTGGGATGCTCTTCCCAGCATCACTTCTTGAAATGCTCTTGCCCGGCCTTGCGTCCCACCAAAGCTAGCCTAACTTCAGGTCTTATCCAAGGACGGGTTTGTGGTCTTGGGCTACGAACCAAGGGCGGCTCCTTCTTCAGCATGAAAGATTGCAGATTCCCGTCCTCCTATTTCATTAATTCTTAACCCACATGATACTATCATGTTATTAGAATACTGTGTATCATACTATATGCTATTATCAACATAGTATAGAGGTGATGTAATGGACATAGGCAAACTGGCAACTGAAATGAACAGAGGCTTTATTCAACTCTTAGTCATGGTTATGCTTGACGAACCAATGTACGGCTACGATATCGTGAAAACACTTGGAGAGAGGAACTTCTCAATCGACGAAAACACTTTGTATCCCCTCCTAAGAAGGCTTGAGGAAAGAGAGATTCTTTCGAGCGAGTGGAGAGTCGAGGAGAACAAACCCAGGAAATACTATTTCGTATCGGAAACTGGACGACAGGTGAGAAAGGAATTGCTGAGAATTTGGAATGAGCAGGAACAACTTCTAAAAAGCTTCGTTGGGGAGGAATGAAAATGGAAAGACTGAAAAAGTATCTTGACGATGTGCGAACGTTCTTACCGGGAACCAATCCAAGAAAAGCGGATGAGATTCTTAGAGAGATTGAAAGTCATGTACTGGAAAGAGCAGAGAGGGAACACGGAGAAATTAACGACACTGCAGTCGCGATGTCGATCAAAGAATACGGTTCACCTGAAGAGGTTGCGGCGAGGTATTATGAAGGCGGTCCGATCATCGCCCCTCATCTGAAGAACTATCTCTTCATGTACACGGGAATTCTTTTCGCAATTCATCTTGGACTTCATCTTATCGCTTTCGTTTTTGGCGAGAATGGCGCAATCTTTGATTTCAGGGGAACGGACCTACTGAGCCTTCTCTCACAGCTTCCAGTGACTTTCATATTTGACTTCGGACTTGTCAGCTTGATTCTTTACTTCGTGACGCAGGCAAAGGCTACGGCAAAGCTTCCCCACTTTACATATTTCATAAGAGAAGAAAAGACACCCTCAATGGGCAAGAGAATAGGAGTGCTAATTGGCTCTCTTGTTGGGGCCGGCATAACCTTTCTTGCTTTCACTTATGGACCATTCTATTTCGGCGGCGGAGAGCTCACGGAGATCGCGATCATCGCGTTAGATTCCTTCAAGTTTGCACTATTCCTTGCTTTTGGGCTGCTCGTCATAGATTCAGTATCCAGCTTAATCAACATATTCAATTACTCCCGGTTCAGCAAAATCGTCTCGAATACTCTTGGCCTTGTCTTTCTATTCCTGGCCGTTTCACCTGATTACAAACCAGACATTGCGTCCTATCTGAGTTTGAACCCGGCAAGTATAGATCACCCACTTCTGGTAGCTATTCTATTCTTGATGGCGATTGTAGTAATTGTTGATCTGGTCTTTGAGACGATAAAGTTCTGGGTCAGCAGAATAGTACGAACAGACTGATTAGACTCCTTTAGAAACTGGGAGGGGTGATACCTCTCCCTTTTTTCTACTGTTTTTAGAAACAAAACATACAGGCTATGAAGATTAGACGTTCACTCTTTCTAAGGCTTTCCCGTCACTGTCTTTCCAGTTCAGAATGAGGTTGTTTGGATAAGTCCACTTGTGATATCAACGGACTTCTGTCCTGCGCTTTAAATATACTAACACCCTCTCCTTGATGATAAAATCATAATTGCGCTTCTAATCTATCGGGAATGTCTTTAGCTGAAAAGATGTGAAGTTGCAGTTCAACTCTTTGATAAGTTGTTTTCCAAAACTAGGAGGGTCGATGTGGCCACTTTCATTATCAGAAGGCTTATGTTCCTGCCGCTTGTCGCCTTTGTAGTCACGCTTGTCGTCTTTGCAGTCATCTGGTCTATGGGGCCTGATGTCCTTCTTAGAGCCTATATGACGGGGAACGCCTCGAAATCACCAAACGCCGAGCAGAGGATAGTTGAAAAGTACGGGCTTGACAGGCCTGCAGTAGTTATGTACTTCAAGTGGTTCGGAAACACTCTCAGAGGCGATATGGGTTACTCTCTTACTGCCGGCTCAAGAGTCTCTGAAGCGATCCTTGTAAGGCTTCCGGCAAGCCTCGAACTACTGATACTGGCCCTGATTCCCATAATACTCTTCGGTTCGAGACTTGGAATAAGGGCCGCAATGCATCCCGATGGATTTACGGATTCTGTATTCGGATTCCTTTCGATAATCGGATGGGCAACTCCCGATTATGTAATGGCGCTCCTCATTCTAGTCGGCAGTTTCACAATATTCGGATGGCTTCCCATTGGCAACCTGACCACTTCTCTTATCAAAGACTGGAACACTTACAGCAACTCTTTGATAATCGACTCAATACTTAATCTACGTCTAGATATCCTGCTGGCTCAGCTAGTCAATCTAATCCAACCTGTTTTGACTCTGTTCATTGTACATTCTGCTTATGTCTTTCAGATAAGCCGGGCAACTGCACTGGAAGTGAAGAAGAAAGACTTCATAAGGGCTGCTAGATCACGAGGTGTGAGCGAAAGGACCATCATGCTGACTCACGTAAGAAGGAATGCGCTTATTCCTGTAGTTACAGTGGGAGGAGAGCTCTTCGCTTCGCTTTTCGCAGGGCTCGCATTTGTTGAGACTATTTTTGCAAGGCCTGGCATCGGACGGCTGCTTACGGAAGCAGCAATAAGCTTTGAAGTTCTCACGCTCTCTGGTCTTGTTCTTCTTATTGCTGCCGTAATGCTGCTCGTGAATATTGTCGTTGATATTATTTACTCTTATTTAGATCCCAGAATTCTTCTCTGGGATAATGGCAAGAGCGAACGGGGAGAATGATTGTATTAGAGCTTTATGTAGAATTCCCGAGCAGCGAAGCAAACAGTCTGAAAATCAGATTCTTTTCTTGCATAGTGGACGTACAATGAACTTTAGGGGGTGAGATCTATGAAGAAAGTCTCTCTAGTCCTGTGTCTATTGCTCGCCGGGTCCTTATTACTTGGAAATCTTTCTTTAGGATTGATAAATGTCGCAGCCAAAACCGAATCCCTTTCAAATACTCCTCTTTCCGGCTTCGTAGGAGTAGATGTGCTAGGTATTGACCTGCGCTATGATGTAGGACTTTTGTACCTTGGAGTGGCGACTCCGTTTCTCATGTTCACTCTTTCGGAAGATACAGGAGTGAAGTCTTCATTAATAATTCCCGGAATTGCATGGTATGGTTACATTGGATTGAAACTCGATTTTGGTGTTTTCTATTTTAAGGGGGATATCGGTCACACATTTGCTTTCGGCGAACAGCTACAGCTGGGTTTTTCTCCTCTAAGACTTGGGTTTGGAATGAACTTCAGTCCCAGTTACTACATAGAGCTAAGCGTCGATACTGTTCTGCAGAAATTCAACGAGACGGTCGGGAAGATCTTTGACTTTAAGATAGGTTACAGATTCTAGAAGATGAAAAGAGGTGTTCAGAGATGAAGAGATCTATTGCAACGGCCATTTTGGTAACTGTGCTGGCAGTCTCTTGTCTTTCCAGAAATCCAACGATTGAGGCTTACAGAAAAGATTTCTACTCGATCAACTTCATGGATGTAGAAAACCTAAGTGTAAAACTAACTACAGAAAAAATCGATATCTCGAGGAATGAGAAACGAATGCTCAATGATGGCGATATTCTTGTCTACCTTACCGACGAAGATAGGCTTGGAAAGATGGTAATACTGGAACTTGACAAGAATGAGAGCGGCATGCTCTTGTTTGATTTTGTCACGTATGATAAGGATGGAAAGGTCTTCACTGAAAAGAAAGATGTCAAATTTAACTCCTCATATGTTTTTGATTTCGACAAAGGCATATTCCCTAAAGAGATAGAAGGGGTCAAACTGTGGTGGCACAGCATTGATGATATTGAAATGTATCTTGTCCCATGGGCCCCTACTAAGCTCTTGAAGTATCCCAATGCTGAAATGAACTGACCAGCGGGACATTAGTTCGAGAAGACATTTCATAGGGTCAGTAGATTCGTTCTAGAATTCAAGCTGAATGAGAAATGTCGGCACCAGCTTCATGGTAGCGTCAACAAAGAAGTCGCCAGGCAGGCTTATTGGAAGCCCCAGTTCTCCACCCACGAGAACTCTGCCGAAATCAGTCTTAAATCCATAACTAGCACCGGCACCGGCAAGCATTAGACATTCCATCTCTCCAAGATGAATCAAACCCTCGACGCCACCGTGAACTCTCCATGAAGCAATGTCTTTGTAGAGGTAGAGACCGGGAACTAGTACGATCGAATCTGTAGCAAAGATCACTCCTGCCTTCACCTGAAATCCAAGAAGCCATGTATCAAAATTTACGGCCGCAAAAGGCTCAAAATGGCCATGAATCTTCACTCCCACACTGAAATCTACACCGATCATCGACACCGCAAGGATCAATACTAAGAACACACAGATTATCTTCATCAATCCGATCACCTCCATAACAACCAATTCTACCTTAAGCTACGGAGATAATTTTCAGAGGTCGCTGAGTCAATATTCACCAATAGCGCTGAAAAGCGAGCATGTTCAAATTGGAGTGGTAGAATTGGCCTGAAGCTCGGGAGCTTCGATAAGTTCACTTTTCAACAATGCAGAGGAATTGGGTTTCCGGTTTTTTTTGATTCTCGAGGTGGTGCAAATGTCGAAAATCGCAATTATAGGTAGTGGAATTGGGGGGCTTGCTGCAGGATGTTATGCCCGGATGAATGGTCTTGAATCGGTGATACTTGAAAAGGCCGATAAGCCGGGAGGACTTTGTACATCGTGGGGCAAGGGTGATTATATATTTGACGGCTGCATACGTCATCTTGCGGGGCTTAAGCCAGGCACCCCACTTAACAATATGTGGAAAGACATTGGAGCGATGCCTTCCGATATCTACTTTCCCGAAGAACTGGTGAAGGCGGTAGACGAAAAGGGCAACGAACTGACAGTCTTCTACGATCTGGAAAAGCTTGAAGCCGAAATGAAGAGAATCTCACCAGATGATTCTAAGCCAATAGAAGACTACATAAGGGCTATACGCAGGCTTTCCAACACCGATCTTATGGAGGTAGGCTTCTGGAGCTTCCGAGACTGGTTGAGGAATATCTCAGTATTGATTAAGAATAGAAAGGTTTCGAAATACTCCATGCTTTCATTCGCGCAGAGGTTCAAGAGTCCTGTTTTGAGAGCGTTCTTCCCGGTAATCCAGTACGGGTGGGCAAACATTCCACTAACTCTGAATCTAGGAGTGATGGCGGGATCGGCGGGCAAGAGATATGGACGATATCTCGGCGGTTCGGCCGAATTCATAAAGTCGGTGGCGGACAGATATACTTCGCTTGGAGGCGAGATACTTTACAACTCCTCCGTGGAGAGAATCATAGAAGATAGTGGAAAGGCTGTCGGAGTGAGACTTGAAAATGGTACGGAGATCTCCGCCAATTATGTAATTTCAGACGCGTACGGTTATGACACTTTCATGAAAATGATAGATGAACGATACCTCACCGATCGGCTGCGCTCGATGTATTCGAAGCCAATTGACAGGATGATGATGGGTTTGCATGTATCTTTCGGTGTGAACATGGACCTTTCAGACAAACCGAACGCCATTTCCTTCTTCCTTGACGAACCAATCGAAATTGCAGGCGACAACTGCTCTATAATCAACGTTCTTAACTACAGCTATGACAAGAAACTGGCACCGAAAGGGAAGACCAGTATTAAAGCGATGTATGATACCTACTATTCTTACTGGGAAGAGCTTTCGAAGGATCAGAAGAAATATGAGGAAGAGAAGGCGATAATCGCCAGTCGAACAATCGAGGCCATTGAAAGACTCATTCCCGGTATCGGAGAAGCCGTCGAAGTGACCGATGTGGCAACACCTATTACCACAGAGAGATTCACGTCAAACGCCCGGGGATACGGAAGTAAAGAGGATTTTCGATTGAGAGACACCCTCAAAGGATTCCTCAACAAACCGATGACGCTGAAAAGCCTCAAGAACTTCTTTGTGATAGGACACTCCATAGGTGGAACAAATCTCTACGGCTGTGCGGCAATGGGCAGGAATACTATCAGAAAGATCTGTAAGATGGAGCACAGGAATTTTGTCGCCTCCTGAGATTAACCTTTATTACCCATAGTTCTTCATAAGAAAGAGGAACACCGAAGTGTTCCTCTTTGCATATTTTGCGATTCTAATCCTTGAACTTCAGCGAACCGGCTCCAAGTTTCTTTTTCGTTGCTTTATCAAATAAAAGGTAATTACGGGAAGGGAAGGAAATCTCCATCTTGGAGTCAACATCGAAATCGACCCTTCCAAAGGCGACTATAGAGAACATCGTATTCCTTATCTTAGCTCTTACAACCGTTTCCATTCCCGAAGGTAGAGTTGAGTAAATAGTACAGGTGTTAGCCCCGCTTTCAGGGTTCAAGGCTATATCCTCGGGTCTCAACCCAATAATAACCTCATCGCCGCTCTTGAGCTCTCCTTCTCTACTTCTGAAATCCATCTCCAAAGTGATTTCCGAAGCTTCAAGAGTCGCTTTATCGCCATCGACTTCATTTACTCTTGCATCGACGAAATTCATTGAAGGATTACCGATGAAGTCTCCCACGAAGATATTGGACGGCTGATCGTATATTACAAGCGGCGGCGCATATTGCTGGAGGACTCCCTCTTCAAGAAGACAGACCTTTGTAGCGAGAGTCATTGCTTCAAGCTGGTCGTGAGTGACGTAGACCACCGTTGATTCTATCTCCCTGTGCAGCCGTTTCAACTCGGCTCTCATTTCCATTCTCAGCTTGGCATCCAGGTTCGAAAGCGGCTCATCCATAAGGAGTACTTTTGGATTAGGAGCTAGCGTCCTGGCAATGGCAACTCTCTGCTGTTGACCACCGGAAAGTTCTGAAGGATACCTGTCAAGAAGGTCGCTTATCTTGACGAGATCACCCATTTCCTTTACGCGTTTTCTGATCTCTTCTTTGCTCCACTTCATGTTTTCCAGACCGAAAGAGATGTTCTGATAAACGGTCATATGAGGCCATAGCGCATAGTTCTGAAACAAGAGGCCGACATCTCTCTTGTCGGGCGATAGGTTGATCTGTTTTTCACTGGAGAAGACAACCCTACCGCCTATAATGATTTCACCGACCGTAGGTGTTTCGAGCCCGGAAATCATTCTGAGTGTGGTCGTCTTTCCACAACCGGAGGGACCGAGAAGCGTCACAAAGTCGCGGTCCTCTATCGTAAGATCAAGATTGTCAACCGCTTTGACACTTCCGAAAGTCTTTGTAAGATTCTTCAAAATAATCTCAGGCATCAGGTCACCCTCCTATTCCTTTATCCAGGCTCGCACCGGTCACTTTGTTGATGAGGAAATTAAATATTAAAACTATTCCGATTATCAGAAGCACAATTGCATTTGCGTATTGATTCCAGCCCTTCTCGTTGTATTTGAAGAGCATAGTTGTCAAAATACTTGTACCAGGAGTAACAAGCAGTATGTAGAGAGCTAATTCTCTCATGCTGGAGATGAATGGAAGCAGGTAACCCGAGATAACCGTAGGTTTCTGAATCGGGATTATTATCTTCAGCATTCTCTTCCACCATTTCACGCCGAGAATAATTGCCGCCTCTTCGATTTCCTTTCCAAGCTGAAGAATCGCATTTATTCCTGCTCTTGAGGCAAAGGGCAAATACTTAACCGAACCTACAAGGGCAAGAATCGCGAAGGTACCGTACAGGGGCGGAATAAAGCCCCTCTGAACAGAGAACATCGACAGATAAATCGCGCCGAAAGCCATGCTTGGAATCAAATAAGGGAAGAAGGCCAGTCTGTCAACCATGTTCGAGCCGAACTTTCCCCTGGTCTTCGCAACAGAGTATCCAACGAGAATCCCAACCGTTCCTGCAATCAGCGCCACTACAATTGAAAGCGAAAAGCTGTTAAACAAACCCTGATACACATACTTGTTCTTCAATATTCCTGGCTCTCCGTTGGCGATATCCGGACTGCCCTCCCCCGTCCAGAAGATAGTCGAAAGATTGCTTAAGCTGTAATTCCCTGGTTCAACGAAGAACGACTGAGCTGCAAAGGTCATCAGCGGTATCACAGCCACTGCAACCAGTATAACGAGCATTATAGTCGAAACGGGAGTGCGTAGCTTTCTCAGATTCACAAGCGAGATGTTTCCGCTCTTTCCCGTTACCGTCGTAAAACCCTTTCTCTTACCGATGATTATCTGATTGATTGTAAGGATTGCAACTCCAACAACTATCATGAATGATGCGATGATATATCCGGCGCCGGGATTAACCCCATTGATCGTCCTGTATAACTGGGTTGTCAGTACCTGATACCTTACCGGACCTCCCAGAAATGAAGGGACGGCGAAGGCGCTCATGGCGCTTGAAAAGACAAGAAGGAATGTCGAAAGAATTGCGGGCATCACTATGGGCACCGTTATCTTCCATATTATTCTCAAGCGCGATGTCTTAAGAATAACTGCTGCTTCTTCGAGATTGGCGTCCATGTTTCTTAAAATCCCGCCAATCAAAATAAAGGCAAAGGGAGCGTAATGCATTCCCAGTACGAGAACGATTGGAATGAATCCGTAGGCAAACCAATCTGCGGTCTCTATTCCAGTCAGAGCCGAAAATATCCCTGGTACGCCACCTATGCTCTTGTTCTTGAAGAAGTTGAGCCAGGCCATGGCAAGAGTCCATGAAGGCATGATGTAAGGAAACAGCATCATTGTAGATATGGATTTCTTGAATCTCAAATCAGTGCGTGTAACCATCCACGCGAAGAAGCCTCCGACAATAAGCGCAAATGCACACGTAGCTACTGAAACAAGTAGGGTATTGATCAGGGGTTTATAAAACAAGTTGTCGCTTGCAGAACTGTTGAAAACATATTCCCAGTGGTACAACGTGAAATCTCCTACGTTGGAGCCTCTGATTCTCCTCACTTCTGCAGAGTGGACTGTGAACGTATCTACTCCAATGTAAAAGAGGGGAACAATCGTAAGGTAGATAAGAATAATAAGTAGAACAACGAGAATCATGTGTTCAGGTTTTGAGAAATAGGCAAGCAACTTGTTCAAAAGTTTCTTCATAGTAACCACCTTTGAAAGGACTAAGGCTCCCCCAAACGGGAGAGCCTAAGAAATGTGATCAATATGCGTACATATTCCAGAAATCTTCTACGTCGAGCCTGTAATTGAAGAGGAATTCAGGATCCTCTCCGATTAGCACTTTCTCCCAGACATCAAACGCATTGTCTCCTGGGTATGGAAGAATGTTTGGATTCGACGAGTAAGTACCTTCAGAGCCTGCCCACGGTGCAAAACCCTCTTCCGTCAAGAGATACTCTATGAAGAGCTTAGCAGCATTCGGATGAGCAGAGTTGCTCGTCAGCATCATGTAGCTGGGATAGTAGAAGCCTGCAAAGGGCTCCATACCCATTATCGGTAGAAGGGCGAGATTCTTGGTCTCTCTGTATCGCACCTTCGAATACGTACAGAGTCCTACCTTATCGATGCCTTCACCCCTAATTCCGAGAGACTCGGCCATGGTCGTGTCGCTGTTAATGAAGACCAAACCATTCTCAAGAACACCCTTCATCCACTCGTAGCCGGCATTTTCCGTCGTAAGCTCGATCGGCTTCCCGAAATATCTCTCGTAGGCAAGCTCGAGATCCTCAATTACTTTGGGGGTTGTCAGCATTGTCAGGAAGTTCATGTTGACTCCTTCCTTGAAAGGATCCTTGAAGAAGAATCTACCTTCGAATTCCGGATCGGTAAGTGCCCAAACATTTGCGACGGGCGGATAAGTGAACGTCTCGGAATTGTACAAAAAGACCTTCGTGATAACGGATAACACGAGAGGATTCTGCATAGATTCTGGAATAATATCCTTCATGTCTTCTGGAACGTAGTTGATCAAGTATCCCGGTTCAATAAGCTCTCCGAATACTCTACCGCCGTCTTGAGCTATGACGAAATCGGCTCCAACTATACCGCTTCCCACTTCTCTGGAAACCTTTTCGATCATCTCGAAGTCTTTCAGGTTGTAGGCTTCGACTGCAATTCCGTACTTCTCAGTAAAAGCTTCGGCCGCGTTGGATATTCTGCTTGTTATAGAGTAGACAACGACCTTCCCTTCCTTCTTAGCCGCTTCCAGCAGTTGCGGTGAAACCGCAAGAATACTGACGCCTAACAAAACTACCAGTACGAGCAAGAACGTTTTTAGTCTCATAAGACACCTCCTAGAGTTTTAAGAGTATGGATCATGAATTGTCTTTGTGAACCTTTTGCTCTCTATGATCAAGTGAGAGCCTTAAACTATCCGTTTTAAGCTCCTCGAAGAGCCGATCTGCAACATAGACAGATCTATGCTTACCGCCCGTACAGCCAATAGCTATCTTCATGAAGTTTCTGCCGCTTCCGGCGAACCCTTCAATTGTCATCCTGCAGAGCTTCAAAACAGTCGAGAAGTAGCTTTCTATCTCGGGGTAAGTCTCCAGATAATCCTTCACTTTCTTGTCCATTCCCGTCAGTTCAATGAGCTCCTCATAATAATAGGGATTTGGAAGGAATCTCACATCGAAGATCAGGTTAGCATCGTGAGGAACCCCTTCATTGTATGAGAAACTCTCTATCTCAACCCTCATCGGAGGCAGTTTGTAACCTTTCCCTCTGATTATTGAGACGATAGCCTCCTTCATTTCTTTCATATCCATTCGTGACGTATCTATTACATGATCGCAGTTCTTTTTGAATGGATCCATAATGCTTCTTTCCTTCTGAATTGCTTCTTCGAGACCTGTCTCTTGCTGGAGGGGATGCGCCCTACGGGTCTTCTGATATCTGTAGTAGAGGACGTCATCTTCTGCATCGAGAAATATTGAAACTATACCCAGTCCTCTTTCCTTGAGTGATCTGAGGCTCTGGTTCACTTTATCAATACCGCCAAACTTCTTGGCTGTACGAATATCGATAACAACCGCGCTCTTATCGATTTCTTGTGCACCGATAATGTTTACAAGTTCCTCGATTATTGAAGGTGGAACATTGTCCATACAAAAGAATCCGAAATCTTCAAGTACGTCGATTGCCGATGACTTTCCGGCTCCAGACATGCCGGTCACAACAAATATGTTAGAAGACATTCGTAGCATCACCGCCCAAATGGTAAATAATAACGAAGAAAGAGAGAATGATTAAATTATACAATAATCTGGAAGAATTCTACTTTAGAGATCAATGTCGAAGGGGAAGAACATGGTCGGGGGTAGGAGGTTTGGAGTTGGAAGAGCAAGGGATCAGTTCCAAGATGCAAGTTGTGAGTTTTAAAAAAGGCCGGGGCCGGAGGTTAGTGGTTGGAGATTCGTAAGAGCATGAGAAACTGGTTGACGTTGAATGGTTCTCCGTTCGCCGAATAAAAAATTGAGTTCTTCGTTCCGACGCTCCGCGTCCAAGTTCTTCGTTCTTGGTTAGAGCAATGAAGCAATACTATCCAGATTCCGACCAGGAGCTTTGTCGGAATGACGGAATCTAGCCTTTTCGCAATAGCCGTTAGTTGTCATACCAATGAGCCTGCCCTGAAAATCTGCCCCAATGAGCCCCTCTTCGGTCATCCCGTGATGACTCTGCACGGGATATCTTTCTTCATCTTCAATAGCAAGAGCGGGGATTAGCTGATTCTTGGATTCTGTACCATTATTCACGGAGATCCTGACCAAGAGCTTGTCAGGATGACCAAAAGTACGATTATCCTGCCCAGAAAACATGTTGTTCCATCCCGCTATATCTCCACGCCGTAATTCCGTAGAGCTTACCCTGAAGCCTGCCCCACTGAGCCTGCCCTGAAAACTTTCCCCAATGAGCCTGTCCTGAAGCCTGCCCCAAAATGCTCCTGTTTGGGGTCTCTGTTCAGGGCTCCTGTTTGGGATCTCTGTTCAGGGTCATCCCGAACTTGTTTCGGGATCTGGACTTACGCAAGTGGTCGGAGGTAGGAGGTTGGGGGTTGGTCAGGAGCAAAGAACAAGAGCTTGACCCAGTCCTAAAGAAGCAATTCAAAGCCATCTGATCAGAACCAGCTTATTTCGTCATCCTGAAGCGCTCCTGTTCAGGATCTGGGTTTTTTCAGGAACCGTGGTAGGTGGTAGGAGGTTAGTGGTCGAAAAGAGCGAAGTGAAACCGGTTAACCGTCCTTCAAACAAAACATCTTCGTTCTTGGTCAAAGAAAAAAACGAGAGATTCTGAAACAATTTCAGAATGACGGGATGCGACGTTTTGAAATCTCCATACACTGTCATCCCGAACTTGTTTCGGGATCTGGACTTACGCAAGTGGTCGGAGGTAGGAGGTTGGGGGTTGGTCAGGAGTAAAAAAGAGATTGACCCAGTGCTAAAGAAGCAATTCAAAGCCATCTGATCAGAACCAACTTATTTCGTCATCCTGAAGCGCTCCTGTTCAGGATCTGGGTTTTTTCAGGAACCGTGGTTGGTGGTAGGAGGTTAGTGGTCGGAAAGAGCGAAGTGAAACCGGTTCTCCGTTGGACGGTTAACCGTCCTCCAAATAAAACATCTTCGTTCTTGGTCAAAGCGAAAAAACGAGAGATTCTGAATGGAGTTCAGAATGACGGGATGCGACGTTTCGAAATCTTCATACACTGTCATCCCGAACTTGTTTCGGGATCTGGTTTTGATCCTCTCGGTGGACGGAATCCCTGACGAAGAACCAAGAACCTGGACGCGTAGCGTCAGAACGAAGAACCGTTTTCTCAAATGACGGCTCTTATGCCCGACAGTGTGACTTGCTCTCTTAACTCAGTCAAGCGTGAAATCGTGTCCGCAGTTCTTGCAGAAGCGATTCTCTTTCTTATTCAGCATGTAGCAAAGACTGCATTTCTTGTAACCTACAAGAGAAGCGCCGCAGTTCGAGCATTTGGTTGCATTGTCCTCATTCTCCGCACCGCATTCGGGACATCTGGAATAACTCTTGCTCTTGGTCTTCTCAATTCTCGCTTCTCTGTCTGAGACAAATGTGTAGTCATAGGTCATATCTTCCTTAAGTTCTCGACCGCTAACCGTTTCCTGTTCACTTACGGGGCCGGAGAAGCTCTTTGTCTTCGCCATTGCAAGAAGCATTCTCCCCAGTGTCGTCGCAATGAAACCCAATACCAGAAACACAATCACGCCACCGAAGACCAGACTCAAGTAAGGAGCAAGAAAGAAACTGGCAAAACTGAATATTATCAAACCTATTCCAACAACATACACTATTCCACCGACAATTTTTATTATTGTTCTCACCGGATCACCAGAGCGGATATACATTTTATCACCGTCCTTTGTATTCAATTTTACAATGCCTTTCAGTACTTGCAAAACAGATCAATCTTAACCCCTTCTGTGAGCACCTGCGAAATTGTAGAATTGATTGACAGAAATCCGAAGGGAGAGAAATGATTTGGAAATTACTACTGTTTTGTTGTTGTTGGCGCTTTTCTTTGGTTTGGTTTCGGTCCTTGTAATACTTTTCAAGATTTGAAGAAGCATTGTTCGGATACCATTACAACGTCTGATGCTTTTCTTTGGAAAAGGAGACAACACTGGCATTAGTTGCGCAGACAAGGTCAGTCGGTCTCAACCAGATCTGAAGACCTCGTTTGCCAGCACTCACGGATATCCTTTCTTCATTCAAAACTCCTTTATCAACGAGAATCTTGAAGCTCTTCTTCATCCCGAGAGGCGAAACTCCTCCCCTGACATATCCTGTAAGCGTCAGGAGACTTTCTGAAGGAACCGTCTCGATATTCCCGTCACCCGTGATCTCTGGAAGCTTCTTCATATCGATCTCTCTATGACCGCCGAGACAACAGACAAAAACCCCGCTTCTGTCACCCTTCAAGACAATAGTTTTCACGGTTCGCGAAGGTGACAAGCCCAGCTTCGATGCAACATTCTCGGCACTCAGATCGTGTTCGTCGACTTCGTATTCTAGAATCTCATATTCAATCCCAAGCCCATCCAAGATTCTAGTGGCATTTGTCTTTAAAGGCTTTTTGCTTTTCATTCGATTCTCCATTGGAACTGAAGTTGTTTTAACCGATCAGTTTCTTGTGAAGTAATTCCAGCCGCTTGTTTATATCTGCAGCGGAAAGTTCCGTCACGAGCTCGTCGAGATCTCCGTCCATCACATAAAGAAGTCTGTAGCTTGTAAAATTTATCCTGTGATCAGTTACCCTGTTTTGAGGGAAGTTGTAAGTTCTTATCTTTTCGCTTCGTTCACCGGTACCGATTTGCGTCCTTCTTGCCTCAGTAATCTCATTCTCTGCTTTAGAACTGTACATTTCATACAGCCTTGCACGTAGAATCTCGAGCGCTCTAGCTTTATTCTGATGCTGAGATCTCTCTTTCTGCACGGCAACTACTATCCCTGTAGGCTCATGGACTATCCTTACGGCGGAATCGGTCTTGTTTACGTGCTGGCCTCCGGCGCCTGAAGAGCGATACGTGTCGATTCTGAGATCGGCAGGGTCGATTTTGACCTCTGTTTCGCTTACTTCTGGAAGCACCGCTACCGTCGCAGTAGACGTGTGGATTCTTCCCCCCGATTCAGTCGTCGGCACTCTCTGGACTCTGTGGACTCCGCTTTCATACTTCAGTTTACTGAATACGCTTCTGCCTCTTATCTGAAAGATGACTTCCTTGAATCCACCGATATCCGTCTCATTTGAATCGATTATCTCCGATTTCCAGTTGTTTCGTTCTGCATATCTGGTGTACATTCGGAAGAGATCGGCAGCGAACAATGCAGCTTCTTCTCCACCTGTACCGGCCCTTATCTCAATAATAATATTCCTCTCATCTGCTAGATCGGGGACGAGAAGTCCCTTTAGATTAAGCTCCTTTCTTGCGATTCTGTTCTCGAGATCGGATATTGTATTCGCGATCACTTCCTGTTCGTTCTCTTCTGCGGTAGCCTTCATTTCATGCCATTCCTCAAGTTCGCCCTTCATCGAGTCTATTTCGCTATAAAGATTAATGATCTCAGAGAGCTCTGCATGTTTCTTCCCGTATTCCATAAGCTTGTCCGGGTCTGAAGCAACTTCGGGTTTTGAGAGTTCCTTCTCGACCTCCTTGAATCTCTCCCTGAAGACTTCCATTATCTTGCCTAAATCCATTAGAAGGCCCTCCTGAGCATTGCATTGGGGTCCCTTGCGTAATCCTGAAGCTGGTCCTTGTCGATTATTCCCTTTTTGAAAACATCCATCAACGCATCATCAAAGGTGACCATTCCATACTTTATCCCGGCCTGCATCATAGATTCTATTTGGTGGAATTTCTGCTCCCTTATAAGATTTCGGATAGCCTGGTTCACTACCATTATCTCGATAACCGCGATTCTTCCTTTACCGTCCCTCCTCCTGAGCAATCTTTGGTATATTACCGCCAGCAGAGTATTGGCAAGCTGCATAGCTACCTGGTTCTGCTGATGAGGCGGAAAGACTCCCACTATTCTTTCGGGTGTGGTAGCGGCGGAATTTGTATGGATTGTCGAGAATACAAGATGGCCTGTCTCAGCAGCAGTCATGGCAAGTTCCATCGTTTCGCTATCTCTCATCTCTCCAACTAGAATGACATCGGGGTCCTGCCTCAATGCATATTTCAGTCCATTATAAAAAGATTTCGTATCCGATCCAAGTTCCCTCTGATGGATCAGGGCATTTTTTGGTTCGAAAACGTATTCTACTGGATCTTCTATGGTGATCAAATGAACATGTCTCGTTCTGTTGATGTTTTCAAGCATTGCGGCAAGAGTAGTCGATTTTCCACTTCCGGTCGGTCCTGCAACAAGCACGAGGCCCTTATCTGGTTTACAGAATTCCTTGAACAACGGCGGATAACCCAGATCTTCAAGAGTCTTGATTGTTTTCGGGATTAACCTCAGAGCGACTACGGGAAGCTTATTTGAATAGAAGTAGTTTCCTCTTACCCTTAAAGAGCTGAACCCAAAAGAAAAGTCAATCTCCTTACTTTCCGAATCCTGTAACTTAATCTCAGATATCTCTTGAAGTTCTGTCGTTATCTTCTTCATCATTATTTCGTCGGTCAACAGTTTGTCTTGAATCAACTCACCATCGACCCTGTATATGACGTTTTCACCTGAGGTTAAGTGTATGTCGCTTGCATTCATCTGTTCACCTTTACTCAGAATTTCCTTTATCAGCATCTAGCCACACCTCCCGGAACAGAGAAGATTTTAACACAATGCACTGTCCGATAACTATGGTAAGATCTATGATTCAAGGGGAAACAATAGTTCTCGTAAGTCAGTCCAATTACTCGGCCGACTAATTCGGGAGGGATTCGAGTGTTTTACGAACTCTATCTGAGGTCATTCTGTGACGGCAATGGCGATGGAATTGGTGATTTTATCGGAGCCGAGCGGAAGCTCGACTATCTTGCAAATTTAGGTATTGAAGGAATCTGGCTTTTGCCGATTCTTCATTCGCCATCTTACCATGGCTACAGTGTCATCGATTTCTTTAGTGTCAACCCAATCTATGGAACTCTTAAGGATTTGAGAAACTTTCTGGCATCAGCGCACAAACTAGATTTGAAGGTCATACTGGATCTTCCGATGAATCACACCTCTCCAAATCATGAATGGTTCTTGAAGGCCTTGAATGGAGAAAAACCATACAGAGACTGGTATCTCTTTCTGAAAGACGAACAGTGGCTGAAGGCTAGGAGACATTGGGACGGAGAGCAGGTATGGACAAACTACTCGGGACAGTGGGTCTACACATTGTTCGGACCTGGAAGTCCTGATCTCAACTATGAGTCTTCTTCCCTGTGGCAACAGATGAAGGAGGTCCTTACATTCTGGTTATCCGTAGGATTCGATGGATTCCGATTCGATGCTGCAAAGCACATTTTCGATTTTTCTCTTGAAAAAGGCATCTGCGAGTACCAGCACAGCAGAAACATCGCTTTCTGGAAGGAGATGACGGCACACTGCAGATCGATTTCTCCAAATTCGATATTTGTGAGTGAAGTGTGGGACGATGCGCAAATAGTAGACCTGTACTCCGCGATCTTTGGAATTGGATTCAATTTCCCCCTTGCCGAGGACCTGAAAACTTCCGTTGCGACAAGAGACCCAGAACTCCTAGTGAAGTCTTTGAGGACTGATCTCAATAGATCTTTCAGGTCGAAGCGTAGCTATGAGTCTGGAGTTTTCCTGACAAATCATGACATGAGTCGTCTCGTATCGGTTATGGACGGTGACGAGAAACTCTCTCTTCTGGCAATGTCGGTCTTGTTGTCTCTTCCCGGAGTGCCATTCTTCTATTATGGCGAAGAACTTGGAATGGAAGGGGTCTACAATACGTATTTCAACGAAGAGCAACTTGAACCCTTCCTGTGGTTCGAGAACGGCTACGGTCCAGGTCAAACCGAATGGAAAGCGCTCGGGAAGAATCATCCTCACAGCGGCAGGTCTCTGGAAGCACAAAAAGCTGTAGATGGGAGCTACTTCGAGAGATTCAGGGCTATACTTGAATTCAGGAAGAACAACTCCTGGCTGAGGTTGGCAACTATGAGAGGCTTGAAACGAAGAGAAAACCTGGTAATCTTAAGAGTCGTTGGAGAAAGCCGGAGCGCGTACATTTATCACAATCTCGGGAAAAGACGTGTCGCTTTAGAAGACGTTTCTAATCTTCAGATCATCAACGGCTCTTTGGGTAGGTATCGCGGCAAGAGATACCTTGGAGGTTTCTCGAGCGCAATCGAGGTGACTGAATGACCGAAGACAGAATGGTGCTTTCAAGAAGAGGCTCAATAATAGGGGTGACCGGAAATGCAGCGCTCGCGGTGCTGAAGGTTCTTACCGGTTTCTTCACCGGAAGTATGGCTATTTTGGCCGACGGAGTAGATTCGACTACGGATATTTTGACCTCGGTTATTACCTGGATCTCTACATCCGTATCAAACAAGCCGCCTGATGCGCAGCACCCGTACGGTCACGAAAGGGCAGACGCCGTTGCCTCAAAAATCGTATCCATGGTTATTTTCTTTGCCGGAGCACAACTGGCCGTTAGTTCCATTCAGAAGCTCTTCAGCGGTGGATCCTCTGTTGAGAATATCGCTCTGGTAATTGTGGTGGCAGCCATCTCCTCTGCTGCGAAGTATTTTCTATATCGTTATAAGCTGGGAATAGGAAAGAAGATTGATTCATCGGTCTTCATAGCCGATGCAACGAACATGAAACTGGACATCGTCATCTCGCTATCTGTACTGGGAGGCTCGATCTTCGTGGGAATTACTGGCCTGCAGATAGTGGATTCGATCGTAGGGTTGGCAGTATCTGCTCTGGTAATCAAGACCTCCATAGAGGTCTTTTGGGAGACCAATTACGAGCTGATGGACGGGCTCAAACCTGGAGACGACATTTACAAGGTAGTTTTCGATTCGATAGAAAGGGTTCAGGGTGTTCAAAATCCTCATAAAGTCAGAGTGAGAAAAATGGGTTATAAGTACCTCGTAGATCTAGATATTGAAGTAGACCCGGATATGTCGGTAAAGAAGGCACATTCTCTTGCAAAAAAAGTCGAGGCCTCTATAAAAGAAGATCACAAAAATGTCTACGATGTCCATGTCCATGTAGAACCCTCTGGCAATGTCGAAGACGAGAACTTCGGGATCGACTCCTCTAAGGAATTTAATGAAAGCCTGAATAACAAAGACGAGAAATCGGAATAGGCCGCTATGAACAGAAACCTTTAACTCATCATTTTTAGAGAAATTCGTGATTGTAATCAAATCTGTACTATAATTGTTTTGAAAAAGCTCTTCGTCAGGTCATCAATCAACTATCAATACTCGGTACCTCATCCAATATTCGGGGGTGAAATTGTGAATCTCAAAGGCTCAGAGACTGTTGAAAACCTTATGAAGGCATTTGCCGGTGAATCACAGGCTAGAAACAGATACACTTTCTATGCATCTGTGGCGAAGAAAGAAGGCTTTGAACAGATATCGGCAATCTTCAAGGAAACCGCCGACAACGAGAAGGAACATGCGGAAGTCTTTTTCAAACACATTATCGACGGTATGAAAGACGAATTACCCGTTATGGTACATGTCGACGCCGACTATCCAGTGGATCTACGAGGAACAAAAGAAAACCTAAAGGCGGCCGCCGCTGGAGAAAATGAGGAATGGACCAAACTCTACCCAACTTTCGCCGATGTCGCAGAAAAGGAAGGCTTCTTGGATGTCGCTAATAGCTTCAGACAAATAGCAAAAGTAGAGAGCAGACACGAGGCCCGTTATCTAAAACTACTGGAAAACGTCGAAACCGGTAAGGTATTCAAGAGAGAAGAAAAGGTTCTCTGGAAGTGTGGAAACTGCGGCTACATTCTCGAAGCTAAGGAAGCTCCGGAGCAGTGCCCGGCTTGTAAACACCCAAAGGCTTACTTCGAACTTTTCGTTGAGAACTACTAGATCTAAACCCTTAAGCTAGTGAGGTCCGGCAAAACCGGACCTTTTTCATCTAGTCATTGAGATTGGTTAATGACAAGAACCCTTCCCGAAACACACTGAATTCACGGTCTTCAAGACTTTCTAGATCCGAGTTTTTCACGAGAAATTCAAGGAAGTTCAGTATGCTTTCACAGGAAATATCGTTGTAGTTTCTTCCTTCAACTCCAACGTTACGACTTGAGAGAATCTCCTTTGTAAAGCTGTAGAGGGAATAAAGATCAAGCCTCTCCAGTTCAAGATAACGCGCAAGGTCTTCTAGCAGTCGTACCCATGTTTCAACAGGATTGAAGATACCAAAGTGATCCTGAAGAACCGGCATGAGCTGGCCGTAATAGAAATGTTGAGTAGATTCGCTCTGCCACGGTTCAACTCCGAAGATCGCCCTGGCCTCCTCTTTCTTCTTCTTAGGAAGAGAAAACAGCGCACGCGCAATTGCGTCATGCTTGGCGAAGACGAAGTACTCCTCGCCGTTCAAATATCCCAGCTCATCTAGACAATCAAGATATCCTTCTCTCATGAAGTTTCTTGCGATATCAGGGTCGAAATCGAGAACGTCTCCATAGAACTCGCGTGGCTTGATAACCAGATACTTTACTTCCTCCAATCTCTTAAGCGAAGTGAGGGTAAGCACATCCCTTATTCTCTTTGGACCAAGATCCACAATGATAATCTCTTTGAAGCCTCTGCTAAGAGCCATGTTTACAGGGATATTCCTGTATATTCCTCCGTCGATGAATTTCTCTGAACCAATTTCTTCTCTCTTGAAGACCGGATGATTTGCGCTGGCAAGTATATAATCTTCTAACTTTCCTTCTGGAATATCGTCTAGGAATAGCTCCTTGGGTTGCATATTGCTAAGAGAATAGGTGACGATTCCAACATCGATTTTCGCCTTTCGTACTAATTCTTCTTTAAGAAGTCGACCAAAGTTCTCTCTCAGAGGTGCAGGATCGAAACCACGGCTCTTCAAGGCAGCGAGGGCTTTTTCGATTAGGTTTCCGTCGGGGCCGTCTTTCACAACTTTGTCAAAATCGATTTTCAGCCACAGTTGCCTTGCATCTTCGAAATTGTCCATGGCAATAGCCATGGAATTTATCGCGCCAACGGAGGTTCCGTAAACTCCCCCAATTTCGATCCCACAGTCTTTCAAGGCCTTCCATACTCCGATCTGATAAGCGCCACGCGCTCCTCCCCCCGAAAGAACGAGCCCTATCTTTTCTTCGAACTTAACCCTTTTGCTCATCGGTATTAGCAAGTCCGACAGATTCAACTTTGCCATTTTAGTCACCTCACTGCAATTCTATATTAGACCAAACGGTAATTCCAGAGATTGTCTCCCTTAAACACACTTCGGATATAATGCCTAAGGGAGGTGTTCATGAATCTTTGAGAAACGGCTTTGCCAATATGGTGGCCAAACAGGAAGAGGTTGTTGCATAAGCAAGATACCGGGCCTGTCATGTAGAATTCGCTTCGGAGAAACTGTCGATCCTGCCTCTTATGGCATCACGAACCTCAGCAATCCACTGAAAGTGAATGAGGACACTTTCTTCCAGATTACCTCTATAACTAAGAGGTTCGGCGTTCTTGCAGTAATTAGATTGGTAGACTGCCGCAGACTTGATCTTGACAGACCTTTACGCGATTATTAACCCAACTTCAAGCTCTCGGACGGAGAGGCCGAAAAGAGTTTGACAATGAGGCATCTTCTTACACAATCATCGGGGGAAGGGAGATTACTTCAAGGATTTCCGTTTTGGCAAAAATGTTATGGGAAACATGGTTAACAGCATATTGGCACTTCCACAGATCAATCCCCCCGGAAATGATTCTTTCCTACTGCAATTCCGGTTTCTATGTCGCAGGCAGGGTCATCGAAGTGGTTACCGGAAAACCCTTCGAATAAGCCATCAATGAATTGGTTTCAAAACCTCTCGATCTCGATAAGATCCGTTTCTCTCCCGAATAGGTCATTACCGAACGGTTTGCCGTCGGCCATCATGTCAAGAAGGAGAAGATATTTGTTGCACAACCTTGGCATATTGACAGAGCTTTGCATCCGGCAGGTGGAATCGTTACCAACGCCGAGAATTTGCTTAAGTATTCTGCATTTTACTTTGCTGAATCGTCCCCCAAAAGACTGGAATCATAAGTGAAGACTCATTTGAGGCCCTGACCACGGGAAGAATCGACGCTTCTCCGGCCTCCAGAGTTGCTCTAGGATGGTTCGTTGAGGAGATTGAAGGCGTCAAAGTCCTGCAGCATAGATGCCGGGCCAACGGTCAGATTTCCTTGCTGATAATACTTCTCGATCTAAACCTTTCGGCGGCTATCCTTACCAATAGCAATGAAGGCAGCAAACCAACTTCTATCTTCACCAGAATGGTGATCGAAAAACTTCTGGGAATGAGCCCAATCATTTTGGCCCCAGCCAGCGATGCACTTGAGAACAGAAAGGATCGTTGGGAAGTATTTGGGAAAAGTCCGACCTGGATATCTTCAAAAAAGACTGCAAGCCGTTCATAAGAAAGATACCTTGCGGAGGATTCCCAGAAGAAGACTTGGAACCGGCCCCACCATTTCTTCCTCAAGAGATGTCAATATCCGAGGAAGGATTCCTGATCAGCCAGAGCGAACCTGATCCGTCAAGCGCGGGAGAGTTCATGCCCGATCGTACGGGTGAAGTTGCAGAGCTTAGAATACGGCTTCGCACGTACAAAAAGGCAATGCGTCAATAAAGTCTCTGAATTCTATGGACATTCTTGCAACCTCTTCCTCTGATAGAATAATAGTGCGGTCAAGTCTTTCTCACACGATAAGATGATTGGAGGGTTATTATGAGCCAGCTCGTTGTTATGGGAAACACAAGTCTCAAAGGCGAGATAAAGGCAAGCGGCTCCAAGAATTCAGTTTTGCCTATTCTGGCAGCGACTGTCATGATCGAAGAACCGGTAGTAATAAAAAATGTCCCTGAACTGCGCGATGTTCAAACAATGATTTCCATACTTCAGCAGATTGGAAAGACAGTCTCATTCGAAAACGAGACGGTAACGGTAATGCCAGGGGAAATACTAGTGGGAAACGTTCCGTATGAGCTTGTAAAGAAAATGAGGGCCTCATTCAATATAATTGGCCCTCTTACCATGATCTGCGGGTGGGCAAAGGTAGGAAAACCCGGTGGCTGCAACATCGGTCAGCGTCCCGTCGACTTTCATCTGAAGGGTCTCGAGGCCTTTGGTTTCAGAATAACGGAGGAACATGGAGACGTCATGGCCGTCATTCCCAACAGTTTTGAAAAAGAGATTGTCTATGCGCTTCCCTTTCCCAGTGTTGGCGCAACCGAGCAGCTCATGACTACGGCAGCTCTAATGGAGGGAAGTACGATAACTATTGAGAATGCTGCCCGAGAGCCGGAAATATCGGATCTCCAGAACTTCCTTAATGCGTGTGGCGCACAGATTGCCGGTGCCTCGACACCTACCATAAAGATTACCGGAGTTAGAAATCTCCATGGATCGGAATACTCGGTTATTCCCGACAGAATTGAAACGGGCACTTATCTCCTTGGAACAATAGCCACCAAAGGCGACGTGAAGATTCACGGAACAAGGTCGGACCACCTGATTTCTCTCCTGAGTATTCTTGAGGAGATGGGAGCAGGTATAGAGAAAGGCCAAGACTATTTGCACGCCTTCTGGAAGGGACCGCTGAAGCCGGTAAGAATATCGTCGGAACCATACCCTGGATTTCCTACTGACCTCCAGCCGATAATAACTGCCGTGCTGGCAACGGTCGAAGGCACATCCGTTATAGAAGAGAACGTCTTTGAAAACAGATTTGGATACGTAGATGAACTAAATCGAATGGGAGCAAGAATCAAAGTATCGAGTAGCCACGCTAACATATGCGGCGTCGATAAACTCAGTGGAGCAGAGGTCGTAGCCCCTGACATAAGAGCCGGCGCTGCACTTGTGATAGCAGGACTGGCGGCCGATGGAGAAACAATAATTAACAACGTTACCCATCTCTTCAGAGGGTATGAGAGGTTTCAGGAGAAATTGAGAACACTGGGAGCCAAGATAACCTTCTATCCCGACGAAGAATGAAGATCGGAGTTGCGGGTAGCAGGTTGGGGGTAGGAAGAGCAAAGGATCAGTTCCAAGTTGCAAGCTGTGAGTTGTAAAGGCCGGGGTTTGAGGATGGTGGTTGGAGGTCGGAAGAGAAAGAAAACTGGTTCTCCGTTGAGCGGTTCACCGTTTTCCGAAAAGAGCCGTTAACCGCTTTCTAAGATACGCTGAACGCTTGAAAGCGCAAAGGATAAGTTGCATGAATAAAAGCAGACGAGGTTCAAAGTTGGTGGTAGGAGGTCGGAAGATCAAGAGAACTATGCGCCATTGAGCGGTATTCGCCGGCGAAAAGGAACTGGATGTTGAAACAAGTTCAGATGACGAGAAGGGCAGGGTATCGATTACAGGGTATGGGGTTTCGTGAAGAGAACCGGTTCATCAATTCAGGGTTTTACTGTAACTGAGAAAGTTATTCCGGCACCGGCTCTTGGCAGGAAGCTCCTCACTCTGTCATCCCGAACTTGTTTCGGAATCTGGTTTTGATCTTCTCGGAGGACGGTGGACCGTTGACGGACAACGTGTTTTTCATCAGCGTGCAGCGGTTCTTTGGGGCGCAATGCTGAAACAAGTTCAGATTAAGGGGTGTAAGACTCTCAGGACGAGTTAGATTGGTTGTGCGTTATGGGTTGATGGTTAGGCGAACTTGTTCGAAGTGTTCCTTTTCTCTTCCATAGCCCAAACGCAATCTCAGTTACCGTAGACTCGAATTTGCGTGACTAATCTCAGCTGACGGTCTTCCGTCAACTCTCAAGAGTGAAGAAAAGGAATGGGTTGGATGGATTCAAACGCAGAAAGACTTGTCAAAGTGCAAAAAGCAATAGAAAACACTCGTGAAAGGCTGCACTCGTGTGACCTGTGCCCCAAGAAGTGTCGTATAAACAGGTTCGAGGTTCCTGGTTTCTGCATGCAAAGGATCGAACCAAGAGTCTCGGCAACTGTTCTCCACTTCGGGGAAGAACCACCTTTGGTGAAGGAAGGCGGTGCAGGTGCGATCTTTTTCAGTGGCTGTTCAATGAGCTGCCTCTACTGTCAAAACTTCGCCTTCAGTCAGAAGAATTCAGGCAAGGTCTTTTCTTTTGAAGAGCTATCACGACACTTTATGAAGATTCAGGAGGAAGGGGCCGCTTGCATCGATCTCGTCACTCCGACTCCAAATCTGTATGGCTTTCTCAAAGCTTACGAACTTGCTCTTAAGGAGGGCTTTTCTCTTCCGGTAGTGTTCAACACAAGCGGCTATGAAGAAGTGAGTACACTGCTGCTTCTCGATGGAATCGTGGACATATACCTCACAGACATAAGATACACCGACGATGAGGTTGGAAAGAAATACTCCCTTGTTCCCGACTACTGGACTGTCACAAAGAAGGCAGTTAAGGAGATGTTCAGGCAAACAGGCTCTTTCAGAGAAGAAAACATGCGAGGAGTTATCGTCAGACATCTTGTTCTACCTGAAGGAATAGCAGGCACTGAAGAAATGGCGGAGTTTGTTGCTTTTGAATTATCTTCATCCGTTCCCATATCGCTTATGTCACAGTATCGACCTGTTTACAGGGCGAGAGAATACTATGAGCTATCGAGAAGAATTTCGGAAGAAGAGTACGATCACGCGCTGAACGTGATAGATGCGTTTGGCCTCACCGGTTGGATGCAGCACTTCGAGTCGAATGAAGGCTACAGGGCGAAACCTCTGAGGTGGGACTAGATGATTTTCACAATCTCTTTCTTTTTGTGGATCACTTTTTTTGGCAGATTCACTCTGGCCTCAGTAGTTTCGGGAGTGTTAGTTTCCGTTCTTCCTCAATATATATCATCTAGACTCATTCGTTCCGGCCCCGTTTTTGCCACGGCTTTCAAGATTATTCTTGCCTTGCCAATAGCCGTATTTCAAGCGTTCAGACTTATCTTCTCAAGACCCGTCTTCACGGTCAGGAGTGAGAAATCTCCGGAAAACAGAATTGTGGAGTTTGGCAAGATCATCTCTATAACGATGACCCCTGAGGAAATAGTCATCTCGAAAGACAGGGAAGGATTGCTGATTCATGAGGTGAAGAAGTGACTTTTTACATCACCATGGCTGCAACTATCTCCTCCATTGTAATGCTTGTGTGGTTCGCCGCAGGCAGTAATCCCTGGAGGCTTCTTGTGGCTTATTCTGCTATCTCCACAAGACTTCTAATAGGTATAATTTTCATTGAGATGGTAACAAGCGTCGATTTCGTCTCGAGTGTTGCTCTTCTATTCCTTATACTCAACACAAGCGGAACGATTATCGCAGCTTATTATATGGGAGTGCGCAGATGATGGAAATAATCGCCTACATAATTCTGATCCCTGGGCTTTTCTTCGTTGTTGCCGGTACTCTCAGGGCGGTTTTTGCACACACGATAATTGGTACACTTCATTTCCTAACCATAGCCGATACGGTTGGCCTGATATTCCTAGTGATCTCGGCGTTTTTCTTCGGTCTCCTGACGATAATCGAAATGCTCGCGTTCATAGTTGCTTTAATGGTTACGGGACCTCTCGTGACACACGTCATTGCAAGAGCTTTCATAAACTCAGGGGGAAGAGAGAAATGAGCTTTGTCATAGTCGCAATCAGCTCTTTATATATTGTCAGTGCGATAATAGTCCTTTCATCGAAAACCAATTTCCAAAGCGTAATCTGGTTTGGGATTGTCGGTTCTCTGTCAGCCATAATAATGATGATAATTGGAGCACCGGATGTTGCCATGACTCAATTTTCGGTCGGGGTAGCCCTTGTTCTGATCGTTTACATAATGGCGCTCAAGAAGCAGCGCCGTGTTCGTCTCGGCATTGTCGAGGTACCGTCGATGATTGAAGAGACACCCTCTGGATTCAGGGGTCTGGAGTGGGAGATAATCCAGCTTGTCGATGAGAAAGAGGGTTATCATCTCGAACCTGTGAAGTTTTCCAGCAAGGAAGAGGCATTGGTAGCGATAGAAAACCATGATATAGATTTGATTTGCGGAGCGCTTACAGAAGACGATGTTACCGGCAGGACGAAGGGCATTCCCTATTTGGAAACTTCGATCTTCCTGTGCAATGGAGAGGAAATCGATTTTGTGAGACTGAAGCACTTGAGCAGAAACTCCCTTTCTCCAACGCCTGAGTTTCTGAGAAAGAGCAGCTATGTCTTTGTCGTTTCGACGAATTCACCTGATCTCGAAAAGGATATCCTTGAAGGACTGGAGTTCATAAGATCTTCGGGAAACATTGAGGAGATTGTGGGGCGGTATCTGTGAAGATCGCGGGAATCATAGCTCTGATAACCATCTTCATGATCGTTCTTTTTTCCTTTGATCCGTTCGGCAGTATTCCAGAGCCGATCGAAGAAATAGTGAATCGAGTAAACGTACCCAATATAGTCACAAGCGTTTATCTTGAAACAAGACTCTATGACACTATTTTCGAGATAATAGTCTTTACGATAACTGCACTTGGTGTTGCAAGCCTTTTTACTTCGCTGCCCGTTAATAGCGACGAGGGTCAGCAGGTATTCGGAACGGTTACTGTTTACAGCGGTGGACTGGCTGCACTGTCCATAACGCTCTTCCTATATGTTGTGATAAACGGTCACATAAGTCCCGGTGGAGGATTTGTTGGTGGAGTAGTTCTCGCAACGGGCGTTGTCACTTATGGACTCACTTCGAGTTTCAGGAGAGCGAGTCTTCATTATGAGATCTTCAAGGTAAATATGCTGGAGAACGTAAGCCTTATTCTTATTTTTGCGTTTTCATGTTTCATCATAATCTTTCCAGAGGCTCACGCACAAATACTATCTGAGGCTGGATTCGGTTCGGTTTTCAGTGGCGGACTAATACCCATGATGAATATATTGATAGGAATCAAAGTATATGCAGGCGCCTGGAAGATGTCCAGCGAGTTCATAAACAGACGGGGAACATTATGACGGGAATTCTCGTAATCTATTTCTCGATAATTGGTATGCTGGTCGGAGCAGTGGGCATGATTCTCTCGAAAAACATAATAAAGAAAATCTTGTCCCTTGGTATAGTAGAGACTTCCGTAAATCTTATGTATACCGGAATTTCGGCCAGAGGAGGGATAATTCCCCCCATAATCAGCGGTGACTTTTCTAATGCAGTCTATGCAGACCCCATTCCCCAGGCCGTAATAATTACCGGAATCGTAATTTCATTTGCATTGCTCTGTCTTTCGCTCGTATTTGCGATCATAATTTACAACAAGTATCACACAATGAATGTCGAGACTATCGAAATGATTTTCGAGAGGGAGGAAAAATGATAGCATTAGTCTTCCTGCCCGTTCTCGGAGGCGTTATCTGCCTTGTATTGAAGAAGAGAAAGAACGTCAGCCTGATCATTGCCATTGTTACGGCTTTAGTCGGTGGAAGCGTCCTTCCATTTGTTATCTTTGACAACGCTTCGATAGACATAGGGAACTGGGGTTCACTTGGAATTGGACTTGCGATAGATGAATTAGCAATCCCCTTTCTGCTATCGACTTTTATCGTTATGCTCGCGGTGATTTTGAATTCTATCAAGAAGGGTTATGACGGTTTTTTCTATGCCTTGATCCTCATACTTTACGGAACTCTAAATTCAATATTCCTTTCGAGAGACCTTTTCAGTATTTTCGTAACCGTTGAACTCGCATCGATAATTTCCTTTATCCTAATTTCCTACGAGAAGAAGCCCCGTCAGGCCTGGGCCAGTCTGAAGTATCTGCTCCTCTCTTCACTAGGTCTGAACTTCTATCTACTAGGAATCGGAATCGTCTATATGGAAACGGGTTCATTTGCGATGGATAGTCTCGAACAGGTTTCGACTATCGCAACAGTTCTGATCTTTGGGGGGCTGGCCGTCAAGTCCGGTCTTTTCTTTTTCTCAATGTGGCTTCCGGATGCTCATTCCAATGCGCCAATCGAAGTGTCTCCAATACTATCCGGTCTTATTGTCAAACTTGATGTCTATTTATCGATAAGGTTCATAACCTATTCCTCTTTCGGCTGGATGAGAGATACCTATATGTTCATAGGAATCGTAAGCGCAATTGTCGGCGTCGTATTCGCAGTCAATTCAAAGAACGCCAAGAGGGTGCTAGCATATCACACTATCTCTCAAGTTGGATTCATGCTTGTGAATTGTGACAAGTCCTCTGCCTGGCACGGCTTCAGCCATGCAATATTCAAAACGCTCCTTTTTCTGGTCGTCGGAAATATTTCGGAAAGACTCGGTACAAAGGAGTATACAAAGTGGTCGGGGAAGATCACGAGGGTCGAGTACGCTTTTCTGTTGATCGGTTCGCTCGCAATCGCGGGATTTCCCATGACATCCGGATGTGTGACGAAGGAGATCATCATACACGGCGCTTGTTGTCCCTCGTTGAAGATACTGCTCCTCATTGCTTCCGCTGGAACGGCCATGAGCTTCTCGAAATTCATCTTTCTCAAACCCGGAAAATCTTCCTCGCGGCCTGCCGCGAATACCGTTGCGGCTTACTCCATTTTGTCCGGAGTCATAATCGTACACGGGATTATCGGTTTCGAAATATATATGTTCGAATCATTATTTGCCGTTATTGCGGGAGTAGCCGCATATCTTCTGCTTCGCAAGTTTCTCAGACCTCTGCCGGTTTATTTCGAGAGGATCGATTCGGCTCTCTCTTCCTATCTCGTTCTATTTCTAATTTCGATCGTGTTGGCAATTATCCTCTCCTCTTGAAAAGGAGTATCGATTCCGCTATAATCGTCTTTGTAGGCGAGTAGCTCAATTGGCAGAGCGACGGTCTCCAAAATCGTAGGTCGGGGGTTCGAGGCCCTCCTCGCCTGCCAGAAAAGAGAGGAAGTTTCCTCTCTTTTTTATTTCCCCCCTATATGCTTTGCCATATTCAAGCTGGTAACTTCATACCCCATCTTCCTATATAGAGCAACCGCCACGGTGTTATGTGCGAAAACATGGAGCGAAAGGTCTTCCACTCCTAGTTTTGAAGCATATTCCTCAAGCGCCTTCAAGCTCTCTTTCCCGTAGCTTTTTCCCCTGAATGCCTCATCGATTACGAAATCATAGATGAATCCCTTCTTCTCCATTCCCGGGAAGATATGTAGCCAGACACAGCCGATCTTCTTGCCTGTATCCTTTTCCTTAAGATTCAGCAGTTCGTGGTTCTCTGTGTTCAGTCCGTCAGTCAGCAATGAATCGACCTCTCTCTTCGATTTTTCTAGTGCGCTTTTCTCTTCCCATCTTCCGGATTTCACATTCTCTACCGCGTAGTTTTCAACAAGTTTTCTCAGATATACGCTAAACTCATCTGACCTCATTTTCTCTATAACTATCATTCTGTCCCTCCTCTATAGATCATATCCAACAGAAATCTCTTGAAGAGTACCTTGATTGAAAAGTAATCGTCGACGTACTCTGATGACCGGAAACTTCAGGACAACAACCAGTCTTAGAAAGAGCAACAAGAAAGTACACTTCCTTGATTAATGAAAACCACTACTGCTCTCTTAAAGTGATCAAGTACACTTTCTGCTGATAAAATTGTTTTATACATGATATTCTAAATCACAAGGGGAGAAATCACAGTTTGAGAACCGTCGAGATAATTATTCAGGGAAGAGTTCAGAAGGTCGGCATGAGAAACTTCATAAGGCGTCTGGCTACGAGACATGGGATTACTGGTTATGTAGAGAACCTCGACGATGGCTCGGTGAGAGTAGTAGCTCAGGGCAGCAAAGCACAGCTAAATGCATTCCTTGCGAAGATCGAGAAGGGATCGATTTCGATAAAGCTTTCCGGAGGAAACATCAAGAGGGTTACTGAACGGCCATCCATGGAACACGGGTTCATGGACTTTGAAAAAAGGTAATTCCTACTGGAGGAGAAAAATGACAGTGATAATATTGGTGCTGATCGTTGTAGGATTTCTGGGCATCGTCGGTGCCGTTTTTGCCAACAAGGTCACGAAACCGCGGCAAATCCCGTACGAAGAGACCTACCGCATCGAAGTCGAAAACGGCAGAATGGATCCGGAGTGGTTCGAAAAGATCGAAAAGGAGGAGGTCTGGATTGATTCTCCGTATGGATACAAACTTCACGGGTTACTCATTCCGAACGACAATTCCGAAAGAGCTGTAATTATCTGCCACGGTATCACTTATTCGCTGTTCGGTTCCATAAAGTACGCGAAAATTTTTCACAAGCTAGGCTTTAACATCATCGTATATGACCACAGAAATCACGGAAAGAGCGGAGGCACGAATACGACTCTGGGCTATTACGAGAAACATGATCTTGCTGCGGTGAAAAACTGGGTCCTGGATAGACTGGGCAAGAAGACCAGAATAGGTCTGCATGGGGAATCGATGGGTGCCGCAATCGCAATTCAGTATCTTTCTCTAGATGATGAGATCGACTTCTGCGTCGCCGACTGTGGTTTTTCGGACCTCGAAGAATTGCTCTCGATAAGGTTGAGAGAGGACTTTCATCTGCCAAGAGTTCCATTCATCTGGCTCGCCCGTCTCTTCGCTAGGATAATGACTGGAGCCGATCTCAAGGAAGTCAGCCCGATCAGATCAGTAAGAGAGACTTCCATTCCTATCATGTTTGCTCACGGTGGAGAAGACCACTACGTCCCTACCTTTATGAGCGAAAAGATGTACAGTGAAAGACAATCAAACAAACATCTACTTATAGTTCCCGATGCTGGCCATGCGATGGCCCTTGTTACCGATCCAGCGAAATACGAAAAAGAGATAGAATGGTTTCTTCGTAGTAATGATCTCCTTTGATTCAGCTCTTTATTTCCGCCCTCACTATTGAAAAATTTGCCTTAAGAATTAAAATCCATTGTTGGAATTATTCATTACCTTGCCGAACTATATCGATAATTTGGTTTTGGTTAGTTTAATTTATTGATTTGCACGCTAATTCATATTGAAATAATCAATCACTACAACTAATTAATTATTTTTCCATTAATTATTGAAGCAAAGAGCTTGACATTCTTGGAATTATTGTGTTAGACTTCGTAATGCTTTGATAATCTTTTTCTTTTTATCGAAGTAATTAAATTATCGATTACTTTTTGCACTATAGTTCTGTCCAGAATTATAATTATGCGATTATAATGAAAATTTCTTACTGATATACAACTGAATATTCTGTGCAAAGGCACAGAACTAAATGAAAAAGGGGGCGAAAGAAATTGAGTAAGAGACTTACCGTGATCCTTCTCGCATCGATGATTGTTCTCTGTGGCGGTGTTTTTGCAACCGAGAAGGGACCAATCTCCGACGTCATCTACTTCAACGTTAAGATGTCTCAAGAACTCGGTCTCAGAGACGTTGCCGAAGGACTCACCGACATTTTCATGGAAGGCGTCTCCGGTCCTACGTTAATGGGGATGGATAAGGCAACACGAGACAAAATGGATATCTACTCTGTTCCAGCGCTAACCTATGCTCTTTTCGTAAACCCATATCCGAACGAAGCTCCTTACTTCGCAAATGTAGACGGAAAGGACTTCTTCAACGTAATGGCGATAAACGAATTCAGGTATGCTCTCAACGACTTGATCAACAGGCAGTACATAGTTGACGAGATACTTGGAGGCGCTGGAGGACCGATGTTGTCTATGGCAACCCCCGGTCAACCCGGTACCTACAGATACGGTCTGGTCGCAAACAAACTTGGGTTAAGCTTTGAAGGCAACGAGACAAGAGCTCTCGAAGCTATGAAGAAAGCTCTTGAGGATGCCGCAAAGATTCCTGAGAATCAGGGTAGACTGGTAAACAGTAACGGCAAATGGTATTTCGATAATGAGCCATTGACGGTTAAATTCGTTATTAGGGCTGATGACCCCAACGTTAGAGTCAAGATGGCCGAATACGTCTCCCTTCAACTTGAAAAGGCCGGGGTAACAGTGGACAGACTGGTCTGGGAAAGATCAAAAGCTAGCAACACAGCTTATGGTAGCGATCCTGCAGACCTGATCTGGAACCTCTACACCGAAGCATGGAGCGCAGGCGCCACAAGAGCCTTCTGGGAACACATAGTACGCCAGATGTATGCTTCCGGTGGATCCTACATGCCCGGCCGTGGGACAGAAGGGTTCTGGAATTTCAGAAACGAAAAGCTGGACGATCTCATAGATAGGGCCTACACAGGAAACTTCTTAACTGAAGAGGAGTACTGGGACCTTTCTCTTACGGCTCTGGAGATGGGACTTAAAGACGCAGTTAGAATTTATGTCTGCTATCAGGACGGCTTCTATACGGCCAATTCGGCGAGGCTTCTCGACAGATTCGCATACGGACTCGGAGACGGAGTTAATGACTGGTCACTCAAAACGGCCGTCACCGATGACAAGGTGCTTTTTGTCACACAGTACTCATCCGTTGGAGCTCTCTTCATGTCCAACTGGGATCCTGTAGGACCTGACGGAATCTCAGACACGTACAGTGCAAATGTCGTAACGATTCTCTCTGATCCCAGCTCTTTTGAGAGCCCGGCGTCTGCTATAAATACCCCTTACAGAGTTAACTGGACACATGACGACATAGTCACGAAGGTCGAGCGAAACTCGGAAGGTGACGTCGTAGGTACAATAGACGTTCCCGAAAATGCGATAAGATTCGACAGCAAGACCAAGCAGTGGAAGGAAGTCGGCCCGGGCGTCAAGTCAATGTCGATGGGAACATATACCCTCCTCGGAGGCAACATGCACCAGGGCCAGCCCATAACAGTCAACGACTATCTCTACGCCTTCGCATTCATTGATGAATGGATATCGAGAGACGGGGAGAATGACAAGTACTACGAAGCTTCGTACGAGAATTACATGAGAAGCGGACAAGACACGATAAAGGGATATATTGTAAACGATGACGGGACAATCACTACCTACTTCGATTACAACTTCCCTGCAAGCGTCGACAGAACCGCACAGTGGGGAGCACCTTTCCTTGGAGTCCACAGACAGCCATTTGTAATAGTCTCCTGGGAAATATACGAGGCCCTCGCGGAAATCGTTGCCAACGGCAGCCAATCTGGAACGGTCTATGCCTTCAGGAACGATCCCGCTGTCACTCAGATCGATGTCCTTGTACCGAACCACGTGAAAGACATAAAAGCGAAACTCGTCGAGCTAATAGAAAAGGGACATGTTCCTAACTCTCTTAAGGGCCTGATAACTGTCGAAGAGGCTCAGTCAAGATACCAGGCCGCAATCGACTTCATAGACAAGTATGGACATGCGTATATAAGCAATGGACCATACTACCTTTCAAAATACGACCCAACTGCGAACTATGCGGAATGCAGGGCCTTTAGAGATCCTTCCTATCCATATGAACCGTACTACTGGAAGGAAATGTTGAAAACCGTAAGGCTTTCAATCGACTCTATAGACGTACCGGCCATAATCATGAAGGGAATGGATACGACTGTCAAGGTAGTAGTCGCAGAGGTTGCCTATCCATCTGAAGAGGTATCCAAGGCATCCAGGGGAAGCGTTGTCGTGACACTTATAACTCCGGAGAAAGAGATGACTTTCGACGCCGTCTTGATCGAACCGGGACTTTTCGAAGCTGTAATAAACGCTGAAGCTATCGAAGATCTCGAACCTGGCTCATACAACGTTCTGGCAATCGCTTCACTCGAAGGTGCGGTGCCGGCATCGTCCGTCACTTCCACCATAGTTTACTGATGTCTGCAGAGCGGTACCCGAAAGGGTGCCGCTTTCATTATTGAGGTGGAATATGTTCTGGAAATACATGTTGAAACGTGTCTTCTACGGCATCTTTATCTACATCATACTGATTTTCGTCTTTTCTGCGCTTTTCAACACCGTCATGGAACAGACCTTGCGAGGACAGATCGATGAGGAAATTAGAGGCGAATTGATGGCCCTAGATAACCGAAGCTCCCAACAGATTCAAGACTTCATCGAAATGAGAAGGGCAGAAAAGTATGCCCTTTACAGACTGGACAAGCCCATCTTCGAAAGGATAGTGTGGCGAACCTGGTCAACCCTGACCTTCAACCTTGGAAAATCGAGTTCCATACGCTCTGCAGCAGGCGATCGGGATGTCTGGTCGATAGTCTCCGAGAAGATACCAAGAACCCTTGTTCTTTTCAGCACAGCGATGCTCGTCGACATCTTTATTGGAATATGGCTTGGCCTGAAGAAGGCTCAAAAGGCCGGAGGGTTACTGGACAAAAGTACTTCAGTAGGAACCATGGTGGTCTTCGGTATGCCGTCGTGGTGGTTGGGCATGATACTGATCATGTTCTTCGCATACACACTAAAAGTATTTCCTTCTGGTGGACTTCACGCTACGCCTCCTCCAGAGGGAATAGCATTCTTCTTAGATGCTCTCTATCATTTGGCGCTTCCAGTGATGACTCTTGTCGTAATTGGATTTTGGGGGCGCGCCTTCCTTACTCGAAATATCGTTCTCGGAGTTCTTCAGGACGACTATATAATGGCGGCAAGAGCAAGGGGCATTCCCGAAAGGAAGGTTCTCTACGGACACACAATGAGAACATCGGCCCCACCAATCGTCACCATGTCGCTTCTTGCACTGCTTGCCTCTGTGTCAGGAAATATTGTCTTTGAAGGTATCTTCAACTGGCCCGGAATGGGGAATCTCTTCTGGTTCGCCCTTCAGCAGAACGATGTTCCGGTCCTTATGGGAAATCTCGCGATAACCACAGGATTGTATATTTGTGGTCTTGTTCTCCTCGATCTGGTGTACGGTCTTCTTGATCCCAGGATCAAGGTTGGTGGCAGAATATGAGAATTGGAGATATGAAATCATCGTTCAACGAGTTCTGGCAAGAATTTAGAAGGGTCAAATCGGGGATGATAGGCCTCGTCTTTCTTGGATTGTTTCTAATGGTTTTGTTTTTTGAACCTCTGCTTCTCCCTTTTGAAGGAGCAAACCAACGGTGGAAGGACATAACCTACTGGGAGGATAATCCGGCCAGTGCCGCACCTCAGTGGACAAACCTATTCTCCTCAAAGAAGAGCGCAGTATCCATAGCTCTTGAGTCAGCAAAAAAGGAAGAGAAAAACGCCGGCCCGATAAGAATTATAGAGGAGACCTTCGTATATGACTTCCAGTATGATGTCGCTCCCTCCGACATAATATTCAGAGCCTCTGGTAAGGCGAATCCGACAGCAATCATATCCATCGAAAGACCTGATGGAAGAAAGATCGACTTGCTGAGAAAGCCTTTGGAAGTTACTGAAGGAAACGACTTGAGAATCGCGATTGACAAGACCTCATTGAATGAAGCGTACAATTTCCTCAAGGGGCTTGACGCTGCAACAGGCCTTTCGAAGCAGACCATGAAAACTACAGACATCATATTCTCCAAAGTAGAGGATTCGGTTCCATTCAAACCAGAGGCCCTGAAAGGCGAGTATAGAATAATGGTCTCGCTGATTCTCCAGAAGGAAACAGACCTGATCGATTCCACAGAAATGAAAATTGCGGGCAGGGTGCATGGAATTCTGGGAACGGACAACTCGAAGAGAGATATCTGGAGTGGAGTAATAGCCGGAGTGAAGTGGGCTATGCTTATCGGGCTCCTTACGGCTCTTATTTCAGTATCCATTGGTGTTATCTACGGCGTAATGAGCGCTTATCTAGGAGGCTGGAAGGATTCTTTAATGCAACGTATATTCGAGATATTCATAAGCGTTCCCATGCTTCCCGTACTCATTGTAATGAGCGCTGTCTTTAAGCCAAATATTTGGATGATTATCGCGATCATGTGCATCTTCTACTGGGTAGGACCGGTGAAGACCGTCAGGAGCATGGGACTCCAGATCAAGGAAGAGACTTATATTGAGGCCTCCAGGGCTCTTGGAGCCTCCAATACGAGAATAATCTTCAAACATATGGTTCCTCTGCTTATCCCCTACGCCTTCGCTTCAATGGCCCTCAACGTACCGGGAGCTATCGTGGTCGAGGCAACACTCAGCCTGCTCGGGTTGGGCGACCCCAATATCGTGACGTGGGGTCAGATCCTTCAAGATGCCCATAATGGAGGCGCGATGTTGAGCGGAATGTGGTGGTGGGTAGTACCGCCGGGACTGGCGATAGCCTTCATGGGGATGACATTCGCATTTGTCGGGTTCGCAATGGACAAGATACTTAACCCGAAACTGAAGACGAGGTAATGAATATGGATAACATATTGACTGTAGAAAACCTCAAGCTTTACTACTACACGAGCAAAGGTGTCGTGAAGGCAGTTGACGATATCTCCTTCACACTGAAGAAGGGTGAAACTCTTGGCCTCGTTGGAGAGTCGGGCTGTGGAAAGACAACTACAGGTTTCGCCCTTCTCAAGATGCCCACTCCCCCGGGTAAGATTGTCGGAGGAAGGATAGAGGTAGACGGTATCGACATCACTCCCCTGCGTGAGAATGAAATGAGAAGGAATATACGCTGGGAGAAGATTTCCATGGTATTCCAGGGCGCAATGAATACCCTCACTCCCGTATACACAATAGGCAAACAGATGATGGAGACCCTCCAGGAACACAGAGAGATGGAAAGAGACGAGGCGAGAAAGAGAATAGAGAAGTATCTCAACCTCGTTGGACTCTCAGGCGATATAGTGAAGAGATATCCCCATGAACTCTCGGGAGGAATGAAACAGAGAATCGCCATCGCCACCGCCCTCTTTCTGGAACCTAAGGTTATAATCTGTGATGAACCCACGACCGCTCTGGATGTTATTGTACAGGCCCAGATAATAAACCTTCTCAAAGACTTAAAGGAAAAACTCGACCTTTCATTCATCTTCATAACTCACGACCTTGCAACAGAGGCAGAGGTTTCAGACAGGATAGCGGTGATGTATGCAGGAAAGATAGTGGAGATAGGAACAAATCAACAGATATACGGAGAACAGGGTCCCTGTCATCCATATACGAGAAACTTGCTCGCCGCCACTCCAAGACTACATGAAAGGGTGAGTGAACTCTCGTTCATCCCGGGTGCTCCTCCGGACTTGCTAGAGCCTCCTTCTGGCTGTAGATTCCATCCCAGATGTTCCCTGGCCATGGATAAGTGCAAAGAAGAAGAACCACCCCTAATAGAGATAGAAGATGAACACATGGTGGCCTGCTGGAGGTGTGAGAAGAGATGAACGAAAACATAATTGAAGTCAAAGACCTTCAGAAATGGTTCCCCATAAGAAGAAACATATCCCAGTTCTTCAAGGGAGAACACAACTACGTCAAGGCAGTTGACGGAGTAACCTTCTCGATAAAGAGGGGCGAGATATTCGGTCTAGTTGGAGAGTCCGGTTGTGGAAAGACCACTACGGGAAAACTAATCATGAAACTCCTAGAACCTACAGGCGGGACCATGTCTCTAAACGGAAAGGATGTAACTCATATAGAGAAAGATGAACTGAAGATATACAGAAGGAATGTACAGATGATCTTTCAGGACCCATACGCTTCAATGAACCCGCGATTCAAGATAAGGGATGTCATGGAAGAGCCTCTAATAATACACAAACTCGGA
>NZ_JFHM01000015.1:0-85219 GCF_003664935.1 Mesotoga sp. H07pep.5.4
TCCGAGTTTGTGTATTATTAAAGGCTCCTCCATGACATCCCTTATCTTGAATCGCGGGTTCATTGAAGCGTATGGGTCCTGAAAGATCATCTGTACATTCCTTCTGTATATCTTCAGTTCATCTTTCTCTATATGAGTTACATCCTTTCCGTTTAGAAACATTGTCCCGCCTGTGGGTTCTAGGAGTTTCATGATTAGTTTTCCCGTAGTGGTCTTTCCACAACCGGACTCTCCAACTAGACCGAATATCTCGCCCCTCTTTATTGAGAAGGATACTCCGTCAACTGCCTTGACGTAATTGTGTTCTCCCTTGAAGAACTGGGATATGTTTCTTCTTATGGGGAACCATTTCTGAAGGTCCTTGACTTCAATTATGTTTTCGTTCATCTCTTCTCACACCTCCAGCAGGCCACCATGTGTTCATCTTCTATCTCTATTAGGGGTGGTTCTTCTTCTTTGCACTTATCCATGGCCAGGGAACATCTGGGATGGAATCTACAGCCAGAAGGAGGCTCTAGCAAGTCCGGAGGAGCACCCGGGATGAACGAGAGTTCGCTCACCCTTTCATGTAGTCTTGGAGTAGCGGCGAGCAAGTTTTTCGTATATGGATGACAGGGACCCTGTTCTCCGTATATCTGTTGATTTGTTCCTATCTCCACTATCTTTCCGGCATACATCACCGCTATCCTGTCTGAAACCTCTGCCTCTGTTGCAAGGTCGTGAGTTATGAAGATGAATGAAAGGTCGAGTTTTTCCTTTAAGTCTTTTAGAAGGTTTATTATCTGGGCCTGTACAATAACATCCAGAGCGGTCGTGGGTTCATCACAGATTATAACCTTGGGTTCCAGAAAGAGGGCGGTAGCGATGGCGATTCTCTGTTTCATTCCTCCAGATAGTTCATGGGGATATCTCTTCACTATATCGCTGGAGAGACCGACCAGGTTGAGATACTTCTCTATTCTCTTTCTCGCCTCGTCTCTCTCCATCTCTCTGTGTTCCTGGAGGGTCTCCATCATCTGTTTGCCTATTGTGTATACGGGAGTGAGGGTATTCATTGCGCCCTGGAATACCATGGAAATCTTCTCCCAGCGTATATTCCTTCTCATTTCATTCTCACGCAGGGGAGTGATGTCGATACCGTCTACCTCTATCCTTCCTCCGACAATCTTACCCGGGGGAGTGGGCATCTTGAGAAGGGCGAAACCTGTAGTTGTCTTTCCGCAGCCCGACTCTCCAACGAGGCCAAGAGTCTCCCCCTTCTTCAGTGTGAAGGAGATGTCGTCAACTGCCTTCACGACACCTTTGCTCGTGTAGTAGTAAAGCTTGAGATTTTCTACGGTCAATATGTTATCCATACTCATTACCTCGTCTTCAGTTTCGGGTTAAGTATCTTGTCCATTGCGAACCCGACAAATGCGAATGTCATCCCCATGAAGGCTATCGCCAGTCCCGGCGGTACTACCCACCACCACATCCCGCTTAGCATAGCGCCTCCGCTGTTAGCAGCCTGTAATATCTGCCCCCAGGTTACGATCGTCGCATCTCCAAGGCCCAAAAGACTTATCGTGGCTTCTACGACAATTGCGCCCGGTACGTTGAGGGCCATTGAAGCGAAGGCGTAGGGGATGAGCAGAGGAACCATATGCTTGAAGATTATTCTCGTATTAGAGGCTCCGAGAGCCCTGGAGGCCTCAATATATGTCTCTTCCTTGATCTGGAGTCCCATGCTCCTGACGGTCTTAACCGGTCCTACCCAGTAGAAGATGCACATTATTCCAATCATCACCCAGATATTAGGCTTAAAGACAGCACTCATGACAATGAGTACGGGAAGCATGGGAACGCTTATGAATATCTCGAATATCCGTTGCATTAAAGAATCCTTCCAGCCTCCAACATAAGCACTGATGACACCGTAAACGACACCTATGGAAACCGAAACAAGAGCCGTGAGGAGCCCGATGAGCATGGCCCATTTCACTCCAGCTATTACTCCACTCCAGATATCTCTCTTCGAGTTGTCCGTTCCAAGAATTCCATGCACCCTGCCCGCAATGCTGATAAAGACATTGTCGATCCTCTCGTCTGGCTTTTGCAGTAGAAGTGTTACTTTGAGTCTGTATGTTCCAACGAGCGGCTCAGGATTTCTGAATATTCCCTCCTGGGCTTTCGAGAATAACACATCGGTAGTCTTGATTGTTTGGAGAGGGACTCCTTCAGAAGGGGAGTATTTCTTGCCGAAATTCATCGCCGATGTTTGGGCCGATCTATCGATTGAGACCCTGGCATCTTGACTTGGAGAGGTTTCAAGCTGTTTTCTGTACAAATCAACTGAAAGGCCGTCCGGTCTTTCGATAGAGATAACCACAGTTGGCTTGCCGACTCCAGAAGCATGAAACACGACATCCGAGGGAGCAACAGACGCGGAGTAATCATATTCAAAAACATACTCCTGTATTCTCATTGCACCGGCAAGGGTTTCGGAAAAGGTATACTTCTCGATAGTCTCCGATACCGCGCGCTTCTTTGAGGTAAAGAGATTAATCCACGAAGGAGGTGCACTGGAAGGAAGATCCTGCCAATAGGTAATATCTCTCCACTTCTCGTTGACTTCGGGATATGGTACGATGATAGGTTCAAAGATTAGGATGCAGATAAATACTACGAGAAATATGAGACCAATCATTCCCGACCTAACCTTTCTGAATTCCTTCCAGAAATCGCTTGCCGATCTTCTTAAATCACTCATAGTCATTGTTTACCACCTACCTTGATTCTTGGATCAAGTAGGCCATAAATGAGATCTAGAAGGACTAGACCACAGATATATAAGCCGGTAGTTATCGCGAGGTTTCCCATAAGAACTGGAACATCATTCTGCTGCAAAGCTATCCAGTAAAGGTTTCCCATTCCTGGCCAGGAGAAAATTCCCTCGTAGACAATGTTTCCTCCAACAGAAGCCAGCAATGCCAGCAGAGACATTGTAACAATCGGCGGTGCAGAAGTTCTCATAGTGTGTCCGTAGAGAACCTTCCTTTCAGGGATGCCTCTTGCTCTTGCCGCCATTATGTAGTCTTCCTGAAGTACTCCGAGAACGATGTTTCTGGTAAGAAAGGCCCTTCCCCAGAAACCGATAACAACAAGCGTAAGTACTGGGAGCGCGAGGTGATACAGAAGATCGAAGAAGTACGAAATTCCCTCTGGCGGTGGAGTCGAGTGTAGTCCACCGGAGGGAAAGATCTTTACTCCATAGGCGAAGAACATGATCATAATCATGCCCAGCCACCACGACGGCATGCCGAAGACCACCATGGTTCCAACTGAAGTGCTTTTGTCCAGTAGTCCTCCGGCCTTTTGTGCCTTTTTCAGTCCCAGAAGAAGGCCGAGAACAATGTCCACCAGCATTGCAACAGAGAAGAGAAGAATGGTCTTCGGTATAGCTTCTGAAACGACATCCCATACGTTTCTGCTTCCATTGGAGGATCTAATGATTGTCGAATTACCAAGATTCAAAGTGAGGGTGTCCCAGGTTCGCCAGAGAATTCTTTCGGCTACTGGTCTTGTTAGGCGGTACAGTGAGTACAGATCGTTTCTTCGATTAATAACGTAGTCTTCCAGCTGACTCTCGTTCAGACTGGTCATCCGCATAGTCTCTCCTCTGATCTGTTCTTCAATTTGCGCTCTTAGGGTCTGTTCCATTACCGTATTGAACAGAGCAGAGAAAATGAAAACCAAGATCGCGTACATAAGTGTCCCATAGAGCACTCTCTTAATTGCATACTTCCAGTACATAATTCACCTCGATCAACAAGCAAAATTCTGTTCGATCTCTATTGGGATTCAAAAACGTGTATTTCCCAAAAACAAATGACGAGTAGAAAGAATATGTTATCCTTATTAAGTCTACGAGCTTTCATAGCCGAAAAGATCTCGCCTATGAGAAAAGTTCATTGGTGTTGTGAATCGATTGAAAACACAGTGGTCAGAGGTAAATCACACCCACAACACAACATAAACAATGATAACAAATAGTTCTGCCGACAAATGCAAATAGATATGATGGGTTACGGTACATAACAATTATATACTCACTGTTAAATAATCAGTTGTGTTGCACGGTATAGTTCAAGAGACTAAGGGAGGAAATGTCATGCAGCTTTCTTCATTTGGCGAGGGAACAATTAAGCATTTCACATGGCTGAATGAACCGAAGCGCTGGGAATTGCAGGATGGTAACCTGATAGTGGAATCAGAAGAATCTACCGATTTCTGGCAAAGAACGCATTACGGATTTAGAAACGACAACGGCCATTTTCTTTTTGTCCCATTAATGGAAGATTTCTCGTTTGTCCTTGGCGCGAAGTTCTTCCCGGTCAATCAATACGATCAGGCCGGAGTCATGGTGAGGGTCTCACCTTCCTGCTGGTTGAAGAGCTCTATTGAGTTTGAAGGAAGTGCCCCATCCAAACTAGGTGCCGTTGTTACTAACTCTGGCTATTCAGACTGGTCGACTCAAGATGTATCTTGCGAAACAAGGAGCCTAAGAGTTAAAGTCGACAGAAAGGGATCTGACTACTCAGTTTTTGCTTGGCAGGATGAGTGGGTTCAACTCCGGCTGGCAAGACTAATAGAAGACGACTGCAAACTTCCAGTTATGGTGGGGGCTTATTGCTGTAGTCCAAGAGGAAGTGGCTACAGAGTAGTCTTCGATGAAATCTCCTTGAACTGCAGATAGCCCTCTCGAAGGATATCAAGGAGATCCGAGACTGATCCGGTAATTTAGCCTTCTCCGCCGGAAGTGAGGTTATCTATTTTTGATCGGGCGACATTTCTTGACCAGATTCTTCAGTTATTACCAAGCCTATTTTGAAGGCATCAACCTGTTCCCTTCTTTTTTCGCCTTCAAAATAGAGAAATTCAAGCATAGAATCTCCTGAGTCTGTGGGTTTTAATCGAAACACTGAATACCTTACACCCATATACTCTACTTCAGTGATGTCACCAACAGGTTCTACTGCCGAATATGAAGAAAGTTGCCATTCGCAATCTTCTTCGTTGCCTTTCTTCAATCTAACCAAGACCGTTTGATCGATCCTTATTGAAATCGTTCTTCCATAGTCGGAATCCTGAACAAAAACATATTCCCTAACGGGTTCTGCAACGACTATTGTAGCCTCAAAGGTTTTCTCTGGAGCGACATCTTCCCACAGACTGCCATAATCAAACCTAAGCCTAGCCTGCCCGTAATTCATGCCTTCAAAGTAGAAGGTTTGTGCAACTTTCCCGGCTGAATACGGCGATGGCTCCGTAATTTTCACTTCATTTTCTCTTGGCTGTCGGAGTACTTCAGGAGTGGTGGCAGAGATACGCCATCTTAATCCGGAATCAATAGGGGAATCGAGAATAACCTCTATAGGTTCATTGAGACCGACTACAATAGTTTTTCCCACATCTGAAGAATCAATAATTATCGGATCTATGTTGGGTTTTTCTACATTAATAGAAAATGAAGACGTCCTTATTGAAGTTTCCTCCCACAATGAACCAAAGGAAAACTCAATGGAAGACTTCCCAGATCCAACTACCCGGAAATCGAAGACGTCGCGTCCACCGCCTGATTCCTTAAGCTCTTCGTAGTATGGATCCGAAATCAGTCTTATCGAGTTTTCGTCTAAACTCTTGACTTTCCAGAAGTAGCCTGCACCTCGATTTGAAGGAAGCTTCACGGAAAAATCATCTCCAACGTGAAGTTCGTGAACTTTCTCAAGATCTTCCCATCCGAATACCATATCTCCTGGAACTTCCGACATGTCATCAAGATTCATTTCCTGTTGTCCTTGATGACTAAAGTTTTCTTCGGCTCTTTGAAGGAAATCTTCCACAATGGTTTTGAAGGCTTTCTTCTCTTCAAGCATAGGTAGATGTCCGCTGTTCATGAAGGTTACAAATTCTATATTTGGAGACCCCTCTTGAAACGTTAAGAGATTCTTGACGCCGGGAAAGCTGTTTAATCCAGAGCAGATAAGAATCGGTACGTTAATGTCTAAAAGTCCTGAGGAAAAATCATGTCCTCTAAGAATTCCACTTATGAAGGTAGGGGTTTCTCCCCAAAACAGGTTATAGATTTCCTCGTTTATAATATCTCTGGAAAGTACCGGCTTCAGTTCAGATGTGGGACCATCCCCAAACAAATAATGGAACTTGTCGAAACTCTGAGACGATTCACCATCGGCTAGATCGGATAATGCGGAATCGATTGCAGGGAGGTTCAATCTTGGATTTATCATTACGAGACTGAGCAGTCCTTCGGGATTTGTAAGGGCAAATCCAACGGCGATTGCTGATCCAAATCCATGGCCAAGAAGATGAAAAGAGTCTATTTCGAGCGAAAAAATGAGCGAAGCGAGTTCAGCAACAAAGTATTGAAAATCAATAGCTACATCCGAGTGATTCTTTGAACTCCCACTTCCAAGCTGATCGTATCTCAAAGTCTTCCTTCCACTGAGTATTCCTTTCATGTAAGAACTGCTGAAGCCTGGACCGTCGCCTATCAGGATAACCACTTCTCCATCGGCTTCTTCGACTTCATAATGGATTTCGTTTCCGCTAAATAGAATCTGCCCTTCATAAGCTAGACAGATCGCTGAAAAAGCTAATATTATGATCACAAAGAAAGTACGCAAATAAGACACTCTCCTGCCACAAAACAGATGTAAGAACGCTCCTTTTAATGAACTCGCGATTTTGAAAAGTCCGTCTATGGATTTTATTGGTTGCTTGAATTCACAGCATTGAGTTCCCAAAGAATAATAGACGGAGCTTTCCCTAGTGAACATGCAACCATACACACATTGTCGATTTTCCCCTGTTATTCCAGGCGTAGTATGGAACAAGAGAAAATCTAACATTGTTGCCCTTGCTCTTCACTGATCCAAGGGGGTTGTATAGCTTCTTTTCCCATCCATCCAGATCAAAGGCGACTCCCTTCCCACTAAGAATTACTGGGTTTCCTGGCAGTGCATCACTCTGTGTGACTTCGAAGTTCTTTCTTGAAGGTACTGACAAGGTTCTTACATCGAAATCCGGGTTGTCAACACCTTCTGCACAGTAAACGAGAGGCCCCCTTTGGACCGAGACTTTGTCGGTGTTTTCCCTAAGAAGAGGGTTGGCGGTCATCAATCGAATGCGCATCGGAAGGGCCAGATATACTTCAGTCTTTCCCTTCCAGTTGCCTTCCAGCCGCACAAATCCCTTCTCTGGACGGAGTTTTTGTTTTACGCCATCTACCTGCACTTCGAATTCTCCTTCGGCCCATTCAGGAATTCTTAGTAGAATAGAGAGCTCAGTATCCAGATCAGTAGCAATAGTTAACTGCACCTCTTCAGAGTGTGGATAAGAAGTTTTCTGAATAATGGAGACTTCTCCGTCTCTAAAAGGAATTGTGGCTTTGCTCTCTTCGTAGAAATTGACCCTGATTTCGTTCAGAGTTGTTCCATAGATATAACCTCCGAAAGAGGTCAGCAATCTAGCGATGTTTGGAGGACAGCACGCGCATTCAAACCATTCCTCTCGCTCGCGTTTACCTGCGTCTTCCAGAGGATTGACATAGAAGTAGCGTTTACCGTCAAGCGAAATTCCCGACAACACTCCATTATAGAAAGACTGCTCGAATAGGTCCAGGTATTTGGCATCACCAGATATCATATACATGCGCCAGTTCCAGAAGACATTTCCAACTGCAGCACATGTTTCCGCATAAGCTCTTCTGCTGGGTAATTCGAACTCTTCTCCAAAGGATTCTCCCTCGTATCTTGAGCCGGCGCCACCAGTAACGTACATCTTCCTTGCTGTGAGATCGATCCAGAGTCTTTCAAGGACTGCCAGCAGGGTCTCGTCTCCAGTTTCAAGAAATACGTCTGCCGCTCCCGCCAGCAAGTACAGCATCCTAACCGCATGACCGGTAAGCTCTTTTAGTTCTCTGAACGGTACATGATCTATGTGATACTCATCGCCACCAACATAACCTCTACCGCGATTGTCGATAAGCTTCTGAGCAAATTTCAAATAGTCGCGATTGCCTGTTTCTCTGTGTAGTTCGATCATTGCCATTTCTAACTCAGGATGGCCTGTGGACACTTTGCAGTCGTCATCTCTAAAGCTGTCAAGAATATTGTCGGCAGCACTTACGCAAACCTTGAACAGCGTCTCGTCACCAGAGGCTCTCTTGTTGGCTATACCTGCCTGGATAAGATGGCCCGCACAGTAGAGTTCGTGCATGTTCTTCAAATCTTTCCATCTTTCCGCCGCCTTCTGGCCAACAAAGTAAGTGTTGATATAACCGTCACCGCTTATCTCCTGTGCCTTTTCTATAAGAGTTATCAAAGACTCAATTCTGGCACGGATTTCGGGGTCCTCGTTATATGAAAGAGAGTAAGACGCCGCCTCTATCCACTTATAAACATCGGAATCATTGAAAAACCAGCCGGTGAAGCTCCCTTCCATACTCCCTGCTGCCTTTCGAAAGTTGTCTATTCTTCCAGTTGACTCCAGATACTCGTATTGCATAGGCAAACTGGTAGACTTCATGAGTCCCTGATATCTTCCGACAAACCCCTGTAGTTCCACTTTCTCGATAGCCAGGGGCCTTACTTGCGCTCTTGGTGACCGTGACGTGTCATTCACGAATGTCACTGTTCTCACCTCCAAAGAAGATCCTCTCTTGTCAAGAGTAGCAGAAAACGGTCACACTTTTGTATCCTTAGGTAAGGAGGTATTTTGCCATGTTCGAGAAAATAGACTACTGGGTTTCAGCTGCGAGCTATTCGGATAGAAATGGTACATGGCTACTCGAGGCAGCGCTGATTCATCCGAATATTGGAGAGTCTCACGACTATGGGGAAGAATGGACGCGAGAAGAAATAATCGATAAGTGCGACGTATTTGTGTTTTGCCTTATAACAAAAGACGCGAAGGGAAACTGGAAAAGAGGAGGGCAACTTAGAAAGATTGAAACTGACAAGGGAGTTTTCATAAGAGTCGACGGTTTGGAAAAAACGGGCGATTATCTTGGAGACATTCCTTTTATTGAGGAGATTGAATGACTCTCTTGAATTAGGTCTCATCCTAACTTGAGCCATTAAGAAGATCAAAATATGTTCAGTTTTATGTTGGTCAGAAGTGGTCGATATTTCTCCAAATAAAAGAGGTTCCTTTGCAGCTTCTTCTGACGATACACACTGTGATATTATTAAGATTATTACAACATCTTATATTAGTTGATTTCTTAGTTGCGGACAAAAATACGGTTTGGGGGTTCTCATGAAAGCCAAGTTTGCTTTGATTCTTTATGTCTTGTTTATTTTTGTGAACGCTTGCGGAGTAGGTTCTATAAGATACCTGGTTAGGCCGGGCGATAGACTGTTCAACATCATCAGAGACTATAATCTGAGAATCAGTACAGTACTCGACCTGAACTGCATCGCCAATCCTCGTCAGCTTGAACCTGGGGAATTCATAAATCTTCCAACTGGAGACGGTTTCTTTTATGAAGTTCAGTATGGTGATTCAATTGACTTCATCGCGAAGCTTTTCTTTGCTCTCGCCGAAGAAATCATGGCTGCAAATGGTTTGAAATGTACCTCGGTAATTTATCCTGGACAAAGGCTGTTTATCCCGCTTGAATCAATAAATGTCTGCGGAAGTATTAATCCTGGTACGCAGTTTACCTGGCCGGTATATGGAAAGATCTCTTCGGAATTTGGTTGGCGAAAGGATCCCTTTACCGGAGTTTCTACCTTTCATTCCGGAATAGATATTGCAGTTCAAAAAGATGCGCCCGTTTTTGCCTCCAAGGATGGAATGGTAATGGAGGCGCAGGAAAGCGGTGGGTATGGACTGAACATAATAATCCAACATTATGACGGCAGCAAAACAAGATATTCACACCTGAATCATATCAGTGTATATGTTGGTCAGAGAGTGCTGAGGGGAGAGTTAATCGGTAGAGTGGGAGAAACCGGGAGAGCTACGGGACCTCATCTGCATTTCGAGATTATCGATTCCAATGATCAATGCAGGAATCCAAGAAGTTATCTTACAGGTATAAACTACATGTACGTTAGAAGAGAAGCAGATAGCCTTGGCGTTGGGGGTAGATAGAATTACAAACACAGTATACGTTGAATCAAACTCTTTTGATCCCTGGTTGAATCTTGCCATTGAAGAGTACCTTTTGAATTCGTACGCCCGCGATAGCAGCGTGCTGTATCTGTGGCAGAACGAAAAAACGGTGGTAATCGGCAGAAATCAGAATGCATGGCAGGAATGCAGACTCGGCAATCTTGAAAGGGATGGTGGAAGACTGGCAAGAAGATTGTCTGGCGGTGGGGCTGTCTATCATGATCTTGGAAACCTCAACTTTACGTTTCTCATGCCGAGAAAGGAATACAACCTCCACAGGCAACTTTCTGTAATTGTAGATGCTGTAAAGGAACTAGGAATTGAAGCACATTTCAGTGGTAGAAACGATATTTTGGCGGGCGGAAAGAAGTTCTCAGGAAATGCTTTCTATCATGGGCAATTTGCCTCCTATCACCATGGAACAATTTTGATAGACGTAGACACCGGAAAGCTTTCCGAATATCTAAATGTCTCAAAGGAAAAGATCGAATCCAAGGGAGTTAAATCAGTTGTGTCGAGAGTTGTCAATCTCAAGGAAATGAAACCGGATTTAACCATTGACACAATGAAAAAGGCAATGTATAGAGGTTTCATTGAGGAGTACGGCCAGATAGACAATGTTCTAGACTTTGAAAGGGTAATTGAGTCGGAAGATATTGGAGGCCTTTATGAGAAATATTCTTCAAAGGAATGGCTTTTGGGGAGAAATCCTGAATTCAATTTCAGAGCAAGCAAAAGGTTTCAGTGGGGAGGTATTGAACTCCTGTTTACATCCAGAAAGGGAAAAATCGTGGATGTGACAGTATATTCTGATTCAATGGACGTAGATTTCATTGAGGAACTGAGACGCGGGCTTAAGAATATTGAATTCTCCAGATCAAGTATTTTAAAAGCTCTTAACAACCTTCCTAGATACATCGAACGGGATGACATCATTAACTGGCTTGGGATAACTGACTTCATTTAATCCGTCAGCTTAGAGACCACATATCTCATCCGATCAAAATAATCATCTGGAGTCTATTTATGACCAAATTTGTGTTCTAGAACACTGCAAACTATTAGAATCGGTCGGTTTTCTGCACGTGGGTTTTATAACCCAGTGCGAAGAAAAATAAGTATTTTGTTCGAGATAGATGACTTCAAATGATCTATTTAACTCATTTACTATTGACTGCCAGCAGCAATAATCTGAAAAATCTTCATAAGCCGATAATAATCGTTTTCATTTTTGCGAACTGAGAGAAATCTCTGTGAAAGCAGGGAAAAGATGTTCTATAATGTAACTGATGACAAGCAAAATTTCCTCTTTTTCTATGTTTTACTAGATAGATCAAAAATAATTCGAGGACTACAGGAGGTTTAGAATGGCACGAGTAATGAAAACTATGGACGGTAATACTGCTGCCGCCCATGTTGCTTACGCATTCACGGAGGTTGCGGCGATTTATCCCATTACTCCTTCATCATCCATGGCCGAGCTTGCAGACGCTTGGGCGGCAAATGGAAGGAAAAACATTTTCGGGCGACCAGTTGATGTAATAGAAATGCAATCGGAAGGCGGAGCAGCCGGAGCGGTCCACGGATCACTTGTAGCAGGGGCCCTAACAACTACATTTACTGCATCACAGGGGTTGTTGCTGATGATTCCCAACATGTATAAAATTGCAGGAGAGCTTTTGCCTGGGGTTTTTCACGTCAGCGCAAGGGCTATTGCGGCTCATGCCCTTTCGATTTTTGGTGACCATTCAGATGTGATGGCGACAAGACAGACGGGATTTGCGTTGCTTGCTTCTGGAAGTGTCCAGGAAGTAATGGATCTCGGATCCGTTGCTCACCTGTCGGCAATCAAATCCAGAATCCCATTCCTTCATTTCTTCGATGGATTCAGAACTTCGAGCGAAATTCAGAAGATCGAAGTTATGGACTATGATGATCTCAAAGAACTTGTCGATTATAAGGCGCTTAAGGAATTCAGAGACAGGGCCCTCAATCCAGAGCATCCCAAAACAATGGGAACGGCCCAGAATCCCGATATCTTCTTCCAGGCGAAGGAAGCTTCGAACAGATTCTATGATGCAGTTCCAGAAATCGTAGCCGATTACATGAAGGAGATTTCGAAGATAACAGGCAGGGAGTACAAGCCTTTCGTCTACTATGGTGATCCAGAAGCGGAACACGTAATTGTCGCGATGGGTTCAGTTACCGATACAATCGAGGAGACAGTCGACTACCTAATGAAAAAGGGTGAGAAGGTCGGTGTAATAAAGGTACACCTCTACAGACCATTCTCTGCAAAACACTTCTTTGAGGTTCTTCCAAATTCAGTCAAGAGGATTTCTACTCTAGACAGAACAAAAGAGCCGGGCTCTCTTGGGGAACCTCTATACGAAGATGTGAAGACTCTCTTCTATGGAGATAAGAATGCTCCAGAAGTCTATGGCGGCAGATACGGACTGGGTTCAAAGGATACCACACCTTCTCAGATTAAAGCTGTCTATGACAATCTTAAGCTTTCGACACCAAAGGACCACTTTACGATAGGTATAGTCGATGATGTCACCAATACTTCTCTCGAGATCAAGGAGAAGATCAATACCGCTCCAGAAGGTACTATTCGTTGCAAGTTCTGGGGACTTGGTTCCGACGGTACGGTGGGAGCTAACAAGGACGCGATAAAGATAATCGGTGATCACACCGACATGTATGCCCAGGGATATTTCGCTTATGATTCAAAGAAGTCCGGTGGAGTAACCATATCGCATCTTAGATTCGGCAAGAAGCCGATAAAGTCGACCTACCTGATCGATGAAGCCGATTATGTTGCCTGCCACAAGCAGTCATATGTGAATCAGTACGAGTTGTTGGAAGGACTTAAGAAGGGTGGAACGTTTGTCCTTAACACCAGCTGGGATTCTGAAGAGCTTGACAGGAATCTTCCCGGTAACATGAAAAAGTACCTTGCAGACAACAATATTAATTTCTACACGATCGATGCCACGAAAATTGCCATGGAGATCGGTCTTGGAACGAGAATCAATACGATAATGCAATCTGCCTTCTTCAAGCTGGCTAATGTAATACCTATAGAAGAAGCTATCAAGTATCTGAAAGAAGCAATAGTCAAGTCTTACGGTACCAAAGGCGAAAAAGTGGTACAGATGAACTACAAAGCAGTTGATAGTGGAATAGATGCGTTGAAGAAAATAGATATTCCGGAATCATGGGCAAAGGCACAAGATGAGAAAAAGGAAGAAGACTCCGAAAGACCTGAATTTGTGAGGAAAGTTGCAGATGTTATGAACAGACAGCAGGGAGACAAACTTCCTGTTTCTGCTTTCTTGGGAAGGGAGAACGGAGAATTTCCCAATGGAACGGCTGCATTCGAAAAACGCGGTATTGCTGTACTGATACCTGAATGGCAGCCCGACAACTGCATTCAGTGCAATCAGTGTTCTCTTGTCTGTCCACACGCAGCGATCAGGCCCTTCCTCATAAACGAAGAAGAAGAAAAGAAGGCTCCCGTTGCCTTTGAATCAATTAAAGCACTCGGAGGGAAGTCTTTCGAAGGACTGAAGTACAGGATTCAGGTTTCCCCTCTTGACTGTACAGGTTGTGGAAACTGCGCAGATATTTGTCCGGCTCCGAAAAATGCTCTCTTAATGAAACCACTTGAATCGCAGGTTGAGAAAGAGGTCCCAAATTGGGAATTCTCTACTACCATTTCTGAGAAAAAGGATGTCATGAACGTCGAAACATTGAAGGGTAGTCAATTCTCCAAACCTCTCCTGGAATTTTCCGGGGCATGTGCGGGATGTGGCGAGACCCCTTATGCACAGTTAGTAACACAGCTCTTCGGTGACAGAATGCTTATAGCCAACGCGACGGGATGTTCTTCTATCTGGGGAGCCTCGGCTCCTTCGACTCCTTATTGTATGAACGGCGAAGGCAAGGGACCTGCATGGGCGAATTCACTGTTTGAAGACAACGCTGAGTACGGATTCGGTATGGCTATGGCAGTCAACCACGGTAGAAACAAGCTTGCAAAGATTATGGAAGAGCTCTTAGAACAAGACATTCCGGAAGATATGAAGGAACCATTCGAGGCCTGGCTGAAAGGTAAGGATGATGCTAAGGCTTCAAAGGCGGCCACAATGGGCATCCTCAATGCAATTTCAAAGGGTTGTAAAAATGAAAGGGCAAGTACGCTCTTGAAGGAAATTGAGGAGAGAAAGGATCTCTTGATTAATAAATCTGTATGGATCTTTGGTGGAGATGGATGGGGCTACGACATAGGTTACGGCGGTCTCGATCACGTACTTGCGTCCGGAGAGGATGTAAACGTTCTCCTCTTTGATACCGAAGTCTACTCCAATACCGGTGGTCAGTCTTCGAAGTCCACTCCGACAGGTGCGGTAGCGAAGTTTGCTGCTTCGGGAAAGAAGACTAAGAAGAAGGATCTTGGTAGAATGGCAATGACCTACGGATACATCTATGTAGCACAAGTTGCAATGGGTGCAGACAAGAATCAAGTTGTCAAGGCCATTATAGAAGCTGAGAAATATCCTGGGCCATCTCTGATCATTGCATATTCTCCCTGTATAAACCACGGTATCAAGATTGGAATGGGTAAGACTCAAGAGCAGGAGAAGAGAGCGGTAGCTTCAGGTTACTGGCATCTTTACAGATACAATCCTCTCTTGAAAGAACAGGGCAAGAATCCCTTCATTCTCGATTCAAAGGAACCGAAAGAATCATTTATCGATTTCTTGATGAGCGAGGTTAGATACAGCGCTCTGAAATCAACCTTCCCGGACATCGCCGATGAGTTGTTCAAAAAGGCCGAAAGTGATGCTAAGGAGAGATACGAGATTTATAGAAAGCTTGCCTCTGAATAGAGGATTCTAAATGGGCGGGTGGTGATTAGCCACCCGTTTCTTGCAAAACGCACTAGCCATGTGTGCCCAGATTTACTGAAGGAGGTTTCGAATGAACGCAATTGATTATGCACTGAAACTAGAAAAAGACGGTGAGGCTTACTACACTAAACAAGCCCAGTGTTCGGAGGACATTCAGCTTAAGAAATTGTTTGAAATGCTCGCAAATGATGAACAGAGGCATTATGAGATCATAAGTGGATTCAAAGACAAGAATTACAACTACAAAGGCACATATACTTTCAAGACCACTAGAAATATGTTTTCCGAAATGCTCAATGATAAGAAATGCTTTGAGATTGATGCTACGAATCTTGAAGCTTATGAGCACGCAGTTGAAATGGAAAAAGAAAGTGTTAAGCTTTATCTTGATCAGGCAAAGCAAACAAGTGAACCATCCGAAAAAGAGATATTATTGAAGCTGGCTGCGGAGGAAAACAAACACCAGATAATTTTAGAGAATCTCATGGATTTTGTTAGAAAGGGCCTCGATTGGACCGAATCCCCTGAATTCAGCCATTTGGAAGAATGGGATAAGTTTACGGACCTAGACAAGTACTGATTTGGATTTACTTGAAATATAAGGAAAGACCGGGACATTGTCCCGGTCTCCTTAACTCAGGGGTAATCCATGTCGCCTTCGTTTGTCTTACATTTTAAAGGGGTTGTGCCTGTGGTTTCTCTGGTCTCTGATAATCAGACTTGATACCCGAGAAAAAGGTTCAGTCGGTAAGAAGTTTTTCAGCTGTTTGAAGATCCTCAGGAGTGTTGACCCCCAGAAATTCCTCTTTGTTGCTTGTTGAAAATCCGCATACAGACTTGTTGTCCGACAATGCCAAAGCAACAATATCTGCAATGTAAATTTCTCCAGTCTCCTTGTTTGGCACAAGCTGACCGATGTACTCCTGAACAATCTCCTTTTTGATGATAATCGGACCGATATAAAACTCCCAGGGAGGTGGGAAGTCAGGGATCTTTCTTTCTTCGAAGGAGACGACTTTACCATTTTCATTTCTCTCGACCAGTGCATAGGGAAACTTTTCCTGGGTGATTCCAGAGAGAAAAGTAATATCACAGTCACCGTTCCTGTGAAGCTCTACCAGAGATTTCAAAGACTCCTTTGCTATAAGAACGAGATCAGAGTACATCACTAGAATGTCTGAGTTGTCTGGGATCAGGTGAAGGCTCCTCTTCAAAGCGTCAGCGGTTCCTTTGGGCGAGTCCTGATAAGCTAAAAGAGTATTTTCACCGAGCACTTCTCTGAATTCCTTTTCAAAGTCAGGATTAATTACAACAATTGAGCATTTGCTTTCACAAAAAGCCGAAACCTTGTTCAAGATGTGAATTATCATAGGTTTTCCCTTTATTTTTACTAATGGCTTGGGAACCTCAGACTTCAGTCTCTTGCCTTTTCCAGCGGCGAGAATCACAGGAACTAACACTATAATCCCTCCTTCCTAATTATGATAACACTTCCATCTTGTGATGAATATTTGCGTCCTTTTTCTTTGTAAGGGTTTTGCCAAGTGTTATGTCTAGAATTCTCTTTGAGTCGGCCTTGCATTAATTCTATGAAAGAGATTCTATTTATTCTAATGATGACATCACTGAAAAAAGTGGCGGACTTAGGCGACCCATTACCAATTAGGAAAGGTTATAATCTTAACTTAAGGGAGGTTGAGGTTTGGTGGAGTATCTGGATTTGTCCTTAAGATTGTTTTGTGCTCTCGTTGCAGGAGCGCTTATAGGTGCCACAAGGGAAAGGATCTATAAACCTGCCGGTCTCAGAACTCACTCTTTGATATGTGTTGGAGCCGCCTTTATAACTGTCCTCTCCACAACTGTCTTTGTCACCGCCGAGCATGGTGATCCGGGAAGAGTAGCGGCACAGATTGTCTCGGGCATAGGATTCCTAGGAGCTGGAACAATCCTGAAGAAAGGTTTTTCCGTCAAAGGCTTGACCACGGCCGCCACACTCTGGGTAACGGCTGCTGTCGGGATGGGTTTCGGCAGCGGGGAATACTTGCTCTCGGTAGTAGTGACGGTCTTCGCGTTGCTTATAGTTCTTTTCCTTAAAAGGATTGAGTTGTTTATCGGAGGGAGAAATCTTCCCAAAGTTTTGATAGTTGCTGAAAACAGTCAAGAAACGTCTAGAAAGGTATCCGAATGGTTCAAGGACAATGGATTGACGGTTGAGTCAATGGAAATTGAAGAGGACGATGAAGTCCTTAGTCTCTTAGTTGAGGTGAGCAAAGGAGATGCCATAAAGGTAAAAAACATTATGGTGGGTCTTTCCACACTGAAGGGTGTCAAGAGCGCAGAGCTTCGATGACTTTTATTTTCTTGGACAGATATGGTCTATCCAGAGTTCCTGACCTCCTATCGAAAAAGACGTTATCCTTCCCTGGAGATTGAGTACTCCTTTAGGACCGCTCACGCTTGTAAGGGTTACGGTGACCCCGCCGATTACCTTACCGTCGATGTCTGAGAAGTCCTGGACGTTTTCGAGAATGCCGTTTATCTCGACATTGATGTTGCCTCCATATTCACCGTAGTAGAGAATCAGAGCGGATGGTTTTACCGGGAACTTGAAGGAAACGGTGATGTTGTTCAGGTTAACGTCCTTCCCTGAATGACCTGCCAACCCGCCGTTGGTAACAGTCATCACACCATTGGAAGTCGGTGTGCCATTTGACCATACGAATGGCTTCATATCCATTCGAGTTGTCTGCTCAAACAGGGTATCGCCATTGTGGTACTTTGTCCCAACGGTTGATCCCTCGAAATCAACACAGTTTAGCACCAAGTAGCATCCGGAAATGACAAAGATAGACACAGCAACTAACAAGAAAACAACTATCCGTTTCATTAAATCGCCTCCCCTGAGATCTTGCAAAGATAATGTAAGAATAGAATAAGGTATGATTTGGACGTGACAATTATATTCTTACGACGATCGTGGTCAAAGAAGACGAATCGCTATATTTCCGGGATTTGCGTTTCAGTTGTTGAAACCACCTGCAATCAGTACAAGATTCCGAAAGGAGAAAGACCTTATTTCTTTTCATGGGGCAGTTATCTGGTCTATTTGAATGGGCGATACGATTTGATGATGTAGAACCTATTTAGCGGTTTTTCCATAATCTAATCACAAGTCATTTATATCACTTTGTTTCGAATTGCCATCTAAAAATGATTTATCCCTTGGAGCGCTCTAATAGAAACTAATTCTCTGGGAAGGTTTGTGAAAGTTTAGGGTGTAGTTGTCTGAGCTACCCGCAATACCGTGGGTGATTTTTTGTATTTCTTCATTATGGTAAAACTCTATTTCTTAAGAACTTGCTTCCTGCAAAAAGTGTAAATAGTTTTTTGGGGGAAATGGTGTGTAATGTTTTCTAAAAGAGTCGTTTTTCTACCAGTAGATGAACGTTTATGCACAAGGGATTACTTTCTTCTCCTTTGTGAGGCCGTCGGAGGAGTGTTAGAGAAAGGAAGCGATGAGATACCGCTAATTGTGAATAACCCCACCGACATGATGAATGCAGAGGATCAACCGGGGAATCAAGGGAAGTCAACTTCCTTCGAAAGAGTTTTCACTCTCCTCAAGAGGTTTGTGAGTGAAGTTACAGTCATTGCAGATGTCAAGTATTCAAATGGTTCCGAAAACAAGATCATAGAAGCAATTATGGAAATTCATAATTTTGACTGGAATTCAACGAATTATTCGGGATGGAATACGGCCGGTAACACCATTGGTACTGTCAGTGCACATTCAGTAGTTCAACTTCTAGTAATGAAAAATTTCTTGTCCCTAGACAAAGTGAAGATGAAGCACCTTCAGATAATTATCTTCCTTGAACATTGGGCATATAAGTCGAAAATAAGGAAGATTCTCAAGTCTCAGTTGGAAAGAGCGGTTTGAATCCAGTGAATCTTATTCCTTTGGAGAAATGGATAGAGGATTTTGTGATTGAGAAAATGGGAAGCTACTGCGAAAGAGTGAAGAGTTCTATGGATCTTGATTTCGAAAAATAGAAAGAGTCTTCTTTCCCAGGCACAGAATCTTCGAAATCGGTATTTCATTAAGAGAAAGAAAGGATCTAATGTAGTGCCGCTAAAAAGAGAGTTCTTAAGTATGATTAAAGGAAGAATCAACGTCTCCTGTCAGGCGCTCGAAAATGAACCACTACAGGGAACTGGAATCATGACCAGAATGGCACAGTCGGCAATAATGGGCGGAGCTTCTGCGATTAGAGCAAATGGAGTTGAGGACATAAGAGAGATAAAGGCCAAATTTGAGATCCTTTTAGTTGGTCTGATCAAGAGGCAAAGTGAAAGTTTCCCCGTGTATTACCATTACATCGGAAGATGCAATCGATGTCCTTCAATCCGGAGCAGATGCGGTAGCGATTGACTGTACTCTAAGAGATAGGCCAGAGCCTGTTCACATGATTTTCGAAAAGTGAGAAGATTCTTTCCGGATAGACTGATAATGGCAGACATTTCTAATGTGGAAAATGTACGTGTGGTCGATAGGCTCATGCCGGACAAGATTACGACAACCCTTTCAGCGTACACCACAGATACTTCACAAAGACTTAAGCCAGATATTGACCTTGTCTCTATGCTTGTGAAAGAATTCGACTACCCGGTGATGCCGAAGGGAACTACTTGGAGCCAAACCGGATGATCATGGCGTTTGAGGCAGAAGCTTTTTCAGTTTCTCTAGGGAGTGTAATCACTAGACCTCAGCTCATCACCAAGAGATTCAATGATTGCCTGGAAACATTTAAGAAGAACAGTGATTTCAGAGAGAGTGATGATCTTGAAACTTGCAGGTAAAGACCTGATTGTCATGGGTGCAGGAATTGCGGGAATCCTTGCCGCCATTGCCGCACCAAGAAGAGGCCTTGATGTTCTGCTTGTAGAAAGGAACGGTTCTGTTGGAGATCTTTCAACCGCCGGTCTTTGCAGTCCCTTCATAAGATTCTGGCTTGGGAATGAGTCGTTTGTCTCGCGGATTTTCAAAGAAGTGCTTTACGGTCTTCACAGGCGTGGTGGACTTCTGAGGGGTTCATTCGATTTGGAGATTTTGAAGATGATCTATCTGGAGAAACTCAAAAAGGCTGGAGTCGTGCTCGCGTTTCGCTCGATTCCGGTAAAATTAATCTCCGCAGGAGGGTTTATGAAACAGATTTCGCTGCTTGTGCCAAGTGTCAATTTAAGAAGTAAGTAGATGAAAGCTCTAGGAGTGGACATCGGCGGTACTATATAAAGACTGCGGTTGTGGCATGCTCGGGTAAAATCAGTCAAAGGAAGAATCATGCAACTAGTGGGAATCTTAAGAATCAGATCCTCACGATTATTACTGAAGGGATTTCTTCAGATTGCGTTTCATCTATAAGAATAGGGACCGCAGGGACATTATTTCGAGGTGTTTAGATGATTAAGGCGCTAGTTCTTGGTGGAGGTGGGGCAAAAGGTTTTGCTCACGTCGGAGTTATTCGAGCGCTAGAAGAAAAGGGTTTTGTGCCGGATCTGATCATAGGGGTAAGTGCCGGCGCACTTGTAGGGGCCGGGTATGCTTTACTCTCAGATTCGAAGAGGCTTTGGGAGATCTCTCTTGAAATCTGTAGGAAGGGTAAAAAGCTGCTTCGCTTTGCAAATTCAGCTGCAAGAGAAAATAGAGGCTTGTTATTCAATGCAGCCACTTGTTTTCACATAAACACTTTTAAAGCGCTGCCTTTTGGATTGTACTTAAACGCGCTCAAGAAGCGTCTGAAAGGGTACAGATTCTCTGACACAAGAATTCCCTTCAAGTGCGTTTCAACCATAATGGATTCAGGCGAGTTATTCGTTCATGAAGAAGGAAGTATTTTCGAAGCGCTTAGAGCTTCCATGGCAATTCCTGGAATTATCTCGCCTTTTAGTCACAAAGGCTTCTCTCTTGCTGATGGAGGGATTGTGAATAATATTCCTGTCAGCATAGCTAAGGAAGAGGGCTGTACTCTAGTGTTGGCCGTGGATCTTTCTTCAAATAATAGAAAGGTTGGGATCGATACTTCAAATTCGATACTGGAAATAATCGATGTGTACAAAGTCGAAGAGTTTCAAAGGAAGGAACTGGCTCTTGCCGATGTTGTCATTTCACCATTGAACAAAAGGAATATTGGTTTGCTTGACTTCTCATCATGTATTGAACTCATGAATGAATCTTATGAAGAAACATTGAAGTTCGATCTAATTGGAGCAAGCCAGTGAAGATACATTTTGGTGGTTATGGTTTTCAGGGACTTGCCTCTATCGAGTACCTTGGAGATTTCGAGAGCGAAAGCAGAATGGTTTTGAACGGACTGGCGGGCTATTATGTAGCGGTTGAGAGAGCAATGGGCAAGAAGGAAGCCTTGTATAGGCTTTCAAAGTTTGTGGATGAGTTTTTCGTCACGTTGGAAGTGATGGATAGTGGCGCACTTTCTTCAAAAAAGATAGTGAGCGGCAAATTAGAACGAATTCGCCACTGCTGCATTTGGTCCAAGAGTAACCATATCTACGGGATAGCCGCAAGGGATTCTTATCTCGATGGAATTGCGGGGGAGACAGAGCTTAGTGCTGAAGTGTTCAATCTTGAAACTAGGAAGGTTGAGCTCATCCGCGATGATATGAGAGAAGTTGCAGCCGCCTGTATTTCCATCCCGGGACTTTTCGCTCCTTACAATGATGTTTATGTTACTACGACTTATCTAAGCCAAATTCCTGTTTCGTTCCTTTCAGAAGGTGATATTGTAATTCTGAATCTAAGGAATCTTTCTACTGACAAACCAAGTACAGCTTCAGAAATAATTTTCCGCGCCATGGAGATCCGATCACTAAATTATGCAAAAATGATTCTCGCTAATTCCAGTTGCGCTTCAGTTAGAGTTAAGACCAGGGTTCATTCAGACAACGTATTTGACTATCTAGATAAAGTTCGAAGGTCAGTTTAGTTTGAGCGAATGATGATAATATAGATTGTGTGGAATGCTGAGACAAGCGGCTTCGAATGGAGGAATTCTAATTGCTCAAGACGATGGTGGTGATCGGGACTCTTCTGGCTATGAGTTTCTATTTCATCAATGGAACAAAGAAAGGAATAGATGAGATCGTGACGATTGAACACGATGGCAGAATAAGACAGAGTATTGTTCACCTGCCTCCGATGATTCAAGATGATAAGCTACCTGTAGTGCTGGTATTTCACGGTCTTTTTGGCAACAGTAACTACACAAAGAATACGTACGGAATGACTGAAGTGGGAGACAGAGAAGGGTTTATTACCGTGTATCCCGAGGGAACCGGAACATTGAACAGCGTTCTTTTGAGCTGGAATTCAGGTTTCTGTTGTGGTTACGCAATGGAAAATGATGTCGATGATGTCTCATACATAGCGGAGCTCCTTGGAAGATTAGAAAGTGTTTATCCCATTGACGAAAAGAGAGTCTATCTCATTGGACTTTCCAACGGAGGGATGCTCGTATACAGGCTCATGTCAAGTTACCCCGATCTCTTCGCTGCCTGTGCGATTGTTTCATCTTCTCCAGCCGGCGGAGCCAGTGAGGACAGCGTTGTAATGATAGAACCTCCAGATACCGCCATTCCGCTCATAGTGTTTCACGGTATGAAAGATCCTATTATTCCTTTTGATGGCGGTTTTTCCAGTAGTTCTGAAGCAAATGGTATCTATTTTCCCTCGATAGAGGAGTCTGTGAAACTTTGGGCGGAGAAAATGGGCGCAGTCAATATGAGCGAGAAATCACTCGAGAACGGTTTGGTTTTACTCAGAGAATACACTGGAGAAGACGAGAGAAGTCTAGTTCATTTCTACGCGATAACCGATGGAGATCATACCTGGCCTGGAAGAGAGAAGGGAATAGATGCTCTCAGCAGCTCTTCACAGGCGAACATCAAGGCAAGTGAGTTGATATGGGAGTTTATGAAAGACAAGCATCTAGATTGATGCTTTGTTCGCTTTAGGTAGATCTCACCTAACAAAGCCGGCTCCCGGTTGTTCAAACCTTATGCGTTCAAATCCCTTTCCCGTAAGAGACCTGTGTATATTGTTAGCAGAGTTACATTTCGTTGGAAAGAGAAGCATAGTGCCGTCGTTCTCGACAACTCTGAGCATTTCGCTAAACTCGTTAACGAAATCCCCAAAGACATGACCGGAAATGAGAACATCACCGAATGCGTCTTCGAAGAGAATGTCCTTGATTAGGCCATTGACAACGAAGAGATTCCGACTTCTTTCTCGCATGCTTTTTATTTTAGGCGTCTTAAACTCCTCATTGGCTGAACTGCACACACCAATGAGGCTCCTCTATCAGTAGCGGCAAATGGCAGTCTACCGACGCCTTTGAACTCTCTTACAAGATGACTAACGTTGTGCTTTTCAAGAAGAAGCAGGGGTCTAATATTCAAATTGTCCACATCTATCCAGACGAGAGACAAAACATCACCCCCGGAGCGAAAGCTAATAAGGATAGTAGCATGATAAAATCGGGATTATCTTCAGTTACGTAGATGGGAGACTTATATGAGGCTTAACAAGGATTTATTCGAGAGAAGGCTGGGAATCTTCTTCATGGTATTGTGGATCTTAATCATGTTCTTCTACCTCACCTGGGATGGATGGCTGTACGAGTGGCGCGACTGTGGCTACAGCGGTCCTAGTCAGCACTTCGATCTTGACATTACCGACATGCAGTATTCGCTCTCCCCAGATAATGAGATCACTTACTTGTCTACGAACAATCTTCACAACTTGATATATCTTTGTTATCTCGTCTTCTTGATCGGTTGGCTGGGTTTGCTTTTTGACCTTGAGTGGGCTAAACAGGGAGCGATGGCTACCATGGGAATTTCTTTTGTTGCGGCGCTCTCGACGCTAAACCTCTCCGACCACGTGTACTTGCTTCAAGTGATGTATGATTTAGTTCATCTTTCAGGGGTGGTGATGGGAGCGTATCTGTTTTCGAAATACCATCTGAAAACTTCAAAAAGCCTCCCCGTTGTCCTAGGCACGTGGGCTATATATCTTGTTAGTCACCTTATCTTCACTCCCTGGCCGTTCTGGGAAAACGTTGGCCAAGCTTATTTCAGCGTAAATCAGATCAACGACTTGCCGTTCTTTCTTTTTGGTATGGAGTATATAGTTGTTGTAGTAATCATACTCGCAGTGAACACCCTTATCGTAAAACTAAACGGAAGAACGTCGAACCGTTTTCTAAGAGTATTGATTCCACTTGGCGTCTATTTTCTTCTCTTCATGATAATGTACTCAACAGGCCTAATAATAGTCCAGAACGTGAATATGAACACATGTGCCCTTAGATAATCATGTAAGCTTGAGTTGTCCAAGTTCGTTCTTCTTTTTCAAAATCTGACCTCAACATATTTCTTCTTAGAGTCGTAGTATCTTTTGGTGTTTCTGAGGTCCTTCTACCCGTTTGGCTTCAGGGACATATATTCATAACCTTCTTAGGTCTTCCATCTTTTTATCAAATGCCTGCCGAGAGAGATTTGCAGTCTCCATCGTAACACGCATAGACAAAGAATGTGGAGAAGAAGACTTGATGAAAGCCAATGAAGTTAACTGAATCGAAAGGAAATGAAAGCAAAGAATTAATTGATGAATAGGGGCACTCAATCAATCGCATCTCAATCAACTATGAGTTGATAATTGCCAATAGTTGGATCCTATCGGGTACCATGTCGGCAGACAATAGTTTGTCAGAAACATAGTAGATGGTAGAATGAATTTGTAAACAATAAGGATTACGTACTTATTTCACAATTTATATCTTATTCCTTCGGCAGTCTGCAAGAGAAGCATTTGAACTAAGTTATCATCAGCATTATTTACTGTAGACAATTGAAAATGGGTCTATAAGCCTGTTTATTGGTTAATAAAGGAGGGTGTTTTATGAGAAAGATAGCTTTGGGATTTCTTTTACTGCTCATTCTAGCTGTTCCTTGCACCATGCTCTTCTCGGAAGAGATTGAGATGCCTGTTGTCCAGCCTCCAATGGTTGTCACTACTCTGGGTCAGAGCCCGGGTGCTTTGATGTTCAGACTGGTCTGTGTCAGAAATCAAATTGCCTGTGTTCAGGAAGATCTCTTGACTGCCGAACAGCTTGCCGAGATGGCGGCAGGAGAAAATGCTCCAAAGACATTGGTCATAACCACAGGAACGAGTCTCAAAGGAATGGGAGCTGCCGGTATTGATATGAATTTCGAGGTGAAAAGGGTTGAAGCTCTTATTTCCAAGGCTAAAGAACTCGGAATGACGATTATCGGTGCACACATTGAGGGAATGGCGCGCCGTGTAGATTCTACTGACGAGAAGTCAATAAACACAGTGATGCCTAAATCTGATTTGATTCTCGTAATAGAAGACAGCGATTCAGATGGATTCTTCACAAACTTTTCGAATGAGACTGGAATTCCTCTTGTAAAGGTGAAAGAATCCTTGGAAATCGGGCCGGCTCTCAAAAAACTATTCCAAGAGTAGAGCATAACAATGATCTTCTTATCTGTCGACCTTTAGGTCGATTCTAAAGGGGGAGTGTCCTGGTGTACTTCCATGCTGGTCTGATACTTTTCGTTATAGCAGTATCGTTTGGAGTTGCAAAGGCACTTAAGCTAAGTGTCGAACTGTCGATGCTTGTTGCCGCGCTTGCAGCCGCTATTGTCCACTCGGGTGGAGCGATTCCGGTACGTCATCTTGTGGAAGGCTCCTTCACTTATCTTGATGTCTGTCTTATCTTTATTACCGCAACGTTTTTCATGAACCTGATTAAAGAGTCCGGTGGAGTCGCTTTTCTTGTAAGAGGTATTGTCACGGCCTTTCACAAGAGCAGAGTACTGTGTCTTTTCTTTCTTACTTTGCTGTTGTTGATTCCTGGGGCCCTTACTGGATCGGGTGCCACCACAGTTCTCACGGTTGGTACACTGGTGGGAACGGTCCTCACCTATATGGGAATATCTGAGAAGCGGGTGGCGGCGATAATCTTTGTTTGCGCTGCGATGAGTGCCGCTGCACCGCCAGTAAACCTCTGGGCAATGATGGCTGCGGCCGGATCTAACATGCCTTACGTGGGTTTCTTCATCCCACTGCTGGTATTGTCGCTAGCCGGTTCTCTATTTGCAATGTTCTTCCTTGGGGGAAAGGGTAAGAAAGTAGAGCTTGATGAAGCTCTGAAAGAGCTTCCTGAACCACCTGCTAAGATGAACTGGATAAGGGTAGGAATGCCATTTGTTGTTCTCATTTTCCTGATAATGGCCGGAAGGATTTGGCCCCACTCAATCCCCACTCTGGGACTTCCGTTCATGTTCGTTGTCGCATCAATATTTGCAATTATACTTAGCCCAAAGAAGCTAGAGATCCTTAGAATCGCATCGGATACCATCAATACATTGATCCCTCTTGTAGGCATCATGATCGTTGTAGGTATCCTGATTCAGATTATGGCTTTGAGCGGCGCAAGGGGATTGATCTCTCTTGCGGTAGTAACGTTGCCCATGTGGGTTTTATTTGCAGCGCTGTGGCTTATTCTTCCAGTGTCAGAGGGATTACTCCAATACGCGGTTGCACCGCTTCTAGGAGTGCCCTTAATTCTTCTTTTCAACATGAAGGGAATGGATGCCATAATTGCACTCTCTGCAATGGCTGTTATGTGGCCTGTGGGAGATATCCTTCCTCCCACGGCGGTTGTTGGAAGAGCGACAGTGATGGAACTGAAGTTCAAAGGCCATTATTACAGGGATTTCTTGAAGACTTCGCTCATACCGATGGGGTTCATTCTTCTAATTGCTACTTTGTTCCTGATTTTCAGTAATGAACTCTCCTTTTTAGTTGGCGGGTGATGTCATGAGTGAAAGGAAGTGTTTTTGATGGCTATTTTGTACACGATAATCAGTGTCTGCTACTACTTGATAACGGCTTTTATCATCTTTGTTATAGCTAGAAGCTTGGTGAAGACGAAGAATTTCCAAGAAGCAATCCTGTTTTCTGTCATGCTCATGCCGTTCATCCTGCGACTTTTGAGAATCAAGTAGGGGGTGCTGCGATGACTGACAGAAATCTGGCGATAGTCAAAATAGTATCATGTGTTTTAGTTGGAATTGCCCTAATTATTTCCGGTGTAGAGTTCTACAATCACAGGAATTTCAAGGAACCCGTCGTTGTTGGATCGGGAGTCACTGAAGTCAAAAAGTTAGGTGACTACTTCGCTCCGTTGAAAGGAACGATAAACGATACGAACATCTACATAATTGATAGCGGTGTACCGGGTGGGACGGCTATGTTGATAGGCAGGTCGCATCCCGAGGAACCCGCAACGAATCTGGCTGCCAAGATCTTCGTCGAAAACGCGAAACTTACCAAGGGAAGACTCATAGTTGTTATTACAGCTAATCAGAGCGCTTCAAGGGTTACCAGACCTGGGGATGCATATCCTATGTACTACACAATAGAGACTCCATGGGGAGAGAGCAAGTTCAGGATGGGAGATCGATGGTCCAACCCGCTTGACTCATGGCCGGATCCCGAAGCGTATGTTCACTATCCTAGTGGTCAACTCCTGGCTTATATGGATATTCGTAATTTCAACAGAACGTGGCCCGGAAGAGAAAATGGGATGATCACCGAACAGACAAACTACGCCTTTATGAACTTGATAAGAGAAGAGAATGTAGACATATTTATCGATTTACACGAAGCCGAGCTGGAGTACCCTGTTATAAGCACTATAGTTGCCCATCAAAAGGCGGCCGATATTGCCGGACTGGCTTCAATGATACTTACCTCAACTGAATTCAGAATTGGTATGGAGTTCTCACCTCCTAGCCTGCACGGACTTTCTCACAGAGAGGTCGGTGACCATTCCTACGCCATATCTCTGTTGTTTGAAACGCCGGAACCTTTTCTTGACAGAGTCAGGGGAATCACCGATGAGGCTCTTCTCTTAACGGGTAAGGATGAATTCGTTATGACGGCAGGTAAGTTCGGTTTGCTCTACGAGAAAATTGACGAAAATGGTTGGCCGATCGACGTAAGGGTTGGCAGACACTGTTCTTCAACTCTTATGGTTATTGAACTATGGGGTGATTTCAATCCTGGAAAGGAGGTTGTGATCGAAGGAGTTCCAAGGTATGACGAGGTAGTAAGCAATGGAACAGGCTATTATTTCCATGATCCTTCAAAAGCTAGAACACAGGACATTTATTACGAGTAACCAAGAACATTTGTGATTGATAATCACAAAGGAGGGGAGTGAGGGTGAAGAAACTGTTATTGACTGCAATACTGATAGTCTCACTGTTCTATGTGAGTGCTGTAGCATGTACGGATATCTTAGCGGCAAAACAAGCCACTGTAGATGGTTCCGTTATCACATCTCATACATGTGATGGTCGTTATGACTCCAGACTGGTTGTCGTACCGGCTATGGATCACGAAGAGGGAGCTATGGCCCCAGTTTATGAGTGGATAGTCTACGCCGATCGAATGGATCTGGTGAAGCTTGGAGAGATTCCACAGGTAGCACATACCTACCAGTACTTCAACGTTGCTTATCCTATGGCAAATGAACACCAGCTGATAATAGGAGAGACGACACTTGGTGGAGCCAGAGAGACTGCCAACAGCGATAAGGCGATAATGACAATCGAACAGCTGGAGATCTTCGCTCTACAGAGAACAACTAACGCCAGAGACGCTATAAAACTTATAGGCGCTCTTGCAGAAGAGTATGGTTACCGAGAATCGTGCTGGTTAGGCGAATGCATTACAATTTCCGATCCGAACGAAGTTTGGGTCTTCGAAGTTTACGGGACCGGTCCCCTATGGGAACCAGGTATGGGACCTGGCGCTGTTTGGGCTGCCCAGCGCGTGCCCGACGATCATATTACTACCGTCGTGAATTACAGCATGATTGGTGAGATCGATCTTGAGACAAACAGGCCCCCGAACGTATCTGCAGGGGACTTCATGATCAGTGAAGACTATGTTCAGGTGGCAACGGATCTTGGCCTGTATGATCCGGCCAGTGGAGAACCCTTTGTCTGGAAGTACATATTTGGAGACATTGAGGGGAAGAAGAGCGACAGACTCTGGAGAGTCTTCTCTGTTCTCAATCCTTCGGGGAACTGGTCGTTGGACAACACATGGGAATATCCATTCTCAGTTAAGCCGGATGAGAAGGTATCCGTGTACGACATAATTGAGCTTTATAGGGACGTTTCCGAAGGTACACCTTACGACATGGGCGATAACGAGGCATGGTACTATGAAAGTGGAGGCGAGATGGTTAAGAGTCCGCTGGCAAGTTCTGAGCCCAACACTCCTATGAGAAATCTTCTTGGCATTCCTTACACAAGAACAATAGCAAAGAACGGTTGTTCGTACTATTTTGTTTCGCAGGCAAGGGACTGGATGCCCGACAAGATAGGCGGACTTCTCTGGTTCGGACTTGACAACCCGAGAAAGGGAGCCTGGATTCCCGTTTATGTAGGGACTCTTCCCAATACGCTCCCGGAGTCTTGGGTGACCTTAAACAGGGATGAGCTTGACAGGAGCTGCTCTTATTGGGCCTTTGATCTTGTCGATAAGATCTCTAATCAGAGGCTTGGGGCTCTTATGCCTTTGATAGAGGAAGTAAGAGTACCTTTCCAAACGGAGATGTTCGAAGAACAGAAGGATCTTGATGAAATGGCAATGACCCTTTACGAAGATAATCCCGAGCTTGTTCTTAGACTCCTCTCATCCTACACGGCGAGAAAGATGAGAGAAGCAGAAGAACTCTGGTATGATCTTTCAGAGGTCTTGTTAACTAAGATAGACTAAGTAATTGACTTTGGGCCGGTTGATGCCGGTCCATTACTTTGAAAGGGGAGTGAAAGAAATGAGACGTGCACTTATTGTTATGCTAGTCCTCATTGTCGGTTATGGAGTAACAGCAATGGCATGTACTTCGATACTTGTCGGAAAAGACGCATCTGTCGATGGTTCTACTATGGTGACACATACTTGCGACGGCAGTTACGATGCCAGGTTACAGGTGATTCCCGGTGGAGTACATGAAGAAGGCGAGACGGTAAGTATCTACAAGGGTTTGTGCCAGGCGGGTATTCCAGGTAGAACGGTTCAGTATGTTGGAGAGATTCCACAGGTTCCCGAAACTTACACCTACTTCCACACCGGCTACCCGTTTATGAACGAACATCAGGTAATTATCGGAGAAACAACCTGGAGTGGAGAAAGAGCGCTCAGAAACTCCCAGGGTTGGATGACAATCGAGCAGCTCCAGGTGCTGGGTTTGCAGAGAGGAAAGACAGCCAGAGAAGTCATTCAGATAATGGGTGAACTTGCTGAGAAATATGGTTATGGTGACGGCGGCGAGGGGCTTACAGTAATTGATGGAGACGAAGCCTGGTTGTTTGAGATCTGTGGCCCCGGTCCTTTCTGGTCTCCTGGAAGCGAAGAACCCGGAGCAGTATGGGTTGCGCAGAGAATTCCCGATGACCACGTCCTTGTCCATGCAAATAGATCTAGAATTGGCGAAATCGATCTTGAGAACACAGATTATTTCATGGCATCACCCAATGTATACTCAACGGCACTGGAACTCGAGCTGTGGGACGGACAGGAACCATTCCTTTTCTATGCAGCTTACGGGCCAAAGAATGCCTTTTATAACACGAGACGTGAATGGAGGGTTCTGGACCTTCTTGCCCCGTCTCTAGAGCTCGATCCATGGGCAGAAAGATATCCGTTGTCTGTCAAGCCAGATAAGAAAGTGTCTGCGCAGGATCTTATGATGATTAAGCGTGACCATTATGAAGGAACCGAATTCGATCTCACTGTTGGCCTTGCCGCAGGTCCTTTTGGTAATCCCAATAGGTATGCTACCCCTGCCAGTGCTAGACCGGAAGGCATAAACTATGACGGTTGGGAGAGAGCTATATCTATGTTCAGATGCTCATATGTCATAGTTGGGCAGGCAAGAAACTGGATGCCAGATGCGATCGGTGGAGTTGTGTGGTTCGGAGAGGATGCACCTCACTCGACAGTTTATATTCCATTCTACGCAGGTGCGACCAGTGTTCCCGAGTCGTTCAGTCAAGGAGCAAGGGATTTCTTCGACAGAAGCTCTGCTTGGTGGGCATTCAACCACGTGTCAAACCTAGCCGATCTGAGATATAATGTCGCAATAGAGATAATCAAAGAGGAATACACGAAGTTTGAGACTGAGTTCCTCGCAAATCAGCCGCTGATCGAAAAGGTTGCGCTGGATCTCTATGCAGAGAATCCCGAAGCGGCTATCGATTTCATTACTAATTACGGCAACGGGCTAGCAAACAGAGTTGTCGATAGATGGTGGAAGCTGGCCGATGAGCTAATTTACACCCTGAACGATGGGTATGTTGATGGTAAGACTGTGGGTTATCCGACGTGGTGGCTCGAAGCTGTTGGTTATGGAGATACAACTGCAAGATAGATACTGATCGTTTATTTGTAAGGGCGGATATTATTCCGCCCTTTTTTAAAGCTATAGATGGAGTGATCCGCGAAAAACATCCAGTGAGTGCAAGTGTGCTCAAATCAGCTAATTCTCAATGCGTTGCATATTCGAAAGATAAAACCTACTCTTCCTGGATTGATTTTCGAATCCCTGAAAGGGTTTGAGTCTTTCCGAAGCTAACTGGAGCTTTTTCCTCCTATTTAACACTTGTGTATCGATTGAAGGAAGGAGGCATATTCTTGGGACCCTTTGCTATAATGAATATAGAAAGTTCTCGAACCTTACTTATGTTGATTTTTTAGTATCTACAGAGTTTATTGCTTGGGGATGTCACTTTTGAAAATTGCTACGATCTTTTTGATTCTTATTGCGAGTTCAGTTCTTTGCTCGCTGTCTATCGAACCGCTCCCCGTAATTGAAGATCCAGTGCTTTTTACAGTTTGGGGTGAGAGCATAGAGCTTCAAAACATAAACTATTTCTGTGATAGTCTTCAAGTTGCACGTGATTATTCACCGGGTGCAAGTATCGAAGATCTGTGTGAAGGCGCCGGATTCAGGATTGAAGAAGAGCTTTCAGGAGAATCTTTCCATCCATTTTATGTTTCAGGGACACCTTACCGCACACTTGTGATAATTGCCGGGAGTTCTTTGCCAGAGTCGAGAGCAGACATAGAGAGAATTGAAGAGCTTGCTTCCTCAGTGAAGTCTTCAAATGGATTAGTGATGGTAATCGATATAGATGTTGAAGGATCGGGAGATGATCCACTGAAGCAGGAATTTGCTCAAAGATTGGTGCAGTATCTAGATGTTCTGATTGTAGCTGAAAGGCCAGTTGGAGAGTATCTGTCTTTCTTGGAAGGAGAGACTCCTATAGTTGTTGAGTTACCCGTGGTTGTAGACCTCGTTTCGATTTTCGAAAGGGACTTTGGGGGCGGCAGATGCTGCGATTGATTGGAGGAAATATGAAGAGAGTTCTCTTGATTACGATGATTTTGATTGGCGCATTCGCACTATCTCAGATTCAGTTGGAAAACTCACTTGCTTTTGGGGGCGAAGGTGACGATGTAGCAAACGACGTTTTAGTGTTGAACGACGGAACATTAATACTGGTAGGCTACACGACTTCTTCGACTGGGGAGCTTGGAAGTTCTAAAGGAGAAGAGGATTTCCTGATTCTTAAGTTAGATGAGAGGTTACGCATAATATGGTCAAAGACATATGGAGGAAGCGGGCGTGACATTGCCGAAGCGGTTCTCGAAACATCCGACGGAGAAATAGTAGTTACCGGATTGACGGAATCATCTGATGGTGATGTTTCTGAAAGCGATAGGCTTGGCGATTTTTGGGTTATCAAGCTCTCGTCCACAGGGAAGCTCCTCTGGGAGAAAACCTTCGGGGGAAGCAGCCAGGATCATGCTTATGACGTAGTGGAAAGCCCTTCAGGAAATATTCTCGTGGCTGGCTACACAAGGTCGCCCGATGGAGACATCGAAGGACATGTATGGGGCGAAGATTTCTGGATAGTCGAGATTTCGTCATCCGGCCAACTTTTGAAGCAATGGGTTATCGATGGAGGAAACAACAACGAGGATCTTGCAAGAAAGCTGTTCGTAACTGAAAAGGGAGATATTTTGATTACGGGATACACCGCATATAAAGATGTAGGTGTCAGCTGTAACTATGTGAATGAGCAGGCAGCTCTTGCCGTTATTGATGCTGAAGGCATTTCTTCTTATTACGGTTTTGGAGGCATGTATCTTGAAGACGGTTACGATGTACTTGCATCTGGAGACAAAATCCTTATAGTCGGTGAACAGGATGCTGGAGTGTCTATGTTTTCCGGCGGACTCGGAGGAAAAGACTTCTACATTGTAACAGTGGACAGAGCTGGGCAAGAAATTTGGGCGAAGAACTATGGAGGAACATTCGCGGATGTCGCACGAGTGGTTCAGCCATTCGGGAACGGTCACTTTCTTGTTGCAGGTCATACAACTTCGCAGGATATTGACATTGAAGATCCGCTCGGGATGACAGATGGGTGGATAATCGTTGTTAATGAAAACGGTGAGCTTGTCGAATCGTTGTCGGTAGGTGGCTCGGCTGACGATTTCATTCTTTCGGGTGTCAATTACGGTGAAAAGTACATTTTATGTGGTTGTTCAACGTCATCTGACGGAGACCTGGAAAGCAACAAGGGTAAAAAAGACATCTGGTTGATTACGTTAGGAAAATAGATAAGGTCTAGCGACCTTAAACTGGGGTTAATCCCCAATAAAATCAAGTTGGGAGGGGTTTCAATTGCGTAAGATCCTGTTGGTCCTGATTGTGGCTGCAGCAATAGTTAGCATCGGCTTTGCATGTACCACGATCATCGTAACTAAGGGTGCGTCTGTTGACGGTTCGGTAATGACGAGTCATTCAGCTGACTGCGGCCTCTGTGATTTCAGGTACGTCTATGTTCCACCCGCAGACTATGAAGCGGGAGCAAAGAGAGCAGTTTATCCATTCGTTGAGCCATATCCACGTTATGTCGGTGCGGATATGGGTCCGACCTACAACGATCCGGACCTTCCGGCTACTGAGCCTCTGGGTTACATCGATCAGGTCGAGCACACATATGGCTACTTTGATGCAGTCTATGGTGTGATCAACGAGCACCAGCTTGCCATTGGCGAATGTACTTGTTCCGCAAAGGTCTATGCTCAGCCAAAGGCCGGAGAATGCATATTTGACGTAGCCGCTCTTTCCAGAGTTGCTATGGAGAGATGTACAACCGCAAGAGAAGCCGTTGAACTGATGGGCGCACTTGCCGTTGAGTACGGTTACTACGGTTGGGGAGAAACACTCACAGTAACAGACCCTAATGAAGCATGGGTCTTCGAAATCTGTGCAACGCCTGACAAGAAGAGCGCACTTTGGGCGGCAAAGAAGGTTCCAGATGGAGAAGTCTTCGTGGAATCAAACATGTTCAGGATAAGAGAACTCGATCCTGAAAGCCCTGACAATATGTTCTCACCGAATCTTATCGATGTTGCAACAGAAGCCGGCTGGTACGATCCCAGCACAGGTCCTATCGACTGGATGGCAACTGTAAGCACAGGCGAGTACTCCATGCCTTACTACAGTCTTAGAAGAACATGGAGAGTTCTCGACAGAGTCTCCCCATCTCTTGGACTTTCTCCCTGGGTAGAAGACAGTTTTACAAAAGACTACCCATTCTCTATCGTGCCTGACAAGAAACTGTCTGTGGCCGATGTTATCGACCTCTTCAGGGATCATTACCAGGGAACAGAGTTCGATTTGACTGAAGGACTTGCCGCAGGACCTTTTGGCAATCCTAATCGCTATGCAGGTTCCAGTAAGCTAATAAAGGGAAGCTGGGAAAGAGCCCTTTCTATCTTCAGATGTGAGTACGTTTTCGTTTCTCAGGTTAGAGACTGGCTTCCTGATCCTGTAGGTGGAGTAGTGTGGTGGGGAGCAGCTGCACCTCACGAAACGATTCTTGTGCCGATGTACTGTGGAATAACGGACGTTCCTTATGCTTATGACAGTGGTAGCCTTCAGGAATTCGACTACGATGTCGCATCTTGGGCATTCAACTTCATGGGTAACTGGGCGGAACTGAAGTGGAGCTACATGTACCCGGAGATTCAGGAACTTCAGAAGAAGATCGAAGGAAAGCTCTTTGCAGTACAGCCAGCGATCGAAGCGGCAGCTGCACAGCTTTACGAAACAGATCCAGAACTGTGTAAGGAATTCCTTACTGATTACGTTGCCGACGTCACTGACAGAGTAATGGCAGAAGTGTGGGATTTCAACGAATACCTTATTACGAAGTACAGAGACGGATACATAAACATTCCGAACGTTGGTTCGTCTGCAGGATACCCCGACTGGTGGCTTGATGCAGTAGGATACGACGAAGGCCATATTTTCGGCGAAGACGGCTACAAAGCTAAGTAATCGACTTACCCGCCCCCAAAGTGGGGCGGGTTTTGCTCTTTCTTGTATTTCAAACCTTGTAGACGATTCTTGATTCATATATAGTGTTGAAGATTTCGAATGAGGAGGTTACTAACATGAGAAGATTTTTGTTAGTTCTGATTGTAGTTTCTCTTGTCAGTGTTTTTGCGTTTGCCGAACCCGAAGTAAAACTCGGTTTGCCTGTCGTAATAACTTCTGCAGGTCAGAGCGCAGAGGTTGAAACAGTCAACTATGTTGCCGATGAAGTCGGCCTAAAGTATGATTACTGTGACGTTCTTTCCAAGGATGAACTTGCTGCTGGAGTTGGACTCGGTGGAGCCAAGTCAGCAATAGGAAAGCACGTTACGACGCTTTCTCCCGATCCTGAAGGTACTAAGTTCCAGTCTCTGTTACTCGTTCTTGGCGCCAGCCTTAAAGGCATGGGTGCTTCCGGTCTCTCTGTTGAAACTGAAGTTGACAGACTCAAGGACCTTATAGAATATGCGAAGGCAAACAAAATAAAGATTATTGCAGTTGCTATTGGAGGAGAGATTCAAAGAGGTCTTCCAGGAAGTCCGATCGAAGTTATTATCGACACCGTCGTTCCCCATGCTGACGTATTCATAGTTACAAAGGATTCAAATGGCGATGGGAAGTTCACGAAGGCGGCGCAAGCCAGAAACGTTCCGATAGTAGAGATCGATTCTGCATTTGATCTTCTCGATACTTTTACACAGGTATTTGGCTTGTAGTTTCTTGGTGGCCGGCGCAATAGTTTTATCTACCGCGCCGGCTCCAATTAAAGGGGGTAATCAGATTGTCAGCTGATGCAATATACATGCAAACGATCATAGCAGGAATAGTTATGGTTGGAGCCTATGCCGTCGGGAAGTTTCTGAAATTTTCAACCGAACTATGTATGTTTGTCGCAGTAATCGGTGGTGCCATTGCCGGGGGAGCGGGATTTGATACTTTCAGACATATTGCCGAAGGATCGGTAACCTACCTCGACATTGGACTAATTTTCGTGTTTGCAACGATATTTATGAACATCATCAAGGAATCGGGTGGAACGAATTACATAGTAAGAAAGATAATAGGTGCCTTCCACAACAAGAGAATACTGATGCTGATACTTCTCATGCTTGTGATTCTTGTTCCAGGAGCCCTAACAGGTGCCGGAAGCATCTCGGTCTTGGTTGTTGGAGGAACGGTTGCGGCCGCTCTCAACGCAATGGGACTTTCGAAGGTGAGAATCTCGGCGTTGATTTTCATTGTCGCGGGTTTGAGTGCCGCTGCTCCGCCAGTTAACATCTGGGCGATGATGACCTGTGCCGGAACGGCCATTCCTTACGTTGGATTTACGATGCCTCTTCTCATACCGGTCCTAATTCTTGGGCTTTTCACCGTGCTGTTTTTTGGGCGCGGGGCAGGAAATATCGACAAAGAAAAGGCTCTCAAAGAGATTCCCGATCCAAAAGGACTCTCCGGATGGAGTGTTGGAGTACCTTTCCTTGTCTTGATCTTCCTGCTTGGAGCTCCTAGAATCTGGCCATTTGATTTCCCGGTCCTCGGATTGCCTCTGGTATTTGCTATCTGTGCTTTGGTAGCATGGCTTATGAACTTCAAGAGAGTCAATATATTGAAGGTCAGCAGAGAAACGGTCGCTCAGTTGACGCCGCTCATAGCGACTACCGCTGTCGTCGGTATGCTGATACAGGTGATGAGTTTTAACGGTGTCAAAGGCTTGATTTCCATGTGGATTGTGACTGCCCCTCTCGCGATCGTCTGGATTCTCCTTCCTTTCATAATACCAATATCGGAAGGTCTCCTGACGTATGGTGGTGCTATGGTAATTGGCATACCTCTTATATGGATGTTGAACTCGAACGGGATCAACCCGGTAATCGTTTTGGCAGGACTGAGTTTACTGTGGCCTCTTGGGGATGGATTGCCCCCGACTGCGCTTATTGGGCGCTTGACGGTTAGCACAGTAGGTTACAAAGGCTCATATGGCTCATTCTTGAAAGAATGCGTGGTGCCCTGGATAGCCATAACTGTCGTTGCAATGATACTGGTTATCTTTGCAAATAAATTCAACTTCCTGATGATGGTAGGTTGAGGAGGAGGTGTCGTCATGACTTTGATAATGTTTCTGTATTATGTGATGACAGCCTATGTGGTAGGCATGCTTATCTGGAACTTCATAAAGACGAAGGATATAAACAGCGAAATCTTATATGCACTGGCTCTCTTGCCCCTCATTCTCAGATTGCTTAGAATGAGGTAGGAGGGATATTATGATGAGAAAACTATTGATACTGGTTGTTCTGGCACTTATTGTCTTGGCGGGCGGAATTCCTTTGTACATACAGAGGAGTTACAAGGAAGAAGTAGTCGCCGGGCCGAGCGTGACAGACGTGTTCAAGCTAAGCAAGTATTTCGACGGAATCAAAGGAACTATTGCCGATACCGACGTCTTCGAGCTTAAAGGAGCAGAAGAGGGTGGAAAGACGTTGATAATCGCGGGAACCCATGCAAATGAACCCTCCGCTGCCTTACTAGCCTATTTCTTCATTGAGAATCTTGAAGTGGAAAAGGGAACAGTATATATTATTCCGCATTTCAACCTGAGTGGTTCTCTGGGGCCGCAGCCCGGTGGCGGTTTCCCACTCTATTACTTCGTGGATACTCCCTGGGGCGAAAAGAAATTCAGAATGGGCGATCGAGGCTTCCAGGCACTCGACCAGTGGCCCGATCCAGATGTATATGTTCACTATCCAGACGGCCAGTTGTTGTCCTATATCGATGCAAGAAACACAAACAGATCTTGGCCGGGAAGACCCGATGGCTACCTTGCGGAAAAGGTTTCCTTTGCAGCAATGGAGATGATCCGTAATGAAGGAATTGACGTGGTTATCGATCTTCATGAGGCTGAGGCAATGTATCCAGTAACAAACTGTATAGTTGCTCCCGAGAAGTCAATGCCCTACGCGATAGGAGCTGCGTTCTATGTAAAGGGAAGGGAGAAATTCGAAAACCATGTGGAATCTTCACCGGCGGGTTACAGGGGTCTTTCTCATAGAGAGATCGGGGATTGGTCAGACGCATACCCCTTCTTACTGGAATCTCCTGGTGTGCACTTAGATCAGATTACGGCAGCGAAAACTCCTGAGCTGATCATAGACGGAATAGACCCGTTTGTACTGAAGGCCGGCGAAAAGGGACTGCTTTTCGTTCCATATGACGAAAACGGATTCTCTATGGACAGAAGAGTTGGACAGCATTCTTCTGTCATACAGGAGATTTTGTCTCAGTGGACGAAGAAGAATCCAGATCGCGGCTTCAAAGTCTCGGCTCCGAAACATGCGGACATTGTTGAAAATGGTCTCGGGTTTTATTTCAAAGATCCTTCTGAAGCAGATGAAAATAAGGTCTTTCTCCAGTAGGATTTTGTCTAGGGTGAACGAGTGCATGCGTTATCGAGGACGCATGCACTTTTTTAGTTTTCGTCACGGTTTCGTTATTATTCTTCTTGAATAATCCGCCCCAGCTGCAGCAGATCGTCGACTATGTAGTCGACGTCTATCGAAGGTTTCGACCCATCTTGCGAAAAGAAGCAGGTTTTTGTTCCCGCATCCCTTGCGGCCATCACATCGAGATCTCTGTCGCCAATGGAGAGGGTTAATTCTGGTTTTAATCTGTGTCTTCTAATCGCGCTTATGAAAGCATCTGGATCGGGCTTTCTTTTGAATCCGCTTTCTTTTGTGACAATTTCACTGAATAAGGAGGTCATCTCAAAGTAATCTAGCAGTTTGAAGGCTGTCCTTCTAGCTCGATGAGTAATTATTAGATTCACTCCACCATCTCTTTTAATTCTCGAGCATACCTCACGGGCACCACTGAATGGAGGCTGTTCGACTGGAGCCAATTCTTCCTCCATTCTTTGGAAGTCTTTGTAGAAAGCGTAATCAACTCCACGATCTAGATAAAAATCTACGGCCTTTCCCAGCGTTTCTTTCATCAGCGAGAGTATCTCATCTTCAGAAGCACCGTATCCGTGAATTGCCAGAGACTGCTTGAATAGTCTTACCATGGCGGGATAGGTGTTAAATAACGACCCGTCGAAATCCCATATTAGATTTTCAATCATCGCCTTCACAGCCGCTGAATCTGTTGCAAACCTGGAGGACAGAAGGAACCTGGCTTAAAGAGGTTAAGACGAAGTCCGCGCTGGTCTTTACGAAATCCTTATCTGGATTGAAAAGGCACGTCGCTATTCCCGCTCTCTTTCCAGCCTCTATATCGATCTCTCTGTCACCTATCGTCAAGACTCTCTCTCTCTCAAGGCCGTATTTGTCAATTATGTACATTATTGCTTGAGGATCAGGCTTTCTCGCAAAGCCGCTATCCGCAGATACGATTTCGGAGAAGAGATCGAGCATATTGTAGTAATTGAGAAGTTTGGTCATGGAGTAGTTGCTTCTATGACTGAAAAGGAAATTGCTGCCGCCGTTCCTGTTGATCTTCACACAAATCTCCTTTGCGTTATCAAATGGCGGCTGTCTCTCGGGTTGCAGAAGATTCTCTATGCGGTAGAAATCCTCAAGGAAGCCATTTTTCAGCTTGTATTTATTCACAAAATAGCTTGCAGCTTTCGACGTCGACTCCTTGAGCTTTTCAAGGATTTCATCTATTGAGGCTTCGACATCATACTTCTCGAGAACTTCCTGAAATACCTTTGCTGCAGCTGGATAAGTATTGAAAAGTGTACCTCCGAAATCCCAAATCACGTAATCATACATAGTACTTCCCCTTTCTTGGATCTAAATCAATAATAAACGCTTTTGGGGATTTCGTCCTGTCGAGTATCTTAAGAATCATGAGTTTCTTCAAGATATCTTACCCTCGATGCAGCGATTATTTCCAACGTTTCTTCTCTTCTTACCCAGCCCTCGATACCCGTTTTCTTCTTTTCGAGATCCTTGTATACGGAGAAGAAATGCTCTATCTCTTTCAGCAGATGAGGCGGAACATCATCGAGAGTCTCAATGTAATTCCAGACCGGATCATGAATCGGAACACAAAGGACCTTTTCATCGGGTCCCTTCTCGTCCCACATCTTGAATGCGCCTATGGGCTTCGCTTCTATTAGACAGCCAGGAAAGGTTGGCTCCCACAGCAAAACCATCGCATCGAGCGGGTCCTCATCCTCGGCAAGCGTATTGAGGATGAAGCCATAATCCATTGGATAATGGACCGCAGAAAACAGCGTCCTGTCGAATCTTATTCTTTGAAACTTCTTGTCGTATTCGTACTTGTTCCTGCTCCCTTTCGGAATCTCTATCATTATGTCCAGTACTATTTCTTCCTGCAAAGCTGTCACCTCCACAACAATTATGCCAGAAAGACCACAGCCTCTGATTATCATAAAAGAAGAACCCCATAAGGGGTTCTTCTAAACCGATTTCAAAACAGTCTTACCTATTGTTAAACAAGAATACCCAGGCAGCAGCGTCTTCGCCGTTGATCTTCCCGTCCTTGGGGAAGGAAATGTCGCAAGCGGTTATGTCGTCTGCTTCCGTAGAACCGATCTTTTCAACTAGATATTCGAAATCCTTCGTATCAACAACGCCATCGCTATTGACGTCAAGATCGTCACCTTCGTGATGAGCGAGATCATCGAATATTGGCAGGTACATCTCTCTTTTTTCAATTTCCCAGAAGCCCAGCTGCCCACTTTCATATTGTTCTTCACTGATAGCCGGAATCACGAAGTAACCACCATCTCCCCAGTCATAGGCCCAGGAGTTCTTTATTATCCAGAACGTGGTGGTTGTGAAAATCGGTGAGGCCGCCTGTGTTGGATCGACATATGTGTAGCTTTCAATCTCTTCGTCCAGAATAGGAGTTGCATCTGGATTTGTCTTGCCAGCTAGAATAATATCGTCGAGATCTGTGGCACTTGCCCATCCGACTAGAGTAACTGCATGTCCGCCCGTACTATAATCTCCTTCTACTGGAGAATATATACCCTTTGAATAGTAGTTGAAACTATACGGAACTGAGAAAGAGACGGCAAGAGATCCATAATCTGAAAGCGCTGTCTTGATCATGTTCAAATAGTCTTCATAGCTGTACCCTAGCTCAGCTGCCGATGTGGATGGAGGGATCATAACGGTTCGGGACGACTTCAAGAGCGGAGCATTGTATGCCGAGGGAGGCAGAGGGACTTCCTCCCTGGGGTCCAAATAGACTTCAGAATACGGGGCATACTCTTCTTCCATCATTCCGTACCTAATTAGGTTGTACATTGCAAAATAACTGTTACCGCCCTCAAGGCTGTTCTTATCCTGAACATAACTGTCTGGTGAAAAACTGTAGATATCCCAGTCTATGTTGTGATAAGTTCCCCATCGTTCCGAATAATCAAAGGTGTTATCAACGTTGCCGTTCATTCCGAAAGACTGCACCGCCAAAGCGCTCTCAAAAGAGCCCACAGTGGCAAAAGACCAGCAGCTTCCATGAATGAACTGATCTCTTATAGGTTCGAGTCTTACAAAACTGCTCTCGGCTACTACGCGAGGTTCCAGAAGCACGAAAGTCGACATCATGAGATCATCAGTAGTTGTCATTCCCTGTATAGAGAATTCATCCATCTCTTCTATGTATGCCAACCTCAAATACTCGATGAATCTCTCGCGCACTTCATCTGGAAGGTCTATGTAGCCATTGAGTTTCTCGAATATCGCTTCTACGTCACCAATGTTCGCTGTTTCCAGTTTAGCAACGAAGCTCTCTTCTAGATCTGCTTTCCAGCTGAGATTCATTCTTGATATCGCTGAGTTGATTTCCGTCTCTATGGATACTACCTGAGTTGCAACGTTAGCAGTTGCAAACGAGTATAAGAACAAAACCGAAAGTAATGCTACCAATATTTTCTTCATGGTCATCCCCCCTTTACTCCAAGAAGACAATCGGTTCGTGATCAACTATGAAACCGTCAACCGAACCATTGTCTACATTTCTGAAAGCGGGATTTGGCAAATCGGGGTAAATGTCATATGTATCCCAGTAACCTTCGTACGCCAGTCCAACGGCAATGATCTCGCCTTCATAATCCTCTGGAACTGAAAAAGTGAGAGTTGCGAAGACATTATCGGCAGCTTCAGCTTCATCTTCTCCGTTCAGGAAGGCTTTGTAAAGGGTAACTGCTTCATCACTGCTCTTGAATGTTCCGACGTCCTTCAAACCAGCCATGAAATTCCCGAACTCAACGCTTTCAAGAACAATGCCTTCTGAGTTCCATAGAGAAAGTTGAATATACCTTACATCGTAAAGATCCGCAAAACTTGCGACATTCTCTGTCATAACACCGACAGTAAATGAATCGCCGGGTCCTATATCGCTATCAGGAGTAGAAAGGCTGATCACAGGTTTTTCATCGGAGTCGTATCTTTCTCTCAGAGAGAAGGCTTTGTATGCTTCTCCATAGTCATTAAATGTGTTTCCAAATACATGGGCCTCAACCCATCTCGCGTAAACTGTGTTAAGATCAAATCCCACTTCAGCAAACTTGTAGAACAAGACATATCCACTGTAAGGACCTTCAACACCGGCATAGTATGCCCTTATCGATTTCTCGCCATACTCGAATCCATAAGGCACCCATAGCGTATCGTAATCTATCAAATAACCAGGTAGATACACATATGTCTGAAGATCGGGCCTGTCATTCGGTATTTCTTCCCATGTGTCATACTTGCCATCATCATTGGTGTCTAGCAGGTTCAGGCGCTTCCTTACCGTTACCTCTTCGGCAGGGACAATTTCCTCTGAAGCAGTCTTGTAAAATCTAATGCCGAAAGCCTCATCTTCGATATACTGGAAGTAGTCGCTGTAGTCAAAGTACATCAATCCGGCTCCAGACTGGAAGAGTTCTCTCTTGAGATTCGTGGCTTTGAAAGAAATCGTCTCCTTCGATTGAGCACCCATCGAATCGGTTGCTACAACCTCTGCGATGTACTTTCCTTCTTCGTCTAGAGCGTACACCGCTTCGCCGGTGTCTACCACAGACAGAACTTCAGCCCCATCCTTGTAGAGCTTGAACTGAGAAGTTACTTCCGTGTCATCAAAGTCAGTTACTTCCCACTCGAAAGTGACAAGCGTCATCGGAGCAATTTCCTGCCCTTCCGAAACGGAGCCTGTCAACGATATTACCGGTGGATTGTTGATCTTAAAGCAGCCGGAGACAAATAGCATGAATCCCAGCAGAAGAGTAATCAACAACGTTTTCTTCATTTTCTTACCCCCTTTTCAAAGATTTCGAGTTCAAACAATTATACATTCACAGGCGCCAATTCTGAAAACCCCATTTGTGAACAATTCTGCTTTCATGGCTTGAAAACATGATTTCTGCTTTGTCTAGATCCTACCTGACACCGTCGGAAAATCTCTGAAAAACTTCGATAAAGGACTCGGCAACATGCTTTTCAATGAAGAGATTTACTTCACTTTCAACCGGGTTCTTCATCCCAAATTCAGTAACACTCCCATGTTATAATCCATCTAAGTTGCTTTTCTAAAGCTTTACATTGATTCGGGGAGGTAGCACATGTACGATTTCAGGGCGATCGAAAAGAAATGGCAGGAATATTACGCTAAGGAGAAACCATTCAATATAGACCTTGAGAAGGCCGAACGACCCTTCTACAACCTCATGATGTTTCCCTATCCCTCCGCAGCCGGACTTCACATAGGAAATATGTTTTCCTTCATAGGTTCGGATGTATATGGAAGGTTCATGAAACTGAAGGGCTATGATGTATTTGAACCGATCGGCTTCGATGCCTTTGGAATTCATAGCGAGAACTACGCTTTGAAAGTTGGTAGACATCCCGCAGAACTCACCCCGAAGAGCATAGAGTATTTCAGAGAAGAGCAGCTGAAAAAGATCGGGAATATCTTCGATTGGAACAGCGAAGTGATAACCTCTTCTCCAGAGTACTACAAGTGGACGCAGTGGATATTCATACAGTTATTCAAGAATGGACTCGCAGAAAAGCGTTCTTCAAATGTGAACTGGTGTCCATCGTGCAAAACGGTGCTTGCTGATGAACAGGTTATCGATGGTCGTTGTGAAAGGTGCAACAGCGAAGTTGAGAAGCGTGAGATGAGTCAGTGGTTCTTCAAAATCACAGAGTACGCAGAGAAGCTGCTGTCTAACCTGGAGAAGCTTGACTGGACCGATACGACCAAAAATCTTCAGCGGGCCTGGATAGGCAAATCCTCCGGAGCTACGATCTCTTTTGAAGTATCCGGAATGAATGAGAAGATAGATGTTTTTACAACCCGTCCAGATACGATATTTGGAGTAACTTACATAGTTGTTGCTCCTGAATATGGTCTGGTCAGTAAGCTAATCACGCCCTCAACACTGCAGGCCTTTGAAAACTTCAAAGAAGAAGTCAAGAACATGGATCTTGCCACGAGAACATCTATTTCGCGCCCCAAGAATGGAATATTCACCGGATCTTACGCCGTTCACCCTCTTACAGGTGAGGAGCTTCCAATATGGATAGGAGATTACGTTCTGGCAGAATACGGAACGGGCGCTGTTATGGCCGTCCCGGCACACGACGAGAGAGATTATGTCTTTGCGAAGAAGTATGGACTGGAGATAAAACAGGTTATCGAATGTGATCCCTCACAGTTGCCCTATACTGAGAAGGGAAAGATGATCAACAGCGGAAAGTATTCGGGCATGCTCAGCGTTGACTTCATCGAGAGGATAGATGAAGTGAGCGAGAGTATAAAAGGTTCGGTGAATTACCACCTTCATGATTGGTGCATCTCGAGGCAACGCTATTGGGGTCCGCCAATTCCGATTGTGTACTGTTATAAGTGTGGAACGATTCCGGTGCCTGAAGATCAGTTGCCGGTAACGCTACCAAATACCGATGATTACATACCGGACGGAAGCGGGAAGTCTCCTTTGGCAAAGAATGAAAAGTTTGTCAACACGATTTGCCCTGTTTGCGGTGGACCGGCTAGACGAGAGACCGATGTATCCGACAATTTCCTTGATTCGGCTTGGTACTATCTGAGATACCTCTCTCCAAAAAATGACAAATTCGCCTTCGAAAGAGAGCTCGTCGAAAAGTGGTGCCCTGTAGATATGTATATTGGCGGGAATGAACATGCTACCCTGCACCTCATGTACTCGAGATTTCTTTCAATGGCACTTCACGATATGGGTTTTCTTCCTTTTGAAGAGCCGTTCACCTCATTCAGAGGTCACGGACTCATAATTAAGGACGGCGAGAAGATGTCGAAGTCCAAGGGCAACATTGTCAATCCAAACGAATATTTTGAGAGCCATGGAGTAGATGCCCTCAGGACATATCTGATGTTCATGGGTACGTTTCTTGAAGGAGGAGACTTCAGGGACAGCGGGATGGACGCTATGAGGAGGTTTCTCAATCGTGTATGGGACATCGCCACTATGCCCGAAGGGAGAAGTTCTACCGAGTTGAAGATAAAGATGTCAGAGACTGTAGAGAAAGTAGAGTATTCAATCAAGAATATCAAGCCGAACACGGCAATTGCCGCTATCATGGAGTTTGTTAATGAAGCTTCGAAAGAAGCTTCTATCGAAAGACAGCTTGTTATAGATATGGCAAAGCTTCTTTCTCCATTTGCACCGTTTGTCTGTGAAGAGATTTACAGTATGAAGGGTGGAAAAAAGAAGACGATTCTTGACGATGGATTCCCATATGGTTATGAGAAGTACGCATCTATGGCCAAGACGGAATTGCCTGTCCAGATCACTGGAAAGATGAGGGGAAAAGTCGTGCTTCCTCAGAACGCATCCCAGGAAGAGGCAATGGAAGCGGTAATGGCTGATGAAAAACTCTCAAAAATGCTTGAAGGAAAGTCAATAAGAAAGATCATCTACGTTCAAGACAAGATAATCAACATAATTATTTGAACGCAGTAAACAATATTCTGTTCTGAATACAAAAATGGAGAGCCAGTTGTTCTCCATTGTCTTCCATAGATTCATCTTCATTTTGATACGGGCTTTCGCGAAACAAAAATACTGGTATTCCCGTATCTTGCATGGTGTCTTACAGGCCTGAACCCAGCCTATTCTTGAACTGCTTGTTGATTATCTGTGGAAAGTGGCAAATCGAAGTGATAGAAACCGTCAGGTAAGTTATTCTCACTTTTCAGAGAACCTTATCTGTTGAGCAACTCCATCTCCTCAATCGCAGTACCGACAACGTAATCCGCTTCGATATATGTTCCATTACCGCTAGACTGCGAAAACCTTCCTGTAGAGCGATAGCTTTTGTTCTTGTCCGAAGTGGTGCATCGATTGAACCGAAATGGCAACGTCGAATCCCTCCAACGGCAATTCGACTTCGAAATAGGAACCGGCAATCAAATTTAGGTCTCCATTCTTGTCTTTGTATTTGCTTCTAAGAATTTCGAGCATCTTCTCTGATAGGTCGATGCCGGTTACCCTGGCCGTGGAATTCAATTTGAATATCTCGCCAATTTCCAGGCCCGTCCTGCAACCGAGATCAAGGATCCTGATTCCTGTAGTAACTGGAACTAGCCTTGCTTCTTCTCTGTAGAATGCAGCGGATTCATTGACATTGTTTTTCATGTGGGATTCGCATGAATCGGCTCCTCTATCGAAGAAAGCTCTCGTTTTTCCAAGTAACGGTTCATTTTCTCTCGCTCCGTTATTTTGCTTCTTTGGCAGGTCAATCTACTTTCTTATATTATAGAAGTGCCGAACGAGTATGAAGCCGATTTTGCCGTAACTATTATGGTGGGAGTCTTCACGGAAGTCTAAAATGAGCTTTTGCCCGAAAGGAGACAACATTGATAATCAGCGCGAGCAGGAGGACGGATATCCCGGCATTCTATTCCGATTGGATTATTGAAAGAATCAGAAGCGGTTTCGCTCTGGTCAGGAATCCTTTCAATTCCAGACAGGTAAGTAAGGTAACTTTGAATCCGGAGGCAGTAGATTGTCTTGTTTTCTGGACCAAAGACCCTAAGAACATGCTCGACAAACTATCTTACTTGAAAGACTACTGCTACTATTTCCAGTTCACAATCACACCCTATGATAGATCTGTAGAGCCCGGACTACGCGACAAGGGAAACATCATTGAGACTTTCAAGAAGCTGGCGGATAGAATCGGTAGTGAAAGAGTAATCTGGCGATATGATCCGATTATAGTTTCGGAGCAGTTCAATTTAGCTTACCATTTTAGAGCCTTCGAGAAGATGGTCGATCTACTTCAAGGGCACACGGAGAAGTGTGTAATTAGTTTTCTAGATTACTACAAGAAAATCTCTTCAGGTCTAAAGAGATTAGGTTTAAGAAGACCGGAAAGAGATGGAATCAGAGATGTTGTTCGGTTTTTTGCCGGGAAAGCAAAGGACGCGGGGATCCATATCGAGACGTGTTCTGAAGAGGAAGACCTCGACGAATTCGGAATAACCCATGGCAGTTGTATTGACGGCAATCTTATAAACAGGCTTACGGGCAGAAACAAACAGTACTCAAAAGACAGATATCAAAGATCTGCATGTAGATGCGTTGAAAGCGTTGACATCGGTTCATATAATACCTGTCTTCATCGCTGCATTTACTGCTACGCGAACTTCAGCCAGAAGATGATCTATAGAAATTACGGGAGGTACGATTCAAAGTCTCCGATTCTCTGTAGTCATCTAGACGCAGGAGACACCATAACAGAAAGAAAAGAGTAGCCGATTCCTGAAGGCGTTCTAGGTTCAAAGATCTAGATTTAGTGTCTTTTCGCCTTTAATGGGTTCATCATTAGCCATATCATCTTCTCTAGAGCTCAGTGATGTTGTCCCTTCGTTGCAGAATCAGCTAAAATCTCGCGTCTTTTCAGTCTTGCCTTCTCGCGTTTCTCTCACTTTGTCATCCCGAACTTGTTTCGGGATCTTGGTTTTGATCTTATCCAAAGACGGTTCTTCACAGTGCTCAGCGGCACTTAGGAACTAGATTCTGAAACAAGTTCAGAATGACGGGCTGTGGCGTTTTTGCCTACGGGTCTTTAACCTGCAACTTGGAACCGAGAACTTGCAACTGGTCTTTCAGCGTATAGCGTCTCTTAGGAACTTGATTCTGAAACAAGTTCAGATGACAGATTGTGTCGGTTTCATGGCCGCAGCCAGCAACTTGGAACCGAGAACTTGCAACCGGTCTACAAAGCCAAGAAGTTAACAGGATCGAACATCAACGCAAAAGTACGGAGTCCAGAAAGACCACGAAGGTCCTGGAAAATACTTCCGATGCCGGAAGTAACTTCCGCCTTCGGAAGCGCTTCTTCCAAACTATGTAGTTGGCCAGATTTAGCTGGACTCACACCCTCCGCCACTACGTGGCCCTGCTCCCTCAAAGGTGGATTTAAGATGGGGATCATTCGGAGCAAAAAACAAACTCATGCAAGAAACAGCAAATTAGTGGAATTTAACTCCCAGACTCAAGGGTAATGATGAGCTCCCTCATGTGAGGATTAAAGAAACAGGATCATTAGTACGCAAATACAAATTCGCGCAAGAAAAAGCCAATTAGCGGGATTAAATTTCCTGACTTATGTGTAATAATGAGAGTTAATGGAGGTTAACCGTAACTTTGGCAATCTCTCAATCACCCCACATCTCGACTAATATCTTATAATCGGCACGGACGGGCAGATAATTATTTTGAAATGCGGTAGGAGGGTTACTAATGGAAGAATTTCTCAGTGGAGATCTCTTTAAATGGGTGATAATGCCCCTCATAATCTTCTTCGCAAGAATCGTTGATGTCTCTCTAGGGACAACGAGAATCATAATGGTTTCTAGAGGGAAGAAGGAAATTGCCAGCCTGATCGGTTTCTTTGAAGTTATTGTATGGTTGCTCGTTGCCAGCAAGGTTATCCAGAGTGTTGACAACGTACTTTACATTCTTGCTTATGCAGGCGGTTTCGCTGCCGGTAGCTACATAGGGATCTTGATAGATGAGAGACTGGCAATGGGTACTGTCTCTATAAGGTTAATCACATCAGTTGAACCGACTGAACTGATTAATAAACTCTGCCAGGCGGGATTTGGGGTGACAAAGATAGATGCGCAAGGCTCTCGCGGAAAGGCTTACATAATCTACAGTATAATAAACAGGAAGGAAGTCTCAGAGTTTGAAAGAATAGCTCAAGAATGCGTACCAAAGGCGTTTATGTCTGTTGAAGATATCCGGAAGGTTAGGGAAGGAGTCTTCTTGCCAAGAGATACATTGCGAATAAGAAGAGAATCGCCTTTAAGAAAATCGAAGTGACCTCTGTATGGATTACTACGAGAAAGAGATAAGGGTTCGGCCCTCATCTCGTTATGTCGTTAACGATGTTACCGTCTTTTATTTCGATTATTCTGTCAGTTTCTTCTGCGATCCTTCTGTCATGAGTGATGATCACGAAGGTTGTTCCGTATTTCTTGTTAAGGCTGCGCATGAGATTGAAGACCTTTGACGAAGTATCTGAATCGAGATTACCTGTCGGCTCGTCCGCGAGGATGATTTTCGGATTATTTATGAGTGCCCTCGCGATTGCCGTTCTCTGCTGTTGACCTCCGGACATATTTGGCGCAAGATTGTTCCTGACCATGCTGATTTCAACAATATCCATAAGCTCTCTCGCTCTTTCTACTACTTCTTTCGTTGGTTTGAGACCCTTTATTCTGTACGGGAGAATTACGTTCTCAAAAGCAGTGAATTCCGGAAGGAGGTAATGAAACTGGAAGATAAATCCTATTGTTTCGTTTCTTACTTTTGCGAGTTCATTCTTATTCATTTTGTTTGTCTTCCTGCCGGAAATCGTTACTTCTCCGCTAGATGGCTTATCAAGAGTTCCAATAATATTCATCAGTGTAGACTTTCCGCTTCCAGATTGGCCGACTATCGAGATGAAAGAAGATTCTTCGATCGCAAGATTTATTCCATGCAGCACTTCGGTTTTGACAACGGTTCCGTATTCTTTCTTTATCTCTTCAAGCTTTATAATATCAGCCATTTCTTATCACCTCAACCGGACTGAGTTTGGAGGATCTTCTTGCAGGAACCATGGCTGCAATGGTCGAAGCACTTATGGCTATGATCGCAGAAAGCATTACAAATCCGTAGTTAAGAGAGATGCTTAATATTGGTTCTCCGTCTGGTCCAACGGCAAAGGTAGAAAACATTATTATAAGCAATAAGCCAAAGGCTATTCCAACAACAGCACCCACAACTCCCAGTGCGAGCCCCTGAAATAGGAAGACGAAGCTTGTTGTAGAATCTCTCAAACCCATTGCTTTTAGTATTCCTATCTGTCTCGATTTCTGGACTACAGTTACTGCCAGGACACTTGCTATTCCAAGCGAAACGGCAATAATTACGAAGACTTGAATCATTATACTTGAAATACTCTGTCCGTTCAGCCCGGAAAGGAGGTCCTCATTCTGGGACTTCCAATCTGTAACTTGTAGACTAGGATTCCGAAGAGCTTCCGAAATTAGTGAAGCGTTTTCATCGGCTCTGAAAACCTCGCTCACCTGCATTTCGATCGAAGTGACCGCATCGCCCAGATCCCCCACGGATTGAGCAGTATCGATCGTTGAGATCAGCCAGTTCCTATTGAGACTTGCAACTCCCAGATCAAAAATGCCGACGACTTCGAGGGTTTCGACTGTTCTGTCTGGAGTGAATATCGTTATTTTTTCACCGATTTTCACTTCCAGATCCTCTTTTAAACCCTTGCCGATCAAGATCTCTCTATAATTCTCCGGGATTTTACCATCTACTAGACGTGTATCGATCTTATATATTGCATTTGATTCGGGAAACTGAAGACCCCGAAGAAGAACCGATAAGGTTCTGTTGCCGCTGTCGATAAATACTGGAAGATCCGCGCTCGCCGAAAGAGCCTTTAGTTCCGTTGGAAGATCTAGAGAATCGATCTCCGAAATTATACTCTCCCAGTCTGCTACTCTATTGTCTTCTTCCGATGAAGTAATGGTAACTTGTGAAGAACTTCCGATTGTGGTGTCGACCAGGTCCTTTTGCAGTCCCTGAATGAGCGAGCCGATAAATACCTGGACGGATACCCCTATTGCAATCCCTAGAACTATGAGAAGAGTCTGTACCTTGCTGGATGATAGGAAACGCATTGCGATTGAAAATGCCAGTTTCATTTCTTATCACCCTCCCCGAATGAGAAGATTTCTCTCGGATCTTTCAGGAAAATATCGGCTCCCACTTCCTTCCAGTAATTGGGGTTCTTCTCGAAGGCCTTTCCGCCAACCACTATTCTTGATTTTCCACCGTGTTCCCTTATTTTGGTAATCATCCTACGTGTATTTATGAGGTTGTAGTAATTAGAAACACTAATAGCAATATAGGATGGATTAAGCTCTTTCATCGCTTCGAGGAAGGTGTCGAGAGGGGTATTTGCACCTACAAACGTCGAGTTATATCCTGCAATCGTGAAGATGTCTGAGATCATCCTGGCACCTATTTCATGATACTCTTCCGGTGGACAGAGAACTGCAACGGTAACCTCTTTCTCGGCAGATCTTTTGCCGCCTCTTTTCCCTATGATGTAGGGATAGCAACATTCCATTACGGTCCTGACGATTGAGCTTCTTATATGTTCGTTCCAGATGCACATCCTGTCACTTTCATAGTCGCACTCCCAGTTTCCGAGAGCAGGGCCGAGAATTTCCAGATATAGATCTACCACTTCAATGCTACCAGAATCCAGGGCGTCGATGCAGATTTCTACGGCTCTCTTTTTGTCCTGAGAATCTAGAGCCTCTATGAAACTACTTCTGATTTCGTTCAAGGTAACCTCCTTATTCCAGAGAATCTAGTCTCCTCGTATCATCGTCATCCAGGACTATACTCCCCGCTTCGAGATTTAGGCGCAGGTGATCTAGCTTCGATGCCTTCGGAATTACCACAACTCCTTCTTTGCCCAACAACCAAGCAAGCATTATTTGCTGTACAGTTGCGGAGTACTTCACGGCGAAATCCTTTAGCAGCTTCTCGGTCGAGGGTTTCAAAGAGTTTCTTTTAAGCGGCGAATAGGCAGTCAGAGTTATTTCATGACTCTGACAGTAAGGAAGAAGCTCTTCCATTGGCTGTCTATCGTCAATGTTGAAGAGAACTTGATTGTTTACTATTGGTTGTTTCGAAACGGCAACTGCCTTCTTCAATAAAGGTGTGTCAAAGTTAGAAACGCCAATAAACTTGACTCTTCCATTCACTACTTCTTCACTCATAGCGTTCAGGGTCTCTTCGAGAGGAACATCGGGATTTGGCCAATGTATAAGGTAGAGATCAAGATAGTCCGTCCTGAGTCTTCTCAGAGTTCCTTCTAGAGCTCTGTGAAGGTCTTCCTTCCGCAGATGGATGGGCCAAACCTTAGAAGTAATGAACAGCTCTTCTCTGCTGAAGACCGAAATAGCCTCTCCTATTATTTCTTCGGTATGGCCTCCACCATAGTATTCCGCCGTGTCTATGTGCGTATAACCCATCTCAATTGCTCTGGATATTGTATCGATGTGCTCTTTGTCTCTAGATAGATCGGGAAAATCTCTTCCACCTATTTCCCACGTACCAAGCCCTATGGCTGGAATTTCTCCCATATTCTTTCCCAAAGTTCTGTAAATCATCTTATTCACCCCTGTTCTTTACATTTTACATTAATGATTCGAAAGAAAGTAGCTAGTAAAACATTGCAAACTTCCATGAGCACGTAATTCATCATCATAATTAAATCTTCTCATGAGAATGTTATTAATGCATCAAAACAATCTACTCGAAGTCAAGATGAAGGAGATTAAGAACACCTCCCTTTGAGTTAGATTTACATTTCATTCTCTGTATGTCAACCAGTGATTCTCGAGAATATGCTATATCGGATCTAATTAAGGTTGACAGTCCTTGAGGTATAATTGTTTGAACGGGCTGATCACTTTGCAGTTGCAGTTACAAATGGTCTTTCAAAAACGGCTTTTCCAGAAATCAGGATCTACATCTGGTACCTTCCTATGTTAGTTATGAACAAAATCAAAGACACCAAACGAAGGAGGGAGCGCCATGTATATTGTGTGTGATTTGACGTATGCTGTTTCTGAAAGTAGATCCACGGAGGCTTTGAAAATGATACTTGAGACGCTCTCAAAAAAGTTGCTTCTGGGAGCCCAAGGTGACACGCTTAATATGAGAGCCGAGACGGAAGACACGATTGAAGTTCAGATCATGGCTCTCAAAGGTTCGTGTTCTTTCGAAGAAGTAGTGCCAAGGATCAACGAGTACCTATCATTGATCTCAAGAGCGCTGGAAACGAGTTTTCCAGATTACAGAGTAGTTAGTTCATACATCTATCTAGATGGAGAAGAAACACCCTATCTACTCTGTTGAAGCCATAAAAAGAGGGCCGCGGGCCCTCTTTTTTTTGTACGGTTGACAGGATAAAAACACTCCACTATAATCAAAATGTTGATACTTAGAATGGTTCTAAATAAGGAGGTGTTTTATGGAGAAAAGAATTCCTTTGATCGGTGAAGATTTTCCTGAAATGAAAGTGAAGACAACTCACGGTGTACTCAACCTTCCAGAAGAATATAAGGGCAAATGGTTTGTTTTGTTCAGCCATCCGGGCGATTTTACACCGGTTTGTACAACTGAGTTTGTGGGATTTCAGAAGAGATACCAGAAGTTCAGAGAGCTCAACTGTGAACTCATAGGTCTCAGCGTCGATCAAGTCTTCTCTCACATAAAGTGGGCCGAATGGATAGAAGAAACTCTGGGAGTGAAGATTGAGTTCCCAATAATCGCCGATGAAATGGGTGAAGTTGGTATGACTCTCGGTTTGATCCATCCTGCGAAGGGTACAAACACGGTCAGGGCCGTATTCATTGTTGATCCGAAGGGAAAAATAAGGGCAATACTCTATTATCCGCAGGAGCTTGGAAGAAACATGGACGAAATACTTAGAATGGTCAAGGGCTTCCAGGTTGCCGACAAGAACGGAGTCGCGATTCCTGCCGATTGGCCAAACAACGAAATCATCGGCGATCACGTAATTATTCCCCCTGCAGCAGACGTCAAGACTGCAGCAGAGAGAAAGGGCAAGGAAGGTTGCTACGACTGGTGGTTCTGCCACAAGAGCCTTTGACACAGCGATCATGAAATAAATTTAACGGATAGAGGTCGGGACAACCGACCTCTTCTTTTTTTGCTTGCCGCCTCAAACATAGAATCCCGAGCTTAAACCACAAATCTTTTGAAAGACGGGCAGAATAATTGTCTCTAGGTATTCGATGTTTTCTGCGCGTAATTAACTATAGACAATCTAGAATGAGCCTGATCGCACGTGGTTGATCTTGATTGTTCTTTTTCAAAGATGTAAAGTTTGGTATTATAGAGATGAAAAAAATTTCCTTCGGAGGTGATGACAGTGAAAAAAATTTTCTTTGTGGTATTCCTCGTATTGATGCTTTCAGTGACAGTGACTGCAAAACTTGTCTACTGGCATACTCAAGAGGAGGAATCAAGACAGCAGGTAATTGCACAGATAATCGAGTCGTTCACGATTGAAACGGGAATCGAAGTCGACGTAGTCGCGATCGAAGAGAATGAGATGTTTTCACGGCTGGCGGCCGCTTCCGCTGCCGAAACGCTTCCGGATCTGATTGAAGCTGGCGCGGAAACCATTCTGGGTCTTGGCGCGGATGGTTTGCTTGACACTGCAATTCCAACGAGATTCATTAAGAATGGAGGGGATTTCTACAACGGCGCCACGAGATTCGTTATTACGCCAACCGGGGACGAATACTTTGCGGTCCCATACCATGGATGGGTTCAGGGTATCTGGTACAGAAAAGATTGGTTTGAAAAAGCCGGATTGGCCGAGCCGACCACATGGGAAGCGATCATGGAAGCTGCGAAGTATTTCCATGATCCTCAGAACGGAATGTACGGGATCGTTCTGGGAAAGGCAAACGATGCTTATGCAGAACAGGTGTTCACGATTTTCGCTTTGTCAAATGGAGCCAGGATATTTGATAAGGAAGGAAACGTGATCGTAAATTCTCCGGAGATGAAGGAAGTACTCCAATACTATAAAGATCTTGGAGAGTACTCGGCCCCCGGGCATACCTACTGGCAGCAAGCAAGAGAGCTCTTCCTTGCAGGTAAAACACCGATGATGTTCTACTCTACTTACATTATGGATGACCTTGCCCTTGCGGAGATTCAGACTCAATACATCAGCAATTTTGATCCTGAACTGGTTGAGAACACGGAGTTTGCTCCAATGATGACTCATAGCAGATCTTCATCCTTTGGACAGGTTTTGTCGCTTGCAGTAATAAAGTCTTCCGAGAATAAACTTGACGTTCTCAAGTTTCTGGATTTTGTTTTCGAACCGGACAACTACATCAAGTACATCCATATGGCTCCTGGTGGTATGCTTCCAACGCGCTCCTCTATCGCCGAAAGTGAAGAATTCCTGAATGATCCAAAAGGGATTTACAGGAGGTACGGTGCTGAAAAGATCAAGTCAATCATCTATGGAATGGAGAACATCGAGAAGTTCGGTTACGTTGAAGGGAGGGTCTTCCCTGAAATGGGCAAGATATCCGGGGCCTTCACAATAGGAAATGGAATTGTCATGATGTTTGATAACGACGCAACTCCAGATCAAGTTCTCACTTTCTGGAGAGAGGATATTAGGAAGCTTATAGGAAGATAATCATCTAGCATTGGAGGCCCCGGAGCCGGGGCCTTCATTTTTTGGAGGGAGATCTCATGCAGAGAGCAGCCTCTTCCATGTTGAAGAAAGAAAACAGTCTGGGTTGGAAACTGGTTTCACCAACTGTAATACTGTTAATGATACTTATACTCTATCCAGTCGGTTACAATATTTATATCTCGTTCTTCGATTATGGAATAACCAGCTCCACATTTGTAGGACTGGAAAATTATGTTCGCGTCTTCAAAGACAGCGCCTTCTGGAAGTCATTCTTCATTACTGTAGGTTTCACGCTTATGACTGTGATTGGAAGCATTCTCCTGGGACTCGTTGTAGCATTAATGCTCAACAAGGAGTTCAAGGGGAGAGCTATTGTTAGGACGATTGTGCTGCTTCCATACATAACACCGCTCATTTCAATTGTCTTCTCCTGGAAGTATATCTTCGATCCTAGCTATGGGCCATTTATGCAGCTGTTCAGTCAAACTCTTGGGTGGGTTTCCCCTCAACTCGATCTTCTGAACAATTCGAACAACGCGTTCTTGGTGGCCTCTGTCTTCAATATTTGGCGAAACTTTCCTTTTGTCTATTTGATGCTCCTATCAAGGCTTCAGTCGATACCTGACGATTACTATGAAGCTGCTGAAATTGATGGGGCAACGTCTTGGAAGCAGTTCACTAATATAACACTTCCAGAGCTCTACTTTGTGATGGGAGCGGTAGCACTAATGAGAGGGATCTGGAATTTCTACAAATTCGATGAAGTCTATCTGATAAGCAAGAGGGCGGGAACACTACCAATCTTCATCTATGAAAGGGTAATAGGCACTACTTCGCCGGAGTACGGAGTAGCCGCTGCGATAGCAACGATTCTGATGGTAATAATGCTTTTCTTGATAACCGTGTACGTCAAGAAGGTGTTGAAATGGTAAAGAGAAAATCACCCTTCAAGAGAGGAATGTTTATTTTTGGGATCCTTCTTTTGTGCTTTTTTATTCTAATTCCGTTTTATTTCATGATTCATGTATCATTAAAAGCCGATTATGATCCAAACAAGCTGACATTTTCGAACTTCACGGTAAGAAATTACCTCGAGATATTCGGTTTGATTCAGAGTAGCGAGACAGAGTTTTTCGGAGATGAAATTATTAGGGCAAATCTTGAGCCGGTACTGAAAAGAATCGAAGAGCTGGAAGAAAGGACGGCCTCACTGGAATCGTACACTCGATATGTTCACGAGATCCAGTTGGAGGCAAAAGAGAAAGAACTTAGGGATATTGTAGATCTTGTAATTGATTTCAGTGGAATAGAAGTTCAAAACAGAGAGGAATTTATCGAACGCGCGATAACTCCAGGTACCGAAGAGACGGAAATTGTTGAGGAGAATATGAAATCGATTTTCAGTGCCAACGATGTAAAGAAGTTTATCGATCTTAGGGAAGAAGTGGACAGCGCTCTAACCGAGGAGTCTCTCCTGGCTGGTCTAGAGAATGCAAAGGCCCAGCTCAAATCCTATGAAGCTCAGAAAAAAAAGATAATCGAGGAGAGAGCAAGTGAATTCCCCTTCCTGAGATATCTTAGTAACTCATTAGTCTTCGCAGGAATTTCAGCTTTAATAAGCCTCATTGTTGCCATTTTCGGTGCCTACGCCTTTTCGAGGCTTAGATTCAAGGGGAGAAGTTCTGTTCAGCGATCCGTTCTATTCGTTTATCTCTTTGGAGGGACGGTAATAATGGTTCCGCTTTATCAAATGGCGGTGAAGCTCGGGATCCTTGCAACGCCATTGGGAACGGGAATCTACTTGATCATGGTTTATGTTATTCAAACATTGCCGGTTTCTTTGTACATGCTGGGCAACTATTTCAGAACGATACCGTTTTCGATAGAAGAAGCCGCTATCATTGATGGTTGCTCAAGAATTCAGGCGATCTTCAAGATCGTAATTCCTCTTTCTCTTCCAGCGATAGTGACTGTATATATCTACGCATTTATGATTGGTTGGAATGAATACCTATTCGCATCGGCCTTCCTTGGTTTGAAGTCATACAAAGATCTCTTCACCCTTCCAATTGGGTTGAACGCGTTCTCAGGTTCCGCCCATGCTGTTTGGGGTAGGTTGATGGCGGCTTCTGTGGTTTCCGCAGTTCCAATAATTATCATCTTCAGTCTCATGCAGAAATACCTGACCAGCGGATTCACTGCTGGAGGCGTGAAAGAATAGGAGGTGTCTATATGCCCGGACTGAGTCATGATTCATACGATATAGTGGTGGGAATACCTAGTTTCAACAACGAGACTACGATTAAATATGTTGTCGAGACGGCGGCCATAGGCTTAAAGCAGTATTTTCCATCTATGAGAGGTTGCATTGTCAATGCTGACGGGGGCTCAACCGACAGGACAAAGGAGATGTTTTATTCGGCTTCAAGTAATGGGGTAGATTTGCTGTCCTTTGTATATGAGGGAATTTCGGGAAAAGGTAGCGCAATGAGATCAATAATGGAGAAATCAAAATCATATGGAGCGCAAGCAGTCCTATTTCTTGATTCCGATCTCAGAAGTGTGGAGCCATTCTGGATAGAAAGGCTTGCAAGTCCGATTCTGGAGGAAGGGGCAGCCTATGTCACCCCTTACTATATAAGACACAAGTACGATGGGACAATAACGAACAGCATATGTTATCCCCTCACCACAGCTCTTTATGGAAAAAAGATCAGGCAACCCATCGGGGGAGATTTCGGAGTTGGAAGGGAGCTCCTCGAATACTACACGACGGTACCCGAGAATACGTGGAGATCGGACATTTCAAGATTTGGAATAGATATATGGATGACGACCTCCGCTGTCAATGAAGTCAAAGGAAGCATTTATCAAGCCGCTCTCGGGACGAAGATTCATGATGTCAAAGATCCTGGAAAGCAATTGGGGAACATGTTCAAAGAAGTTGTAGGCACCCTGTTTTCCCTGATGCAGAAATATGAGGATAATTGGAAAACAGTGGGTGACTATTCCGATTCACCTATCTATGGTGACGTTGTGACAGGTATACCGGAGCCGCTGGAGGTCGATCTCGAAAACATGATTTCCAAGTGCTACGAAGGCATACACAGTCAGGAAGATTTCATCAAAGACATTCTTGGTGCGAAGATTGCTCGAAATCTCTTACTTCTTGGAAAATCAGACGCGATGATCGATGATGATCTTTGGGTTAGAATTATTTACAGAATAGCTTCAGGCTATAGAAAGTTAGCTCTTAGAGACAGACTCATAGAGCTTCTAGTTCCGCTTTATTTTGGAAGGGTTGCCAGCTTTGTCTCGAGAACAGAAAAGATGACCCAGGAAGGTGCCGAAGAAGAAATCGATAAACTTCTGAAGAAGTTTGTAGAAACGAAGGATGAGTTGATATCTATATGGGAGAAGAGTTCAGAATAACTGAAAAACTGAAGGCGATGATAAAGGGTTTAAACCCTGCAGAGAAGAAGGCAGCCAGATACATTATCGATTTTCCAGATGATGTTATCCATCATTCAATAAGCGAACTCTCAGTACTTGCGGGAACAAGCGAGACCACAATTTTCAGGCTGTCAAAAAAGCTGAACTTCAATGGATACCAGGCCCTCAAAATACAGCTAGCCAGAGAACTCTCGCGAGAATCACCGCCAATTTCAGCCGACAAGAATAAGCTGATTTCCGATCTCATTGAGGCACTTAATCAGCAGAACCAACTTATTGATGATGTTCAATTAGACAGAATTGCAGGTAAAATCGTTAGAGCGAATAGACTGATTTTCTTTGGAGTGGCCTCAAGCGGAATAGTTGCCGAATTTGGGGCAACCCTCTTCATGAGAGCCGGTTTTTCGACCGCGTTCTACACAGACCCCCATTTGCAGATAATGACTGCCGTCTCGCTTAACAAGGGAGATATAGTTTTCGGCATCTCTGCCAGCGGGAATATTAGGGACACTGTGAAATCCATTGAAGTGGCTTCAGACTCCGGGGCGTACACTGTAGCAGTTACGGGTGGGATAGGATCGAGAATAGTGAGTGTTTCCACCGAGACCATCTACGTAGCTCAAGGGGGTCATGAAACCGGGATACCACCTCTTCAGCCCAGAGTCTGCCAGCTTACGGTAATACAACTTCTTCTGGAGAAGTCCATAAAACTCAGAAACGGAACGATGCAGACTCTTGAAAAGGTCGATAGAACACTTGATAAGAAAAGATATCTTTAGTCTGAAGGTCTAAACACACTCTCTCCGGTAGGTTTCTAGTTCAACCGTTGAACACAGCCAAAGGTTTTCTCAATGTCTGTAGCAAAAACGTCCACTTTGACAAGAGAATTACCGAATAGCTGCTTTGGTACTAGGGCTGGGAAGCAGAAGTTTTCAAGCTGCTTTCAAAGGAAAAACCATTTTCGAAAGCAGTGAGGCAGGCTTCGACAACTTCTGTTCTGTAAAGTGAACCTTTGTATTTTACTATCTGATCCAGCGAGTACTCCTGTCCATACGGCTTTCTGTATGGCCTGTAAAAACTCATTGCCGCGACTACTTCAGAAACGGCAAGTATGCTACCCTCAAGGCTAATTTCCGAATCCTTTAGGCCGTTCGGATAACCGGAACCGTCAATTCTCTCATGATGCTGAAAGACTGCGTACGAGACTTTATCGGGAAATGGAACTCCTCTACTTATCTCGAATCCCGTAATGGGATGTCTTCTAAGAAGTCTGGCCTCAAGAGCATGCAGTGGCCCGGGTCTAGTGAGCATGTCCAAAAACATCGAGTTCATTCCTAAGTCGTGTATCTTTCCGGCCATTTCAAGACAGGCCATGGTAAAAGAGTCCAATGCCATTTCCTTAGCGATTGCTGACGCAAGCTTCGAAACGTTTTCCTCATGTTCTTCTACATATATGCTCTTCATTCTGAACATCTGTAAAAGGGAGTTTGCGGTACCCCTGCAAATGTCGAGCCGACTTGCGGTATCATATTCCAGAGTTCTTCTGGGTGCACGATAATAATCTTCATTTACGCTAAACCCACTTTCTCTGAGAGTGTACGGATGGAGTCTGGAGATTTCCAGAGCACTGCTTTGGTCAATTCTTGAAGAGTCATAAAGGCAATATGCCGTTACTGGAGACTCTTCAACGAGATCGCTCACAGATGCCTCGTACTTTAGAAGCTCTTCCATTTTCGTCCCAGATTCCAGGATCGCAGTACCTTCCCCGGCCACACCGAGGCCATTATAGCCTTCCTTTATAGCCCTTACTGCGGCTTCTTGCAGAAAACTAATCTGTCTTACGGGATCGAAAACGCCGTTCTTCACATATGACTTTTCGAAATCGATTATCTCTAATGTCTTCGAACCTAGAAGATCATCCAGGTTATAGGGGAGCCCGTCAGTTGTCTCTTTAGAAGGAATGACATCCCTTTCTGGTCCAAAATAAAGAAGTTTGTAATTTTTGGAAAGACCTTCTTTAAGGAAGGTGTTTATTGCTTTTCTTAGATCGTGAGCCGAACCATAAAGACAAACACTATGAGTATCTGATTTCATTAAACAACAACTCCATTAATATATGACGAACTTTCTTCAGGAGGTCATATCAAAAAAATTATTGCATAAGTAATTTCACACTTTGCCATAAACGAATATGCACTGTTAGTTAAATGGTGGCGACCAAAAAGTGTCAGAGTCTTATTACTAGCTTTATCTGGAAGTAAATTCAGAAGATGTCTCTACATGTTCTTGGGAAAACTGATGGTCACGGTCGTTCCCATCATGTACCTCGATCGTACCTCTATAGATCCGTTTATAAGGTTGAGAGCGTGCTTAACGAGAGACAGTCCCAGCCCCAATCCAGAAGATCCCGAAGTTCTTGCATTGCTTCCTCTGTAGAATCTTTCGAAGATTCTCGGTAGTTCTTCACTTTTAATACCTATTCCGTTGTCTTTCACGGAGATGTATATTCTGGATTCGACTTCCCTAGAGACGATTTCAATTGTATCGCCAACACTTGAGTACTTAACCGCATTCGAAATCAGGTTCGATATCACTCTGAAGAGAAGAAGCGAATCTACGGCGGCATATGTGTTAGGGGAGACTGTTGTGGTTATCTTCAATTTCTTTCTTTTCCATTTGCTTTCGAGGTCACTTACGGACTCATCAATTAGTTCCTTCAAATTGACGGTTTCAATCTTGACTCTGTAGTTCTGTAGCTCGAGATTAGACAGTATTCCAAGTTCTTCAACCAATCTCGAAAGCCGTCCAGTCGATCTCGCTATCCTTTCGATAGTCTCGGAAACATCTGCAGGTAACTCCATTTTCTTTTCTATTAGAAGCTGTACATAACCGTTTATAACAGCCAACGGTGTAGAAAACTCGTGGACAATCGAATTGACAAAGTCCATCTTAGCGCTTTCAAAGAGTTTTTCACTCGTTATGTTTCTCGCTATTATATATGGTGCAGAAACCCTTATTTTGAGATAGTGAGTCGTGTCATCCTTAACGAAGATCGTGTCGATGGTGTAATTAGTACCCGAAATGAGATTATCTACTATCTTTGAAATGCCCTGAACGTGGAGAGCGTCAGGTAAGGCTAATCCTTCCACATCTCCAAGCATCTTTCTAGCCGATAGGTTGGCCCTTGTTACGACCAGACCTTCATCTACCATTATGATTGCTTCGTTAAGTTCATCGAGCAGAGATTCGTTCATCTCTGCTCTCCAATGACGAATTTGTAACCGACTCCCCGAACTGTCTTAATGAATCCCTCTCCAACCTTTTCTCTGAGTTTGCTTATGTGGACGTCAACGGTTCTGAAATCGCCGAAGAAATCCATTCCCCAAACCTTGTCCAGTAGCTCTTCGCGAGTAAAAACTCTCCCGGGGTTTTCCGCGAGCAGTTTCAACAATTCGAATTCTCTTCTTGTCAGCTCTTCTGACTTTCCATTTTTAGTTACTGTGTACGATTTGAGGTTAACTACGGCGTCACCAATCGTAAGTTTATCTTCCAAAGTACCGGATATCTCTGTTCTTCTCATGACAGCCTTGATTCTTGCCACAAGAGCCCTTGGATTGAAGGGTTTTGTAACGTAATCATCTGCGCCAAGTTCAAGCCCAAGAATCATGTCAAGGTCGGACTTTCTTGCGGTCAAAAATATTATCGGAATTCTCGAATACATTGTTCGAATCTTCTTCACGAGATCGAGACCATTTGCGTCAGGTAGCATGATATCAAGTAATATCACGTCGGGCTTTTCTGAACGCAGGGATGACCATAACTCTTCTGCATTTGCGGCAGTTGAAGTCTGCATCGATTCATTCTCACATGCAGTTCTGACAATATTCAGGATATCGAGATCGTCATCAACAATCAATACTTTCAACGTCGCATTTCCTCCTTGAGGCTCTCGCCCTTTTCTATGTAATAGATCTCTTCTGCAATGTTAGTCGCATGATCGCCGGCTCTTTCGAGAAATCTTGACACTAGCATCAAATCTAGGAGCTGTCCGATCGCATTTGGGTCGGTCATGCTAACCAGTTTCTCTCTCACTTCTCTCTTTATGTACAGGTAGTATTCATCTACGTTGTTGTCCTCGTTCCATACTCTTTTTGCAGTCTCCGTATCCTTGTTGTAGTAGGCATCTATTATCTCTTCCAACATCTTTTCGACAACCGCTGTCATCTTCTTAATATGTATAAGTGGCTTGACGAGAGTCTGATTCTCATACCTGACTGCGACTTCAGCAATGTTTACGGCGAGGTCGCCGATTCTTTCCAGATCGGTTGCCAGCTTCATCATTGTAAGAACATACCTTAAGTCCTCGGCAAGGGGTTGAAATCGTCCGATATAGTTGCATATTTCTGTATCCATTTCTCTCTGAAGCTTATCAATCACTTCATCATTTTCAATGACTACTCTTGCGAGGTCGCCATCTAATCGATCAAGAGAGTCTATCGCTTTCAAAAGACTCGATCTCACGTTCTCCATCATATCTGACAACATAGATTTCAATCTGTTAAAGCCTGCTTCCAGATGCCTCTGCCTTTCTGGTGTCATCTCAACCAACTCCCGTTAACTGAAGATTCCTCTCAGGTACTCGCTTGTTCTTTGATCTCTAGGGTTAGAGGTTATCTTCTCGGTAGTGTCAAACTCAACGAGATCACCCACGTAGAAGAACATCACATAATCCGAGATCCTCAGTGCCTGCTGAAGGTTATGGGTTACTATAATAATAGTATACTTATCCGAGAGCTCTTCTATAAGAGTTTCTATTCTCTGTGTAGCAATTGGATCAAGAGCACTCGTAGGCTCATCGAGAAGCAGAACATCCGGTTCAACGGACAGAGCCCTCGCTATGCAAAGTCTTTGCTGTTGACCTCCCGATAGATTTGTTGCGTTTTTCTTCAGCTCATCTTTGACCTCATCCCATAGGGCTGCCTGCTTTAGTGACTTTTCGGTTATCTCCCTAAGTGTCTTGCGGTTCTTGATTCCGTGAATTCTCGGCCCATAAGTGACGTTTTCCTGGATCGTTTTTGGAAATGGGTTTGGCTTCTGAAAGACCATTCCCACGTGTTTTCTTAGAATGACCGGGTCCATATCGAGAATCTCGTTGCCGAGAAGTTTTACCGATCCCGTATGTCTGTAGGAAGGTATCAGATCATTCATGCGGTTTAGAACTCTAAGAAAGGTAGATTTTCCGCAACCGGAAGGGCCCACAACCGCTGTTACCTTCTTTTTTGGGATTTCACAGGTCACGTCCTTAAGTGCATGTTTATCACCATAATACACGTTGAGCTTTTCTATTTTGAAAATTGGTTCGTCCATTTCACTCCTCCAGTTTCTTCGATTCTATTCTCCTTCTGATTGCGACGCTGACGAACAAAGTTATGACGATTATCAGCAGAACGGAAATACTTCCCTCAAGCTTCGGAGTCACATTCTCGGGATAGATTGCCGAAAGCACGAAAATGTGTGTTGGCAATGACATAGCCGGCTCAAAGAGACCTGAAGGGTTTCTGGTAATATAAAATGCGGCCCCTGTAAACAGCAAAGGAGCCGTCTCCCCAATTATTCTTCCTACAGCTATCATAACTCCAGTTAGTATCCTCGAGAAGGAGGCTGGAACAACGATTCTGAAAGTTGTCTCAGCCTTATTCGCACCAAGTGCCATCGATGCTTCTCTGTAAGATTTCGGAACTGCAGCCAGGCTTTCATGGGTATTTGAAATGATGTAAGGAAGTGACATTATTCCTAAAGTAAGACCCCCCGAGATGATTGAGGTTCCGAATCCAAAAGTGATCGAAAAAAGCGACAGGCCAAACATTCCAAAAACAACCGAAGGAATTCCCGCAAGAATGTTGTTAGCAGTTAAAACTAGACGCTGAAAACGATTCTCTTTGCTGTACTCACTCAAATAGACGGCTGATAAAATACCAACCGGCACCGAAAAGAGCAGTGCTATCGATAGAAAATAAAACGTTCCCAGTATTGAAGGCCAAATTCCTCCTTCCGTCATCGAATTTCTCGGGAAGGAGACCAGAAATTCCAGGCTAATGTCATCAAGTCCATTTATAACAAGGAAACCAATTATAGCTAGTATAACTGCAACCAGTGTGTACGATATAATTCCGAAAATCAATTTGGTTATTCGGTCGATCAGCATCTTCTCATTCCCCTCTTAAGACGCATTGCTATAACTGTGAAGATCAGGGAAATCCCTAAAAGAACAATCCCAATCATGAAGAGAGCGTAATAATGAGTGCTTCCAAGTTCAACTTCTCCCATTTCGCCGGCGATTGCTGCGGTTAGAGGTCTAACTGGATCAAAGATCGACTGGGGAATCATGGAAGCGCCGCCTGCGACCATCAGAACAACCATTGTTTCTCCTATTATTCTATTTGCTCCAAGTATGATCGCATTTAGGATCCCGCTTCTAGCTTGTGGAACAATAATGCGGAATACTGTTGAAGTTGTGTTGGCTCCCAGTGCTAATGAGGCCTCTTTTTGATCTACAGGAACAGCTTTCAATGCATCTTCGATAAGAGTTACGAAATATGGCATAGCAAGTATAGAGAGCATGAGAGAAGCGTTGAAAATATTCAGTCCCGTCCACACTTTCATCGGGAAGAGCTCCATTAACCACCTTGAGACATACTTGAGCCCGAAACTTCCAAGTACCACAGATGGAATTCCTGCCATGAGTTCAAATATGAGTTTTAGAAAGTCGTGCGCCTTCCTGTGGCTGAACTCGGCAAGAAATATGGCCGAAACAAATCCCAACGGGATAGATATTGCTAAGGTCAACCCTGTTACAGCCAGAGTGCCCGATAACAGAGCGAGGATGCCATATTCGGCATCCTCGTAAGTTGGGTACCAGCGAGCGCTGAAAAAGAACTCCTCGAATGATATCTTTCCGAAAACTCTTACCCCATCTGATATGAGAAAGAAGAATATTCCGAAAAGAATTGCTGATGTAATCAAAGCTGCAGTCGTTACCAGTACTCTCGACGAAAGTTCAAGTCTCCTTCTTCTCAACTCGCCTCATCCAATCTATTTCGTTCCGTAAGCGTTTACATAACCCACACTTAGAACAGCTGCCTGCCCTTCCGGTGATAGTGCATATCTCAGGAATTCACCAATAACTCCTGTAGGGAGTCCATTGGTTGCATCGACGAACATGAACAATGGTCTCGATATCGGGTATGATCCTGCATTCACGTTTGCTACAGTGGGTTCAACGCCTTCAACTGTCAGGGCCTTAACCTCTTCCGTGATGTATCCCATTCCAATGTAGCCGATAGCATACTGATTCTGCATAACCTGCTCAACTTCGGCTCTTGTTGATGCCAGCTGTTGAACCTGAGGAGCGAATTTCTCACCCTTCATTACGTGTTCGACGAAGTACTCGAATGTTCCAGATGCATTGTCTCTTGACAGAGGAACAATTCTAGCCTTTGGCAGAGAAGAGTCAATCTGATTCCACGAAGTTATCTTTCCCGAGTAGATATCAAAAAGCTGTTGAATGGTTATGTTGCTAATCCCGAGGGACTTGTTTACGATAATCGCTATCCCGTCATAGGCGACAACATATGGTATGAAGTACTTTCCATCACTGTTCATCTGTTCAATTTCCGAGGCCTTGATCCATCTACTGGAATTTGCAATGTCGGTCTGTCCATTGAATAAGGCCTTGATACCCGTCGAAGACCCGGCGCCTTCGATAGATATCTCAACATCAGGGTTCATTGCCTTGAAACCTTCTGCCCAGAGCTGCGCAACTGGATAGACAGTGTTGGAGCCTTTAATGACAAGTGTAGAACCTAACATAGTACCAGCCAGTAACAGGATCACGATAAGTACACCAAAATTCTTCATACACACACCTCCTGAATTTATTTCCACGATTAGTTTATACATGTAGGGTGTTATTGGGGGATTATTTGAGTTTGCTAAAAGTTCAGCTTTTTGACATTCTGATCAGAAGAAGATTACAGACGACTGGTGAAGGCCGGCATGAAAATGCTGAAGTATTCAGTGAATGATGAGCACATAAGATCCTTATTGAGAGAGGATTCTATAGGATGAAAATGAATATTTCCCGAAGATCAAGTATTTTAAATTCGATGAACTGCTATAAAGATCAGTTAATTATGTTTTGGAATATAGAAACTGTCCAGAATAAGGCCCTCCGGGGTTTTTGAATAGCCGTACAGACCTTCTAGAGTATAGTTGAACAACATATAGTGGAAGGCTTTGGCGGAAGCGACTAGACTCTCGCCCCGGGTGATATCGTAAAGCGGAGCACCGCCGCCAGCCGTAATAACATAGGTTACGCCGTTTCTCTCAATTCTCTGATAGCCATGATCATGGCCGCTAAGAACAAGATCGACGTTGTAGTTTTCGAAGACAGGAACCAGGTATTCCTTTAGATACAGATGGTCTCCATGAGAGCCGTAACTGTACGGAGGGTGGTGCAAGCAAACTACTATATGTGCAGGATCTTCTTCTTCCGCCTCCTCCAGCTGTGTTAGAAGCCAAACGTATTGCTGTGAATACTTATCGAAGGCTTCATTTGTGTTCAAAAATATGAAGAAGATATCGCCGTACCATAGGCTATAATATCTTTCATTTCCTGGGAAAGCAAAGAATTTCAAATAGTTTATGGCTTCAGACTCGTGGTTTCCAATAACACTGTAGAGTACACTGTCAGATAGTACCTCGGTAACTTCGAAGAAGTCTATCCATTCTTCAATAGCATCGTCGGTCGAGACGATATCACCCGTGTGAATTACTAGAGGAACGTTTTCACTAGCTATTCCATGGACTATCTCAGAATGAACGACATAGTTGTTTCTGCTATCCCCGTAAGCAGCAAAACTGAATGGTGTCTTTCTGTTAGGTGCGGTTGTCAGTATCCCGTTGCCTTTGTAAATGACTTCTCCATCCTTTTCACTCTTAACAGTGTAAGCATAGCTCATTCCAGGAAGGAGTCCAGATACCCGGAATCTGTGAAGAGTCACTTCCTCATCTGAATGAATAGATTCATTGGAGCCATCGTAGACTATTAAATAAGAAGTTGAGGGTTCCTCAGTGAACCAGCTTACGGTAACTCCATCGCGCGAAATATCGTTCAAATAGACTGAAAAAACCTGACCAATTATCAGAAGAAACAGAAGAAGCATATATTTTTTCAACGCGCTCACCTCCTTTATGGTGTCGTGGGATCTGCGAATAAATGGACACATAATGATTATAACGGAAAAAGAATCTTGATTCTTATTGAGGGGGTTTTTGAAATCTCGTCCATTGATGGATGACAAGATACAAGAGAAGTGTTGGAATAGCTTTTAGCGGTGAAAATAACGGTGTTCAACTGCGTTATGATATAATCTCAGAGCGGAGGTGAGTGATATGGAATTATACAGTAGTGAGAGTGAACCGCCACTTTGATTTGATTCGCCCGTTGAGACCTCCTTCTAAGTGACAAAAGAAAGATGAAGTACTTAAAAAGGGGGGACCGATGTGCGCGAGATTTTGATTTCCGAGAATGGAAGAATGAATACAATAGATTCACCAGTAGAAGGTTGCTGGATCAATGTTGTATCGCCAGATAGTGGAGACATCGCTTTTCTTAAGAGTTTAGAAATCGACGAGGATTTTGTGTACGATGCTTTAGATCAGGAAGAAAGGGCAAGATTCGAGCAGGATGAGGATTTAATCTACGTGATTACCAAACTGCCATATTTAGATACTGCAGACGAAACCGTTCCATACAAGACGACGACTCTCGGAATTGCAATGAAATCCGGTTATTTTGTCACGATAAGCAGTTCGGAAAACGCAATTGTATCGGACATAGTCGAAGGACGGGTTAAGGATATTTCCACAAAGAAACGAAACCGCTTTCTTCTTAGAATTTTTGACAGAGCAACTGTTTATTACCTGAGGTATCTCAAGGAAATCAGGAGACTGTCAAATGAGATCGAGTCCGAACTACACAGATCTACCAGGAATCAAGAGCTTGTGGCGATGTTGAATCTCGAAAAATCTTTAGTTTTCTTCACGACATCTCTTAGATCAAACGAGTTAATGTTTGAGAAGCTCAAGAGAGCAAACATACTGACGCTCTATGAAGAAGATGAAGAGCTATTTGAAGACATCTCTATCGAGAATAGACAGGCAATCGAGATGGCAAACATTTACAGCGACATTCTGACGGGAATGATGGATGCCTTTGCTTCTGTGATCTCCAATAATCTCAACGTAGTAATGAAGATATTAACGATAGTGACGCTCTCTCTTCAGATTCCGACGCTGGTAGCGTCGATCTATGGAATGAATGTTAAACTCCCCTTTATGGAGAGCAGTACGATTTTCTACTGGTCTATGGGTTTGTCGGGACTTGCTGCCTTCCTGGTTGGTTTTGTACTATTCAAGATAAGATGGTTCAAGTAGTAGAATGAAGTGATCCCAGGGAAAAAATCTGAACTAGTGAAGCCGCCAAAAGAACAGGGGGGATGAATATTACGGGAATAAAGACCCCCACAAATGCGTAAGAGAGCGCAATGCCTGTTGAAATAAGGAGTGTGACTCTCTTCTTGTTTTTGGTAAGTCTGAATATCTTATCGTAATAGTGGTCACGATCACCTGCAAAAGGCGATTTTTTTGCGAGAGATCTTCTCAGGAATCCAACGAAGAGATCGAGAAAAACCGGCCAGCAAATCGCCGCAATTCTGATGAAATTCTGAGTCCCCCAAGATTGAATGAGCAATATTCCGACAAAGGAACCTGCGATATACGATCCCTGATCTCCCATGAAAAGTCTTGCAGGTGGAAAGTTAAAAATTAGATATCCGGAGTAAACGCCCGCAATTGCGAGGGCTATCTCAGGAACGAATCCCGTGAAATACGCAAACACTGCAAATACGATAACATTTGCCGAAGAAATTCCATCAAGACCATCTACCATGTTGTAAGCATTAACCATGCCTGCAAAAACCACCGAGAGAACGATCGAATCTAATGTAGAAAACCCAAAGATGATGAAAGACACTGCAAATCCCACAAGAATCTCCAATATTAATCTGATTTTCGGGGAAACACCTCTTATGTCGTCAACAAAGCCCAGAGCCCACATTATCAGTATTGGCAGAAAGAACTCTGGATTCCGAAAAAACCAAGGAATCATGGCAAGAAATATCCCCGTTCCTCCCATGAAAGTAATTGGCCTTTCATGAGGTTTTAGAACACCAGAAGGCTTATCCACGAGCCCAAGCCTCATACCGATCTTTCCAAAAATGAAACACAGTAGTGCGGAAAGAATCATGGCATAGAGGTACGACATCATCCAGCGATCTCCACGGCTTTTTCAATAGTGTAAGAGACAAACTGCATCTCTTCTTCACTAAGATTGTTGAAGAAAGGAATTGCGACCGTTCTCTTGGCTAACCTTTCAGTTACCGGAAACATACCCTCTCTGTATCCGAAGTCTTGCATATAAAATGGCTGAAGATGTATAGGTCTGAAGTAATCCCGGCACTGGACTCCATTCTCTGTGAGATATCTCATGAAGCTTTCTCTATCTATCTTCTCGTCTAACTTTATAACATACACAAACCAGCCTATGCTCGTAGCATAATTTGCAATGAAAGGAGTTTCTATTCCACTGATGTTTGACAAAAGCCTTTCATAACGGTCAGCAACTCTCTGGCGTTTTTCAAGAATCTCATCAATTCTTTTCATTTGTTCCACGCCAAGTGCGGCTGACATTTCATCCATCCTGTAATTATAGCCAAGTCTTACATGTTCAAGCCAGTTTTCGGAGACTCCTCTTCCTTGATTTCTCATGCTCTTAGAAAGTTCCGCAATATTGCTGTCATCGGTAACAATCATTCCGCCTTCTCCAGTTGTAATCTGTTTGTTTGGATAAAACGCAAATGTGCCGGCAAGACCGAAACTCCCTGTCTTTCGTCCCATGAAAGAGCTCCCCAGTGCCTCACACGAGTCTTCAACGATTCTTATCCCGTGTTTGTTGCAGATCCCCTCGATTCTGTCCCACTCAAGTGGATGGCCAAAGATGTCTACTGCCATAAATATGTCCGGAACAAATGGGTCTAGTTTGATAGCACCTGTATCCAGACCATCTCTTGAGTAGTTGGCCAGGGCCTCTTCCAGAGTTTCCGGAGATACGTTAAATGTCGACTCTTCAATATCTGCGAATATCGGGATGGCTCCTTCGTATAAAGCAACATTTGCGGAGGACACAAAAGTGAAAGGGCTTGTGATAACTGTTTGACCCCTCTTCAGGTCCAGAGAACGAATCACCAGGTGAAGGGCGCTGGTTCCGCTGTTTACTGCGACGGCATGTTCAACACCGATATATTCCGCGAAGATTCTTTCAAACTCTGTAACCTTGGGGCCAATGGATAAAATGCCTCCCGTCATCAACTCCGTAACTGCCGAAATTTCTCTTTCTGTAATGTCAGGTCTTGAAAGGGGAACGAACATTATTTCACCTCCTGAGGAGATCTTGAAAATAAAGAGAGCAGAAGTCCTAACATAAATGACCAAAGTGCAGCGAGACCTATCTGGAAATCCTTTGGCAAAGCGAACGTAAGCGTGTGAGCTGGAATCCAGAACCAAATCAAAGAAATAAGCGCTTTGTCCAGGTTCTTCCAGTTGACTGTTTGAAGTACAAAATTGTCGAGCAGCCTATGAAAAAGTACAAGAAATACACCAAATTGAAGATTCATCGAAAGTGAGCGTGCAAAGGCATTGAGCAAGAGGTTCTCGACGAAAAAGCTCGGTAGAACTCCATTGATTACAAGAGCAGAAACGAAGCCCTGGTAACCAATGAATGCGATCTTTATGAAGATAGCTAGGAAAGCCCATTCCAGGGCCTTCATGAAAGCAATCCTTGGCGGAAACGGTGTCTTGAAGCGGGCAATCTTCGCACTGACAAAATCGCCAAGAGTTCCAAGAATAGAGAACTGAATGATTGCTGATAAGAAAGGGAAATCTCTAACGAAATCGACATACCAGTTCACTTTGAATCACATCCATCATCTATTCTGGCAGTTGAATCATCGACTATTTCAGAAGTTATTCTGTTCAATTCCTCAAAGTCGCTCTCTTCAACTGCGGTCCTCAGTCTGGAAACTGTCTTAAGCAGAGCCTCTTCATCCATCGCTTCATTCATCTTGAGACGGAAGATCTTTGGATGTTTAGTCTGAATTAATTCTTCATTTGTGAGGACTAATTCTTCGAAGAGCTTCTCGCCCGGTCTGACACCTGTGTACTTTATTTCAATTTCCTGATGGGGAATATATCCGGCAAGGGTAATCATCTCGTTTGCGAGGGATGAGATTTTGACAGGCTCCCCCATGTCAAGCACAAAGACGTCTCCATCTCCGGAAAATGCCCCCGCTTGAAGAACTAACGTCACCGCTTCTGGAATTGTCATGAAGTATCTTGTCATTCTGGGATCTGTAACTGTAACGGGCCCACCGGACTGGATCTGTTTCTTGAAAAGAGGTATCACACTTCCACGGCTTCCAAGAACGTTCCCAAACCTGACAATTCCAAATTTCGTATTGCTTCTCGATGAAATGGATCTCACGAATTCCTCTGCGATTCTCTTTGAAACACCCATGACAGAACTTGGCCTTACTGCCTTGTCTGTCGAAATAACGACCATTGTTTCGACTCCAAATTCATCGGCCAGACTTGCAATATTGTAAGTGCCAAGTGAGTTGACTCTAAATGCTTCTGTTGGGTTCTCTTCCATTATGGGAACGTGCTTGTGGGCAGCGGCATGGAAGACGACCTGTGGCCTCATCTTATTGAAAATGTATCTCATTCTCGACCGATCGGCCACGTCGCCAATTAGTTGACTGACCTTGAGATCAGGAAACAGAGAGCCAATCTCCTGGCTGATTTCATAGATGCTGTTTTCCCCCTTTCCGGCGAGCAAGAGCCTGCCGGGTCCAAGAGGGGCTATCTGACGGCACAACTCACTCCCAATGCTTCCTCCAGCACCGGTTATGAGCACAGTTCTTCCAACAACATAATCCTTGAGTGAGTTCAGATCTATCTGAACGCTTTCTCTTCCAAGCAGGTCTTCGATGTTTATCTCTCTCAGATATCCAAGTTTCGCCTTTCCGTCCATTATCTCCGTAATGCTTGGAAGAGTCTGAGCCTTGACCTTACTTACATCGATCTTCGAAAAGATTCTTCTCAATGTGCTTGCATCGGCAGAGGGGATTGCAATGATTACCTTTCGGACTCCCATTTTCTCTACGAGCGGCATAATCTCATCAGTATTCCCCAAAACGGGAATTCCACGAATTCGTTTTCGAAGCTTTTTCGGAGAGTCATCTATAAAACCCACTACCAATCCATTTTCAGGATGGCGCGACAGTTCCTCCGCAATTGAGGTACCGGCATCTCCTGCCCCTACTATGAAGACCCTTTCTTCGGAAGAGACAATCGGATGATTTCTACTCAAGATACTGAGCCAAAAAAACCTCGACCATATTAAGAGAAAAACGGAGATAATCGCTGCCATCGTCGAGACTGTGAAAGGCACCGTGAGAAATCTTATTTCAAAGAGGTTGAGAAATCGACCTGCAAGAAATCCGATTGCATAGCCAACGATAACAGCTCGGAGTATTATGAAATAATCTCTGAAGTAACTGTAACTCCAGGCGATTCTATATACACCGTTTAGTATAAGAGAAACGACAATGAAAGCGCTGAAATAAATTCCATTAACGAAAAACTCCGGTTCATCCAGAGTGAAAATACCGTATCTGAAGTACATACCTAGTATGTATGCAAAATATACTATCAATGAATCAACTACTAGAAGCAAAAGATTTCTCTTGAAGCCGGAAAGATCACTGAGTTTTGTCAAACTCTTCACCTCATGGAGATTCTAGCACAATAGACTCGAAGTAAAAATTGGCCTCCATCTTTCTTTAGCACTGGATTCAGTTAACCTGGAACCTTTCGTCTTTGCGCGCAACACGGATAGCTGCTTCTGCCGACTTTTCCTTGTCTTTTATCTCAAGCATGATGTCGAAATTGAAGGGGAGACTTTTTTCTAGAAAAGAAGTGAAATTGTGTAGATCGATGCTATCTGTATGTCTTCCCTTTCTCGCGCCTTCTTGTTGAGTGCTGTAATCAACAATTGGAATTCCATCTTCATCTGACCACGTTGATCCGGATAAACTAAGGGAATCAGCAAATGAAATTCCATCTGAAAGAATTGAATGATGAAATACATCAAGGAGAATCGGAATACCTGTCTCATAATTAATTGCCATACAGTCCGAAAGCGAGTACAATCTTTCGTCGTTTTCGATTACGAGTCGCTCCTTTATAGCTTCAGGAACTGCGTTATACTTGTCTATGAATCTCCTGGAGGCTTCCTTCTTATCTCCGTAAACTCCGCCAACGTGAATCTGGATTTTTGCGCTGCCGTCTAGCTTCATGAGATTGAGGACTTTTGCGTGGTAAAGTAGTTCAGCATTGCTGTTGCTTACAACATCAGGTCTGGGAGAATTGAGCAGGACGAATTGATCGGGATGCATCGATACTCTCATATTGTAATTTTTTATCCTATCGCCTATGCTCTCGAATCTACTTCGAAAAATATTTTCCCACTTTGCTTTGCACACTGGGTGAGAAGCAAATGGAATTAGGTCCGATGAAATCCTAAAGAAGAGAATGTCCTTTTTTCTGTTGTATTCTAGTATCTCTTCAAGGCAATCAAGATTGGCAGAGACAGTCTTAATCAGTCTCTCTTCGCTGTATGATGCCAGTCTGAAAGTTTTCGCAGAGGTGCAGCTGAGAGTTGTGTTTATGCAAGGATACCCTATCTTCATGCATAACCTCCTAATAATAGTATTTTAGCGGAGTTTCGGGCGAAGAATGTATAATTGATTCGATACTGATTGAGAGGTGAGGTATTTGAGAGTTAAGAAGCAACAGTCTTTCCCCATCACCAGAGTTGTCCTTGTTGCCTTTCTTGTGATTTCAGTTCTGCTTTTAGTGATTCTTATTTTCCATCTTTTCAGGGTGAAAAGCCTTGAGGGCAGGGTAGCAAACCTTGAAAAGCATCAGGCCGCTCTTGAGATGGAGATTAGTGCGGTAACCGGTGTTCAGCGAACAATGAGTATCAATCTCTATTATTATAACGAGCTTCTCGATAGACTGATGAATGACGAAGTCATCTGTGATACAGGAGCTGTAATACCTGTCCAGAGAACGATTCCATATTCTCAGTCACCAATTAACGATGCGCTGCGTTTGTTGTTAAGGGGAGAGCTTACTAAGGCCGAAGAAGACCTGGGTTTCAAGACAGAATTCCCCGGCAGAGAACTGCAATTTCTTGGAGCCAGACTTGAGAACGGAGTTTTGTTCTTGAAGTTTTCAGATCCTGCCGGGTTTACTTCGGGCGGGTCTTGCAGGGTAAATCTCCTTAAAGCTCAGATAGAAAAGACAGCTCTTCAATTCGACTCGGTGAGCAGCGTTGAATTCGAGCCAATCGATCTCTTTCAACCCTGATCTTACATTTGATCTTTGAATAGTAATTTACACTGTTGCAATTTGCAGAGTAGTTGACTTTAACAAAATCTCGTGGTAGAATATTAACTAAGACGTCCGAACGAAATGGGCGTTTTTCTTTTTACCTTACACGATTACTAATCTTGAGCTTCTTTTTTCAGAGGAAAACTAACAACACCAGAGCGGCAGATATTGCTCCTATGATACCCAGCCCGTACAATTCCCACTTGGCCAGTCCCTTTAAATAGTGAAATGATCTGATCTCTCTTATCCATCGTGGTACCGCAATTATCTGGGAAGCGGTAAATTTTTCCTTCTTTCCAAACGTTATCCATGCTCTTCCTGGATCTTCAGCCTTCACTTTGATAGAATAGATCCCTTTCTTAGCTAGTGTCGAGTCATGCCTTACGTATAGGTATGAATAGGTATCACCGAAGAACTCATACATTATTTCGGGTTCTATACTTTCAAGAACGAAATCTTCGACGATTTCTCCATCAGGATCATATACTGTGACTTCTGGACGAAAGTCCATTGTGGAATCCATGCCTTCAATTTCCTTTGGTACTCCAAAAAGCATGTGGAAGTGCTGACCGACAAAACCTTCGAATACGAATGTGATTTTCTCTGCTGCGGAGAAGACATAATAAAAGATCTGTGACAGATCTATGTCCCTTACAAGGAATGCACCTTTAGCAAAGTCATCGGATGTTAGGAAGGCCGGTACATGGGCGAATGCTGAAACTGCAAAAATAACCAACAAAGAAAGCAGGACGAATTTTTTCTTCATGGAATGCCTCCTTTGTAGTAATCTATTTAAATAAGTCTATCAGTATTCAAGGCATTTTCTCTCATGCTGAAACTATATGGACAGAAAAACAGATTTGCTCCAGTTCAAAATGATCGGTTTTCGATAGCTATCGAATAATCGCAGCATTTTTATCCTTTTAAGGGCTGACGAAAAGATTGTTTTGGCGATTTCATAAACTGATAACAGCGAGAGGAAAAAAGATCTTTCAGAGTGATCTCCGTTTTCAGCTTTTGTTACGTTAACCTTTCAAAAGAGAGTATTTCAATAGAGCACTCCCTCTCGTACGATCTCAAGGCTCTCTTTTCTGTCTCGATTTCTCCCACCTGATTGTCATATGGATCAGATCTGAAAAATCTCTTAGCCGGCAACAGGGGTGCCATAAATTCTGAATTCGAGATCATTCTGTACGCATCTAGATTCCCGAAGTAGAACTCTCTATAAGCAGGGATATCCTTCCTCGATCCTCCGAAGGAACAGTCGGCTGGAACCCACCCGAAAGGTTCGAGCCAGAACAAAGCCCAGTCGTGGGGGCTCGCACCTTTTGGAGATGCGAACCATCCTGATTGCCATCTAGCGGGTATTCCCTTTATTCTGCAAAGTGTTATAAACAGCAGAGCTTTTACACCACAATCCCCCCTGAGATTGGTAGCGGCAAATTCCGAAAGATTTGGATAAAGGGCATATTCACTCATGAATGTATATTTGACATGCTCGCATATCCAGTCATAGAAACTCTTAGCGATGTAGTAGGGATTGGTCTCCTTGCCAGAGATCTCATCGGCTAGAGATCTCATAAATGGTGAAAATACGATATGGGGCGCTCGTTCAATCAAATAGCTTTCAAATCTCTTTTCATCGGGATGTGTGCATCTGGAAGGATCGAGGGAAGTCGATATTTCGGAGATTTCGTACTCAAATTCGACACTGAAAACGGTATCTTTTTTTGCATCTGACTCCATGTATACGGTGCGTTGGGAGTAATCTGCCGGAGACAGGAAATAATCGTGACTTGTGTTGAGGATCTTCGTTGAGGAAACTTGTTCTCCATTTCTGGATACTGGCAACCAACAGCGGAAAACATTTTCCTCAGAGCTTTGAACATTGATTGACGATCTAGCATTCACTTTGAATTTTGAGGGTTCTCTAGTGCTGATAAGCCTGTCTATTTCTCTGTGGAGGAGCGCCCTTATTTCGTCTCGTTCGTTATCTTTTTGCTTCAGTCGACTACCATATTCCGGCATAACGAATAGAAGATTCTTATCGAATCTTCTTTCGAATCTTTCCTCACCGTCGAGAGTCATTGAGTCTAGTTGCTTCGCTTCACATAAACCTTCAAATTCCTCTCTGGTGAAGTTGTCTATAGAATTCGATAGAATCTCAAATGCCTGTGAATTAGTGTATGGATAATTGTCCTTCAGTCTGAGAATTCTTTCCTTTTCCCATAACAGTCTTCTTGTCATAATAGAAGGAAGATAGCTTTCAAGCTCACTATCGATTTCTTTTATAGCCCCTTTGTAGTCTCCATTGCTCTCAAGCAAGCCGATCTTCTCAGGAAGTTGAGCCGCTAAAAAATCCATTGCCTTCACCCCTTATCTTCATAATCAAAGATCTCAAAATGATTATATCAGCAAGAAGGACTACGAAAAAAAAAGGCGGCCTCCGCCTGGAAGCCGCTATTCTCTTAAGATATAAGGGGTGGAATTTTCTCCACTGCTAGAATATTTGCAAATCCATGCCATGAATCTTTCTTCAGAAGATAATCTGACAACACCAGAAGAGAAAAAGACTTCGATACGCTTGGAGTAGATTGTACCTGCAATTTTCCGAGAGTCTAATTTCTAATGGGTACAGCACGTCATTCTGCAAGCAAAGAAGACAGGGCTGAGAATTCTAAGTGCTTAGAGTAATTTGTCCTATAATTAAGATGAGTGAAACGGGGCTCCTTTCTTGATCCTGATGGGGCGTTCTTGACATCCGAAAAAGGTGGAGGTGAAATAATGGCCGAGATTTCTCTGGGCAAGAACGTACCGGACTTTTCATTACTTGATCAAAACGGCAATGAGATATCGTTGTCCCACTTTTCCGGGAAGAAGATTGTGCTCTATTTTTACCCAAAAGATAACACTTCCGGTTGTACGCTCGAAGCAGAAGGCTTTAGAGATTTGGCGAGCGAGTTCGAGGCTTTAAATACAGTCATAATTGGTGTTAGCAAAGATAGTCTGAAATCCCATCAGAGCTTCTCGTTGAAGCTTGATTTGAATTTTTCTATTCTGAGTGATGAGAATGGAAGGATTCACGAGATGTTCGACGTGATCAAACCGAAAAAGATGTACGGTCGTGAATATATGGGAACAGAAAGATCGACTTTTGTAATTAATGAAAACAGAATTCTCGCAAAAGAATATCGAAACGTTAAAGCAAAGGGTCATGCCGTAGAAGTGTTGGAGTTCATCAGGAGTTTAGAGTGATCTAGACAATGAGGTTGTAACAGGTTTTTGCCTGGACTTTCTCAAATCCATCTTCAAGATAAAGAGAAAGGGTGATCTCGTTTCATGTATTCTCCGAGAGGACACTTCCAAGGCCCAATTCATAAGAAAGAGCCAATGTTTTTCTTAACAAGAGCTTTCTAAAATCCTGCCCTTAAAAGCCTGGCAGTAACGCCAGAGGACCTATTTCAAGGAGTCTTTCACTATTGATTTCCGAAAAGAAGAGGCCTACTGGTTCATTTTCTTTATATAGCAGTTGAATCCCTGAATCTGGAACTGTGCTAATTGACAGATTGCTTTTTAACCAGTTCGGGTCAATGTCGAAATGGCCCGCTAGTTTGGCGAAAGCAGAGTTGATTATTTTGCAGAAAGTCTCTCCGTGTTTCTCCAAGTCAAATGTGGTGAAATCGATTTCCTCGGGGGTTTCTAGAGAGCTGCTAATTAGCCTTCTCTTAAGGACGAAGGAATATCCCTCAACTTTGAAACCGATTTCCTTTAGAATGGATTCGACTGGTTTTCCTAATGAAACAAAGAGATAGACCTCGTCTATTCCAGAGATTTTACTTAGTAATGGCGTAAGTAGTGATCTATAGGCGTCCGTCATCGATGATTTGGAATGAAGAATCATGAATCTTCCCCTTCTTAAACTCCTATATCTTCCCTCAAGAATTAGAGAGGCAGCTCCAATAACTTCATCATTTCTATCCAAGAGAATTACTGAAGGATGATCTTCAGCGGCGACAAATGTCTCCGATAGCAAAAAAAAAGAATCGCCATGCTCCGGATGAATTTCCTGCAGTAATCGATAAAAGCCTCTTTCGATGATTCATCTGTTAACTTGACCATTTGAGCCTCCACAATTTGAATTCACAGAGTACTCTATTACAAGTGAGGAGAGGCGAGAAATTAAAAGAGCGACTGCCAAATTCTTCTGGAAGAAAGAGAGATTCGTTGTTGCTTATGAGAAATGGATCTCATATGTCTTATGTTGGAAGTTTTCGGCGAAAGTATTTCTCTATTAAAGGGCAGGCAAAACAATGAGTGTATAATTACATTACTCAGACAAGAAGTAACTTGAGGTGGTGATTTAATGGGTTTTGCAGTAAGGAGAAGCAGAAGGCCCAAAATAGGACTCATAAGAAACAACTTCATAAGAGCATCGGTTTTACTCGGAATAGTATCTCCCGTATCGATTTATGGAATCACGAGATTCTTTGGAGCAAGAGAAAGACTTGAAGGGTTTGGGTGGCTCCTGATAATGTTGATAGCGGTTTGGATATTGGTAGCAGTGATCTGGGTTCTTTCACTAAGAGTCTATTTTGAGGCTCGTAAACAGATTGTCAGGAGCAGGAGAGGTTTTAGAACTGGAAATCTCAAACCAACCAGAATGATTCTCAACAGATCTCAGGTAAGTTCCATAAGAACGAAGTCAACCTAGTTTACGCTTGCTCATGAACCATTCATAAAGTTCCGGATCCGAGTAAGTCTCTGTCCATGAATCATGGCCTGCATCGGGATAGATCTTTAGCATTGCGTTTCCTCCGGCTTCCTTCAAAGTTTTCACAAGAATTCTGCTCTCTTCAACAGAGACAATATTGTCTTTTTCTCCGTGAAAGGCCCAAACCGGCAAATCCTTGATATCGATCACTCTTTCCGGGAATCCCAAAATCCCTAATCCTCCGCCACAAATTGGAGCTATGGCGGAAAATAAATCTGGGTACTCAACTGCCATATGCCAGGTTCCGAAACCTCCCATAGAAAGGCCTGTGAGATAGATTGCTGAGTGATCGACTCTGTACTGCTTAATGATCGATTCTAGGAGAAATCTGAGGTCCTGAAGTCTGTTCAGCCACCAATCATTTTCCGGACATTGTGGCGAGACGGTTATGAAAGGAAAATCGCTCATTTCGCTAACCACTCGTGGAATTCCGTGCTTCTTCAGTAGCTCCAAATTGTCTCCCCTCTCACCCGCTCCATGGAGAAATAGAATAAGTGGCCATTCAGTATCTTCTTCGTCGTATTGTAAGGGGAGTGAGAGAAGGTAGTCCAGCTCCCTTTTGAGTGAATAAGCGATGGTTGATTTATGAAGCTCCATTTTTCACACCTCCTTATCAGACTTCAACCTACAGCATATCATTATTGATAGAGAATTCTCTGCATAAACAATAGTCGTGAGTCTTCTTGAAGAAATCAGTCCATTCTCCCAAATAAGAGGATATGTATCATTCTTGCCACAGTGATCGTTGTTAACTTATCTTAGAAAAAGCTTGCAGACAGTAGGAGAGTTACTCTGGCCAGTCCGGATTAATGAATAGGGTCAAGCTCGTAAATTCTGGTGAAGTGGCTCTGTCAATACAGCACCAGATCCTAGTGGAATAGTTTGGAAATGCGTAATGAATCTTAATTAAATCTACTCAATACAATGCACGTTCGACGAGAAAAGTCACTATAATCTTCTTCTTAAAAATCTTCAAAAATCAGAGAGCCTTTCTTTTGGGAAAAGCTACCCACTCTGGCTTTCGCGATCTCATAGCTACTTGGAAATGAACACAGATTTGCCAGCTAGAATCGTTTCTTCGACCTCCAGTTCTTTGCTAAGCAACACAATATCGGCAATCATGCCCTCTTTGAATCTTCCCCTGTTGGAGATGCCAAGATTCTTAAGAGCGTTGTAGGAAGATACTTTCGCCAGTTCTTGAAAATTGCAGCCAGTCCACCTCTTGAAATTTCTTATTGCTTTGTCCATTGTCAGAGTACTTCCGGCTAGAGTCCCGTCTTCAAGTGTTGCAACATTGTCTTTTACTTCTACCCTTAGACCACCGAGATCGTAAATCCCATTATCCAAACCCGTTGCATCAAGAGAATCGGTAACAAGAATTATCGCTTCGCTTCCACGGATTTTGTAGACCATTTCTACGAATTCAGGCGTGGTATGAACTCCGTCGACAATCATTTCGAGATTCAAAGGAAGCAGGAATCCCGCTCCAACACAACCAATCTCTCTATGGTGAAGGGTGTTCATACCGTTGGGGAAGTGAGTCATCCTCCTGGCACCTAATTTATAAGCAGCCTTGATCTGGTTATAAGTGGCGTCTGTATGTCCGATCGAGACAGTGATTTCTCGCTTTATTGTCTCGGGAAGGACCTCCAAAAATCCTCCAACCTCGGGGGCCATCGTAATTATCATAACTACATCTGAAAGCACAGAATTTATCTCTGATAGTGTTGGCTGCCTAATTGCTTCCGGATTTTGAGCACCTTTCTTCTTGGGGTTAATATATGGACCTTCGAAATGCACTCCGTGAACCACCGTTCTTGACCTGTCGGAAATGTATTTAGATACAAGATCTGCAACTCTCTTCATTCCTTCCTCGCTAGCAGATACTGTGGTTGGGAGAAGGTAAGTCACACCATGAGATTGAGCAAATTCCTCCCACTTTTCCAACCCTTCATGGTTCATTGTCATGCAATTTATTCCAAGGGCGCCATGCGAATGAGTATCAACGAAGCCGGGCATAGCTATCGATCTGAAATCTCCTCCGGTCTTCTTGATTGATTCGATTTTGCTTCCAGAAATCCTTACATCTGCTGTGTATTCACCATCTATTGGATCAACTACGAGAATTCTTTCCAGTTCCATTCAAGGTCATCTCCCTTCACAACTCAATTATTACACCTATTCTTCTTCAATACAATTTCTGTGTTGAGAAAGCTCGTCTGTCAAGAGGAGATGTGTTTTTTTGGCAAACATGAGATTGAGCATTTGGCCAAATAAAGGGGAGATCATGATCGCGGGTAGTAAGTAGGCGGTAGGAATAGGGACAAAACAGATTCGTCGAGGAGAACTGTTATTCAAGAGAGAGGATTTGTTCCTCGTTCTTGGTCAAAACGCGACGAGGTTCGAGGTTGGAGTGTGCCAAGAAGGCGAAGAAGTAAACTTCAAGCCATGCTTAATTGAAGATGAGGGAGGGCCCCACGAAGCCGCCATGCAGGTGGAGGCTTCAAACCGCCGTAAGCTGCTGTGGTAAAGAGCCATGGTAGTGAACGTTACGGGAAAAGGCGGGACAGTGATCCCGTCAGGTGAGTACCAGAGGAGACGAATACAAGTGAACCGAAATAATTCGTCATCTGAACTTGTTTCAGCATCCCGGCAGGCTTACCGAAAGCATCACATCCCATGACAGCGTCCTGTAATTCTTAAGAACACAACATCCCGTCATCTGAACTTGATTCAGAATCTCGATGCTCTCTTCTTGAATGTCAGTAGCGAGCTTACTTAATAGCCCTTAAGAAAAAGGTTTTCTTTCTTCTTCTCACAACTTGCATCTAGGAACTTGCAACCGTTCTTCTCTGAGAACGGAGAACGATTCAACGGGGATCCGGTTTTCAGTCGCTCTTTCCAACCACCGGAAACGGTTTCCAGAAGGGCAGATCCCGTGCAGACCCATCACGGGATGACGGCGTGGGGATATAATGGGATGACCCTGAACAGAGTCCCCAAACAGGAGCCCCAAACAGGACCATTTTGGGGCAGGCTCATTGGGGCAGCCTTACGGGTGCTGAAGTAAGGAGTTTGTACGAGTGGCATGCGGTGATAGCCTTCTCTTGTATCGCGTCACTCTGAGATGATACTGCTCAGAATCTCGCTCTTCTCGTGAGTGAGCGAACTCTCGAAAATGCTCTTTCTCGTGTTACTCGATCTCATCGGTAAACGGAGAACTGCCTTCCACAGTGATCAGCGGGTTATTGATTTTAACCGTAAAGCGTCTCTTTGGATCGAGATGCTGAAACAAGTTCAGAATCACGGATCGTTGTGTTCATTAGAATTACAGGATGTTGTCATTCTTTGTCGATTTTGCACTGGATCTTATTCTCTGACTTTTTTTTCAGCCTCCTGGCCGTAAGCGCCAGCATCACTTCCTCGCGCCAGCGAGCCTCACTTCCTGCCGGAGGCAGCCTTGCGTCCCGGCACGATCTTTGCCGATATTGCGTCTTGCATTCTATAACTGATCTGCCATAGCAGAGAAACGGCCATCTCTTTCCACAGACTCTACAATAAAAACTGAAGACCCTTTGGAAAGTTATGGAACGGGTCTTCAGTTATTTGGTATCCAGTATTCCTTTGGATTCTATCAATTTGAACGCCTCTCCTTCTTTTCAGTTGTGGATAGAGCTCATGTATCTCTTCAGTGCATCTGTCTTTATCTTGTCAATGTATCTATCCACATCCGCTAAATTCTCTCTTCTCTTTCTCATGATCTCACCCCCTTCTCTTCGGAGTTAGAACCTGGGATTCATCATCAAGGAACTGAAAGCACTCTCTCTTACCTGTAAAACTATCCTGTCTACTTCCTTCATGTTTCTCTTCTTCATCTTCTTTCCTCCTCTTCTC
>NZ_JFHM01000024.1:0-11788 GCF_003664935.1 Mesotoga sp. H07pep.5.4
CTTGCTGTCAAAGTTGAGTAAAGCTCTTCACCGAAACTTCCGTGAGGACTCGGAAAATGATATGACAATATGGCATGATTGTCATTGAGAATAAACATATTTGCAGGGAGTGATGCTCATGATTCTACTCGGGATAGACCAGCTTCAGAAAAATGGTCTCAGCGGGTTGAAGAAGAAAGCTATAGGACTGGTAACTAACTTCTCTTTTGTTGACTCAGACTTTAAATGGGGAATTGACATACTGTTCGAAAACGGTCTGAATGTAAAGAAGATCTTCACACCGGAACACGGCCTGGGAGGAGTTGCAGACGGAGCGCATGTCAGTGATACCCTCCACCCGAAGTATGGGGTACCCATCGTCAGTCTATACGGAGACAAACGCAAACCCGTGAAGGAGGATCTTGACGGCTTGGACATGCTGGTATACGACATACAGGATGTGGGATTGAGATTCTATACCTACATATACACTCTTGCCTATACGATGGAAGCTGCCGCCGAGTACGGTCTTCAATACATGGTCCTTGATAGGCCAAACCCTCTGGGCAGGGGAGTCTTTGGAAGTAGAATCGAAAACGATCTCCAAACCTTTGTTGGTGGTTACGAGCTTCCTTTACAGTACGGTCTAACCACTGGCGAACTGGCTCAGTACTTCAAGAAACTCAAGAGACTCGACCTCGATCTGAAAATTTCCATGCTTGAAGGGTGGCGAGGAGAGATGCACGACAACACTTCTCTTTTCTGGAATGTACCTTCACCAAACGTGCCAACATTCGAGTCCCTTCTCGGCTATGCAGGGACCTGCTTCTTTGAAAGTACAAGCGTATCTGAAGGCCGGGGTACTTTTAAACCCTTCCTTGTGATAGGCGCTCCGTGGATAGACGGCTCCGACCTGACCAAATACCTCAGGGAGGAGTTCCCTGGTCTTAGAGTTAGGAGCCGTGATTATATGCCCTTTTACAGAAAGTATGCCAATGCCAACTGCAGTGGAGTCGAATTCTTCCCCAGGATTGAAGACAACTATTTCGTGATAACTTTGAAGATGATGGAATATTTGCTAAAATATGAACAATTTGATATCATGGATCGTTCGGACGATCTAATAGGTATTAAAGAAAGCGCACTGAAGATCAGAACACATAACCTTGATTACAGAGAGTGGAAGGAATCCGGAATGGAGTTCATAGACTTTGTAGATGATTGTCTTCTTTATCCCGGTGAGTTGAAGTACAGAGAGTGAAGGGGGTCGTCATGGCCGAAACACCGATTCCGCTATATTACAAGCTATATATGGACTTAAAGGAATCCCTGAATTCTGGAAAATACCAGAAAGGGGACAAGCTTCCAACAGAGAAGGACCTCTGTCAAAAATACAGTATAAGCAGACTTACAGTTAGAAGGGCGATGGATGAGCTCAGAAGAGAGGGGGTCATTGAAAGACTGAAGGGGAAGGGAACCTTTGTAACGGGCTCCAAGAGAGAAGAACAACTGGCCATACTTACAGGGTTCACAGACGAAGCAAGAAAGCGAGGCGTCGAGACTCGTTCTGTGGTTCTCGAAAACAGACTCGTTAGGGTTCCTGCCGATGCCGTCGAGCTCTTCGACATTCCTGCCGATGCAATGGTTGTGCTATTGAAAAGAGTAAGGATTCTCGAGGGCGAACCCTACGCAATTGAAGAGGCATATCTGAACGTGGGGGCCGACATTAGGCTTCTAAACATAACCCAGAGAGACATGGAAAGGGAATCCCTTTATGGAATCCTTAGAAAGGAATTTGGAATCAACATCTCCTACGCCGAAGAAGAAATGGAGCTTACCAGACTCAAGAAGGAAGAGGCGCGTTTTCTTAGGCAGGAGCAGGACGATTGCGCAATAATGAGGAAGCGATTCACCTACACAAAGAGCGACATCTGCATTGAGTACGTAATCTCACTATATAGGGCAGACAAGAGTAAGTTCAAGATTGTCAGAAGAATATGAACCGGGGTTGGGGGTAGCAGGTTCGGGGTAGGAAAGAGCAAAGTGAAACCGGTTCGCCGTTGGACGGTTCTCCGTTCTCCGAGAAGAACGGTTGTGAGTTCCTAGATGCAAGTTGCAAGAAAAAGAAAGGAGACCTGTTCTAATGGCAATGAACTAAGCTCGTTACTGACATTCAACAAGAGAACATCATCGAGATTCTGAATCAAGTTCAGACGGATTCTTTCGCTCAGCGACCAGCGGGTTCTCCGCTTTTAAGCGCACAACGGTTCTTAGGATAGAGATGCTGAAACAAGTTCAGACGAATTATTTCGCTTTCGGAATCAGCAAAGGCTGTCATACCAATCTCGCCTTCTCGCGTGTCTCTCACGTTGTCATCCCGGACTTGATCCGGGACCTGGTTTTGATCCTCTCTGAGAACGGTGGACCGTTGACGGACAACGCGGTTTTCATCAGTGTACAGCGGTTCTTAGGATAGAGATGCTGAAACAAGTTCAGATGACGCGAAGGGCAGGGTATCGATTACAGGGTATGGGGTCTCGTGAAGAGAACCGGCAATCAATTCAGGGTTTCAATGCAACTGAGGAAGTTGTCCGCGCAGCGGTTTGTGGAAGCCCCTCACTATCGTCCCGCTGGTGGCTTTTCGTAGACTTTTCGCATCCTTATCGCGACGCGGTTTTCGGAATAACGATTTGCTGTCATCCCGAACTTGTTTCGGGATCTGCTCTTGTGAAGGGCCGTGGTTGCAGGTAACGGTTGGGGGTTGGAAAGAGCAAAGTGAAACCGGTTCGCCGTTGGACGGTTCTCCGTTCTCCGAGAAGAACGGTTGTGAGTTCCTAGATGCAAGTTGCAAGAAAAAGAAAGGAGACCTGTTCTAATGGCAATGAAGTAAGCTCGTTACTGACATTCAACAAGAGAACATCATCGAGATTCTGAATCAAGTTCAGATGACGAATTCTTTCGCTCAGCGACCAGCGGGTTTTTTCTCTTAAGCGCACACCGGTTCTTATGCTCGCAACTTGGAACAGTCAACTTGCAACTGCTCTTCCGAAGGACGGGTTCATGGTTTGGGACGAACCAAGGACGGCTCTTTGCAGCGTGCAGCGGCTCTTCTCCCGCGAAGCGGAACTGACCGCACGAAGTGCAATGGCCCTGATGTTCTGCATCAATTTTGTCTTTCGGTTATTCTTGTCACTGCTTGCACTGACTGGCCTTTGCGAAGCAGAGACTGGCTGCACGAAGTGCAACTGGGCTGCGTTAGCAGAATGGCTTTGAAGATCTTCCCCGCAAAGCGGGCATTGCGTCCTGGCATGTTCTTCGCCAGCCTTGCGTCCACTGGTGCTCCTCAGTGCATTGCGTCCCGGTACGATCTTTGCCGGCATTGCGTCCAATGTTCTATAAGGGCATCACTTCCCGACGAAGTCGGCCTCGCCTCCTGCCAAAGACAGCCTTGCATCAATATTCTATTCTTCCTCGCGTTGGCAACCCTTACTTCCCGCGACGCTCTTAACAATACCAATGCCGCGCCTTTCTGAACTAATCTTACCAGCCAGTGCGTCAAAGAAAATGATTACGACGGAAAAATTAGCTCCAGTTCAATCTAATGAATGGCAACAGCTTTAATATGATGATGTTTAGGTGTTACATAATTTATGTTATAACTAAGTATCGTAAAACCGAGTAGGTTACTCTATTTTGGAGAGAGTAACCATTTAAGGTATTATTGTATAGATGTTTTTTCACTATTGAAAGTGGGTTGTGCTTTCTTACAAGGGGAGGAAAGGATGAAGATCAAGGATCTGCGTTTCACCGAAAAGAAATGGGACTTTGTAAAGCCTTTTCACATTGCAAACAACGTTTCCACTTCCAAAGTAAATATCGAGGTCGAACTGATTCTTTCAGATGGAACAATAGGTCTAGGCGAGTCCTCTTCATCGTTCAGAGTCAATGGTGAGAGCGGAGCCGCGATCTTCCAGCTCCAGAAGGAGATTCTTGAGATGATCAAGGACCTCGACGTCCGTGATTACAGGAGGATTTTCGCAAAGCTCGATGCGTATTCGAGAACGGCTCCCAGTCTGAAGGCTGCAATTCAGTTTGCGACGCTTCATGCCTTCTCGAGATCGATCTCAACCCCTGTATATCAGATTCTTGGGGGTATGAAAGACTTTGTGGAAACAGACAAGACCGTTAGCATCGGTAGTCTGGAAGAGACCGTACATGATGCAAAGGAGATCTTCGAAGCCGGTCATAAAGTGATCAAGATGAAGGTAGGCGAAGACGTAAAGAGCGACGTGGCGAGGGTGCTGGCAGTCAATGACGAAATCAAAGGAGTCAGGTATGTCATAGATGCCAATACCGGCTACACGGCCAAAGAAGCATTGAGATTCATAGATGCAATGTACAGAAACGATGTGCCTGTGGGGATATTCGAACAACCGGTACCTGCCGAAGATTTCGAGGGATTGAAGATAATCAGGCAGGGCTCTATGTATCCTGTTGGCGCAGATGAAAGCGCAAAGACGAAGTACGACGTTATGAGACTGATAAAGGAAGGCGCAGTCGATTACGTCAATATCAAACTCATGAAGTCTGGACTATCAGACGCTCTTGCGATTGTAGAGATGTGTAACAGCGCGGGTATAGGTCTTATGATAGGCTGCATGAGCGAGTCGGGAGCAGGGGTCTCTCAAAGCGTTCATTTCGCGGCTGGAACCGGCGCATTCACTTATCACGATTTGGATTCTCATTTACTGCTTAAGAATGTCGATCCTGTCGGGTTCAGACAGGAGAAAGATAGACAGTATCCAATTTTATACTGATTTTTGTCATCACTCTTTAACGTGGGAAAAGGAGGTGCAAGAATGAAGCGAAGCTTCATATTGATTTCTCTAATGGTACTTCTTGTTGCAGCGATGGGATTTGCTGCGACTCCAAAAGACACTCTTGTAATAGGCGCAAACACCGGCATTTTTATTACCATGGATCCGGCCGTTGCCTATGAGGTATTTCCAAACAAAATCGTCGCTGCCATCTATGCTCAATTAGTCAAACTAGAGGCAATTGACGGCGTCATCGTTCCAGTACCCGACATTGCCGAGAGCTGGGAGATTTCCGATGATGGACTTACCTACATCTTCAATATCAGGAAGGGAGTCAAATTCTCCAACGGTGATGCCCTTACAGCCGAGGATGTTCTCTTCTCTCTGAAGAGACCAGTAGTTCTCGAGTCTGTTTCTGCGTGGTTCTTGGTCGATATATTCGGCATAAACAAGGACAACGTGGATGAGAAGATAAAGCAGATCGACGATTACACTGTGTCGATAACCTTGAACGCTCCTTATGCAGAGAACATAACACTCGGAATTCTATCCAACATGTTCACAGGTATCGTCAACAAAGACGTAGTTCTTGAACACGAAGTCGAGGGAGACCTTGGTGGCGCATGGCTTACAGATCACTCCGCTGGTGCGGGTCCATACGTTCTCGTTCAGTGGGAAAGAAACAACGTTATCCTTCTTGAAGCCAACCCCAATTATTACGGCGAACAGCCCCCTCTGAAAAGAATAATGATAAGAGACATTCCAGAGGCATCAAACCAGAGACTTCTTCTCGAAAGAGGAGATATCGATGTGGCATGGGATCTCACGCCGCAGTTGCTGGAAGAAGCTAAGAGAAATCCCGACATCGTTGAAATCAAGGTTCCAGGACATTCAAACGAATATCTCTCAATGAATGCTACATGGGGACCCCTTGCGAACCCGAAGGTAAGAGAAGCCGTAAGGTACTCAATCAACTACGAAGAGATAGTTGAAGATATTATGCTAAACAACGCTCTCCTCGTGCAGGGTTTCATAAACAAGGGCTACTTCGGATATGTTGAAGAGAATCCATTCTATCAGGATATAGAGAAGGCCAAGGCTCTCCTAGCAGAGGCCGGTTATCCTGACGGATTCGAAGTTGAACTGTTGACCAGCAACACGGATACAAGAAAGGCCGAAGCCGAAAAGATCCAGGCCGACCTGGCTCTTGCAGGTATAAAGGCAAATATCGTGATAATGCAGTCTTCTCAGATGTATGCCAAGTACAGGGCACAGGGTCATCAGATGATCATTGCCGGCTGGGGTAACGATTATCCAGACCCGGACAACCTTGCAATGGCTCACGCCAGCTACAGGGCAAATCAGCTTGCATGGAGAAATGCATGGTACGATGACTACGCGGCAACGCTCTGTGAATGGGGTCAGATCGAGCCCAATCCAGACAAGCGTGAACAGATCTACAAGGATCTTACAGAATACTGGTTCCACAATGGACCCTTTGCAATGCTTTACCAGACAGTAGAGTTCTGGGGAATTCGCAAAGAAGTCAAGAACTTTGAAGAAGCCGCTTTCGGTTACGGAATGCTGTTCGACTTCACCAAGGTATCTAAGTAAAGTATCCCCCGCCCCGCTCTTTTGAGCGGGGCGTATTCTTTCCCAAAAAAATCAGATATTGATGCGGGGGTAATTCTATGAACTTCGGACAATTCTTACTCAGAAGACTATTCTTAATGATCATAGTTCTCTTTGGAGTCGCCTGTATTGTCTTCTTCATAGCAAATGTCATTCCTGCCGATCCGGTCGGCGCCATTCTTGGAGGAAATGCTCCGCCGGAAGCGGTTGATAGATTGAAGGCAAAGCTGGGCTACGATCAACCTCTAATAATAAGGTTCGGCAATTTCATCACTGGAGCAGTCAGAGGAGATTTCGGGGTTTCTTTGAAGACATCCAATCCAGTTATGGAAGATATCAAGAACTATTTCCCTGCCACGATGGAACTGGCTCTTGTCGCGATAACTATCTCAATTATACTGGGGATAACTCTGGGAATCTTGTCGGCCGTTCACCGTAACAAAGCCATAGACCAGTTTTCGAGAATCTTCTCTATACTAGGGGTCTCGATGCCGGTCTTCTGGATTGGGCTTCTTCTGTTGCTTGTGTTTTATTTCAAGCTGGGCTGGCTCCCCGGGAGCGGAAGACTTGGCTTCTTCACCTATCCGCCTCCAAGAGTGACGGGCATGTATCTTATAGACTCAATCATTGCAGGGCAGTGGGACACATTCAAAGAAGCCCTTATGCATATTCTTCTTCCAGCGTTCGTCCTCGGTTACAACGCAACGGCCTCCATAGCTAGAATTACCAGGGCAAGCATGCTCGACGTGTTGAGGCAGGATTTCATAAGAACGGCAAAATCGAAGGGTTTGAGAAAAAACGTAGTTATTTACCGACATGCACTTCGTAATTCTCTGATACCGACCGTTACGATAATCGGACTCGTATTTGGAAGTCTGCTGGAAGGAGCCGTTCTTACGGAAACGGTCTTCTCCTGGCCAGGTCTGGGTAGATATATAACCACCGGAATGCTCTTCCTTGATTATCCGGCAGTAATGGGCGGTACATTGTATATAGCCTTGATATATTCAATTGCGAATCTTATCGTGGACATTCTTTACGCTCTTCTCGATCCAAGGATGAGGATGTGATCTAGATGGAAAAAACCGTAAAAGTATCTAAGCCATTCATGGATGATTTGAAGCATACAGCCTTTCTCTGGAGAAAGAGCCGCCTCACGATGATCGGTTCGGCTATAATCCTTGTTTTCCTTCTTATGGCAGCCTTTGCGCCACTTATAGCTCCTTACGACCCGGTTCATCAGGATCTCCAGATAAAATTGCAGGCTCCGAGCTGGCAGCATCTCTTCGGAACGGACCAGTTCGGGAGGGACATATTCAGCAGGGTTATCATGGGATCCAGGATCGCGCTCTGGATAATCTTCCTGGTATCGGTCATCAGCGGGTCCATAGGAATTATTGTTGGTGTTACGGCAGGTTATTTCGGTGGCATTGTCGACGAAGTGCTCATGAGGATAACGGACATGTTTCTGGCCTTTCCCAGTCTGGTCCTAGCAATGGCCTTTGCTGCAATGCTGGGTCCGAATCTGACAAACACGATTATTGCCATATCCATTGTCACGTGGACAACCTACGCCAGGCTCTCCCGAGCCGAGGCAATAAAAGTCAAATCGCAGCCATATATTGAAGCTATACGTGCGGTCGGCGGTGGCAATCTTAGAATAATGTTCCTTCACGTTTTGCCAATGTGTATTTCTCCCGTTCTTGTTCAGTTGACTCTCAGAATGGGCACAATAATCCTCACCGCAGCAAGTCTTGGCTTCCTCGGGTTAGGTGTCCAGCCTCCAACACCCGAATGGGGAGCCATGGTTTCCGACGGCAGAAACTACCTGATCGACCAGTGGTGGATATCTACCTTTCCGGGGATATTCATCGCCTTTGTCGTTCTTGGATTCAACCTCCTCGGTGACGGAATAAGAGACATGCTCGATCCAAGGTTGAGGAGGTAATTATATGGAGCTTAGAGGAAAGCTATTAGATGTATCTAACCTCAAAGTATCTTTCTACACATACAGAGGAGTAGTGAAAGCGCTCAACGGTGTCGAGCTCTGGATGGACTCTGGCGAAAGACTTGGAGTCGTGGGGGAGACGGGCTGTGGAAAGTCGGTCACTTCGTTGGCGGTAATGCGCTTGATTGAACAACCCGGAGAGATCCAGGAGGGAAAGATAATCTTCAACGGTAGGAACCTTGTAGAGTTGTCTGAAGAGAAAATGAACAACATACGAGGCGTAGAAATGTCGATGATCTTCCAGGAACCAAGATCCTCCCTAAATCCCGTAATGAAAGTAGGTTACCAGATAGGGGAGGCAATCGCCAAGTCAAAGAAGATCAGGATCAAGAATACCTACCCGGAGGTTAAAGAGATGCTCCGCCTTGTCGGCCTTGATCCCGAAAGAGTTATGAACAGTTATCCTCATGAGCTTAGTGGCGGAATGTCCCAAAGAGTGATGATAGGAATGGGCCTTGCAAGTCATCCAAAGCTGCTAATCGCAGACGAGCCAACATCTGCGCTTGATGTTACCATCCAGGCTCAGATTCTTGAGTTGCTCGACGAACTGGCCAAAAAGATGGGCAACGCAGTCATGTTGATTACGCACGATATGGGTGTCGTTGCCGAGTTCTGTGACAAAGTCCTTGTAATGTACGCCGGAAACTCGGTCGAATATGCGTCTACAGCCACACTGTTCGAAAAGCCGTTACATCCTTACACGGGTGGTCTACTCCAGGCGGTACCGAGAGTGGGAAGAACAGATGAACTCAAGGCAATAAAGGGAACTGTTCCCGATCTGGTGAATCCTCCTTCCGGCTGCCGATTCCATCCGAGGTGTCCGCACGCGATGGATATCTGCAAAGTTGAAAGACCCCCATTTGTGGAGATCGAGCCCGATCATTACGTTGCCTGCTATCTCTTCAAAGGAAAGAGCGAGGTGAGAGAAGATGGCTGAGACCTTGATCAAGATCAAGAACCTGAAGACTTACTTCCCGGTGAAGAAGTCGATCTTCTCGAAGAAGCGATTTGTCAGAGCTGTAGACGACGTAAATATGGACATTCCAACTGGGTCAACCTTTGCCGTGGTCGGAGAGTCGGGCTCGGGAAAGACGACTCTTGCCAGAACTGTTTTGAGGCTTATCGAGCCGACCTCAGGTGAGATAGAATTCGAGGGAAAGGACATACTTGGACTCAAGGGCAAGGACCTGCTCGAAGTGAGAAGAAATATGCAGATCGTCTTCCAGGACCCGTACAATTCGCTTCATCCCAGAAAACTGATTAAGAACATAATTGGGGAAGGGATGAAGATTCATTTCAAGATCACCGACATCGAAATAAGAGACAGGATAGCGGCCGTTTTGAAAGAAGTAGGGTTGATTGACGATCACATGTATAGATATGCACATGAGTTCTCTGGTGGGCAACGCCAGAGAATAGCATTTGCGAGAGCTATGGTTCTCAAACCGAAGTTCATCGTCCTTGACGAGCCGACCTCGGCGCTGGATGTCTCCGTTCAGGCAATGGTTCTCAAAATGATGAAGGAAATAAAGGTCCAAGAGAATCTTACGTATATGTTCATAACACACAATCTATCTCTTGTGGATTATATAGCCGACAGAGTGGCCGTTATGTATGTCGGTGAAGTAGTTGAGATGGGAGACAAGAGTACGATCTTCAAACATCCCTCTCACCCATACACTGATCTGTTAATGGCTTCCAACCCCGTCCCGGATCCGAAGTTCGTAAGGGAAAAGCGGCTACTGAAGGGTGAGATACCCAGTTCGATTGATCCGCCATCGGGCTGTAGATTCCATAACAGATGTCCATTTGCCGATGAACGGTGCGAGAGGGAAGCACCTGAATTGAGGGAGATAAAACCCGGTCATTTTGTAAGGTGCCACTATCCCCTCTGAGTTCTTAAGACTACTTACTGTGAGGCATGTCCCTAGAGGCATGCCTTTTTTAATACTTGCTATTCTGATACCTTGATCTTTGATTTCTGGACTATAAGTACCCCAAGAAGAATCGCGCCCATCGCCAGAATCATGAGAAAGTTGATCTTTTCATCCAAGAAGATGGCTCCCAATGAGACGGCAACTAGAGGATTGATATAGGCGTAAGTACCCGCCTTTGTTGCAGGCCACTTCTGAAGAAGATAAATGTAGCTGCTGTAGGCAACCAAGGACCCGAAAACAACGAGATAAGCGATTGCCAGAACCGAATTCATAGAGAACGTTACTCTTGAGAATTCACCGGTTATTGCAGAAACGAACATCAGCCCAACACCGCCTGCAAACATTTGAATCCCGATATTTGACACTATCGAACTGTTCCCCTTGAAGGTTTTTGAGAGTACCGTTCCAATAGACCAGAGGAAGCTCGCAGAGAGAAGCATTAGTATCCCGGGGATGTCGATAGAAATACCGTGTTCGGCCGGAATTAGAAGAAAGTAGACACCAAAGAACCCTAGAAGAAGGCCAAAAAGAGCCTTCAACGTCAAGCGTGTCGTTCTTATGAAAAAATGCTCCAGCACGCCGGCAAAGATAGGTATAGTTGCCATCATGAGAGAGGCGACACCAGAATCTACCCACCGTTCCGCGAAGACTACGAGTCCGTTCCCGCCAAGTAGCATAAACAAACCGATAAGCGACAATCTCGAGAACTCTCTCATGCTTGCCGGAAAGGCGTATCCCCTGATTCTCGAGAAAGCAATCATGATCAAACCAGCTATGAGGAACCTAACGCCAGCAAAGAACATCGGCGGCATTCCCTCAACACCGATCTTTATGGCCAGATAGGTCGATCCCCAGAAAAAACTGACGAGAGCATAAGCGAGGATCGCCATTCCATCTCCACTTTTCTTCAACACACGACCTCTATCTTCCAAATGGAAATTGGAGTAATGATCGAATTATCCAACAATATTCATTCAAAAACAATACGGTTTCGAAACTTTTCCGAAAAAAAGGACTGTAATGGGAAGCCCATCACGGGATGACAGTCTTTTGTTGCTTTGATTGCCTCGCGTGATTCTGGCAAGCATCTCCATCTATGGCGTGAAGAAGGCTAATAAAGGCCATCTGATAAGAACCAACTCATTTCGTCATCCTGAAGCACTCCTGTTCAGGATCCGTAAGTGGTCGGAGGTAGCAGGTTGGGGGTTGGTCAGGAGCAAAAAAGAGATTGACCCAGTCCTCAAGAAGCAATTCAAAGCCATCTGATCAGAACCAACTTATTTCGTCATCCTCGTGTATTGTCAAAAGAGAGAGGGTATAGAATGAGGGTAGAGGGAGTAGCCAGTCGTCATCCTTAGGCTTAGAGCCTGTACTTCAGATTGGGCACCCTTCTTAACACGATTGAGAGTAATGGT